>NZ_JBXANU010000004.1:0-388677 GCF_058802085.1 Pseudomonas sp. GW822-FHT02G04
CCCCCCCCCCCCCCCCCCCCCCCCCCCCCCCCCCCCCCCCCCCCCCCCCCCCCAAGCCTGGCTCCTACGAAAAGCGGAGTGGCATTGGTCGATGGCCGGGGTTTGTTTGTGACTCGAAAATGGATCACCCAGTCCCAAAAACAAACAACTCCAACATGGCCTCGATAGCATGCACCCGCAAAGACTGACCCTGCACAATGAGTTGCACGCGCGCCCTTCGCTGTATTTCGACGAGCCCGCCCATGTGTTTCATCTGGCGTTTCTGGCTAATGACGGGCAATGCGACACCCTGCTGAGTCAGTGCTGCCCCGGCCCCGTCGACCCGGATGCGGCCCAGGGCATCACCAGGCTGGAGGGCCATGCCTTGAAGTGGGAGCGGCACGCGGAGTTCCTGACGCTGACACTGGTGGCGCCCTCTTCCAGTCACGAGCCTGACTGGAGCCAGCCACCCAAGGCCTTGATGGACCGGGTCGCCCCCTTCATGCAGCACGTGATCAACGCCGTGCAGATTGTGGTGCGCAACGATGCGTCCTTTTCCGGTGATCTGTCGGTTTATGGATTCAAAGACCCTTGCGGCTCATGCATAGGCGGTGGCGATGCGACGGTCTGGAGCGATTTTCGCCTGAGCGAGGACGGCACCAACCGTTTCCTGTTCGTCAACAAGCGCTTGAATGCCTATCGCCAAGGCCGGATGATCCGCCGTCTGCTGGAAATCGAAACCTACCGCATGATGGCGTCGCTTTCCCTTACCACCGCGAAGACCTTGAGTGCTCAGCTCAACGTCTTCGACAAGACATTGGTCAACCTTTCGGAACGTAACGCCGGCCCCGATACCGGTAATGCGAAAGCGTTGTTGACTGATATCGCCAGTCTGTCGGCGCAAGTGGTCAGCAGCACCGCGAAAACCCGACACCGCTTCAGCGCCACCCAAGCGTATGCCCAGCTGGTTTTCGAGCGTTTGGGCGAACTCAGGGAAACTCACGTGGGCGATTGCCAGCGCCTGGGTATCTTCATCGAAAGACGCTTCAAACCTACCGTCAGGTACTGTGACGTCACCGAACAACGCCTGGAGCAACTGGCCAAGAGCGTGGCCAACCTCGGGGATCTGCTGCAGGCGCGGGTGCAGGTTGAAATGGAAGAACAGAACTCGGAAATCCTGAGAAGCCTGAACGCTCGCGCCGATACCCAAATCAAAATCCAGCGCGCGGTCGAAGGCTTGTCGATTATCGCCATCACCTATTATTTGCTGAGCCTGTTCAAGCTGTTCTACTCGGGCCTGCACACCCTGGGCGCGGACATTTCCGCGCGGGACGCCATGCTGGCCATGACCCCACTCGCGCTGTGCATCCTGCTGTTTATTTTGATCAGGATCAGAAAAGCCAAAGAACACTGATCAATCGGCTGGCGGCGTTCAAGGCTTGCGCAACAGGTAGGTATCCATGATCCACCCGTTCGCCAGCCGCGCCGCCTTGCGCACCCGCTCAATCTCATCAGCCACGTCTTTGAGCTTGCCACTGATCAGGATTTCATCCGGCGTCCCCAGATAGGCCCCCCAGTAAATGTCTGTCTCCTGATCAGCCACGTGATGGTAGGCATCTTGCGCATCCAGCATCACCACCAGGCTGTCGGCATCGCTTACCTGGCCGGCCGCCAGCCGTCGGCCGGTGGTGATTTCAATCGAGCGGCCGATGCTGTTCAGCGGCACCTTATGTTGCGCCGCCAGCACCTGCACGCTGGTGATGCCGGGGATCACCTCGAACTCGAACGCACAACGACCGGACGCCAGAATCGCCTGCAAGATCCGAATGGTGCTGTCGTACAACGCCGGATCGCCCCACACCAGAAAACCGGCGCACTGGTCGTCGGTCATTTCCTCGTTGATCAGCCGCTCGAACGTCTGCTGCTTGGCACGGTTCAGGTCTTCGACGCTGGCGTTGTAGTTCACATCGCCGCGCTCACGCTCCGGGCTGTGGGCTTCAACGAAGCGGTAGTCGCGATCGGTGATGTAGCGCTCGCAGATCTCGCGACGCAGGTCGATCAGTTTGTCTTTGCTCTGGCCCTTGTCCATGAGGAAAAACACGTCGACCCGGTTCAGCGCCTTCACCGCCTGCATCGTGATGTAGTCGGGGTTGCCGGCGCCGACACCGATGACCAGAAGTTTTTTCATCACAGCGCTCCTTCAGGGCCCATGCCCGTCAAGCGTAGCCGCCAGCGACCGTTGAACCGCAATTCGATGGCCGACAACGGTTCGACGTCTATCTGGTTGAACGCCGCACCCTGCAACACTTGCATCAATGCGGCGCGAATGACAAACGGATGGGTGATGGCAACGACATGCCCCGGCGTCGCCTCAAGTGTCTTCAGCCACGCGGCCACCCGCTCACCGAGCTGCGCCACCGACTCGCCACCGTGGGGCGCCGACGTCGGGTCGCTGAGCCAATCCTTGAGCGTCTCGGGTTCGGACTTTTGCAGGTCGTCGATCGACGTGCCTTTCCAGCGCCCGAAATCGCAATCCTCCAGCGCCGTGACAATCTCCACGTTGTCGCCAAACAGCTCAGCGGTTTGCCGGGTCCGCAGTTCCGGGCCGCAGAGTAAACGTGGCGCTCGCTTGAACTGACTACTGCGCGAGCCCTTCGCCGATTGCCAATCCATTTCCACTGGTTCATTCGTAGGAAAGCACGCCAGTTTCTGTGCGACGGTTCGAGCGTGGCAAATCAGGGTCAAGCGGGTCGCCTGCACGGAGGTTCTCTCTGTCAGTGGAATGAAAAACGGCACGATGCCGCGAACAATCGGTTCATTGTGCCGCAAGAAGCGCACGCTGGGCGCCTTCCTCGCAGCAGCTGCGACATTGGGCTCACAGCGCCCATTTTATCCCTGAGCAGGATCGATATCTCACACCCCTATGGGCGATATCCTACAAAGCCTGTCGACATCCACGTAGCCCCACAAGCACGGGGCTTTCGCCCCATTTTAGTGCTTTAAAAATCCGCACAAAAATTCACTAGACATGTAGCGCACGTTACATAAATACTATTTTAGCGTTTTATGAAATGAAACCGACACACCCATCCAGCAGGAGCCCGGATGCCCCCTCTCAGAGACCTGATCACCGAGCCCGGCCTGGACTTCACGCCGTCGGAACGCAAAGTCATACGTGCCTTGCTGGACCAGTACCCGCGTAACGGACTGGGCCCGATGTCACGTTTGGCCGAACATGCCGGTGTCAGCGATCCGACCATCGTGCGGCTGGTAAAGAAGCTTGGTTTCAGCGGTTACGCCGATTTTCAGGAAGCCTTGCTCAGTGACATGGATCACCGCCTGCGCTCCCCCAGTACCCTGTTGCAGCCCCGCGCTCAACTCAAAAAAGATGACCCCTGGAGCCATTATCTGGCAGACAGCCATCGGGCACTGGTAGAAACCCAGGCGCTGACCCAACCCGAAGATGTGCGGATTCTGGTGGAGTGGCTGCTCGACACCCGCCATCAGATCCATTGCTTCGGCGGCCGCTTCAGCGGTTTCCTCGCCAACTGCCTGCTCAACCACCTGCGCCTGCTGCGGCCCGGCTGTTTCGCCCTGGAAGACAACTCGCAATTGCCAGACCGATTGTTCGACTTGCAGCGTCAGGACGTATTGCTGGTGTTCGACTATCGCCGCTATCAGTCCCAGGCCCTGCGGGTCGCCAATGCCGCGAAGAGCCGACATGCACGTGTCGTGCTGTTCACCGACATCTACGCATCACCGCTGCGGGAAATAGCCGACCTGATCATCAGCGCACCGGTGGAGTCGGCGTCGGCCTTCGACTCGATGGTGCCGGCGCTGGCCCAGGTTGAAGCACTGATTGCCTGCCTGACCCTGCGCAGCCCCGATCTGGCCGATCGCCTGGAAGGCATAGATGCCCTTCGAGCCGACTTCGACACCCACCTGCTGGAGGATAAATAAGGATGTTCATGCTCCCCCACCATTCGCCCCGGGACTTGCCGTTTGCCACCGATCACACCGCGCTGTTGCTGGTGGACATGCAACGTGCCTGGCTTGAGCCGCAATTCGACCCGCACCTCAACGAGCCGGATGCCGACTACTTCCTGACCCGCGCCCGCACGCAGGTGGTGCCCAATCAACGCAGGCTGCTCAATGCCTTTCGCAGAGCCCGGCAAAACGTGTTGCACACGCTCATCGAAAGCCTCACCGCCGATGGCCGCGATCGTTCGCTGGATCACAAACTCTCGGACATGCACCTGCCCAAGGGCAGCCCACAAGCGCGGATCATCGAGGAGCTGACGCCGCTCGAAAACGAGGTCGTGTTGCCCAAGACTTCTTCCGGGGTATTCAACTCCACCAGCATCGACTACGTGCTGCGCAACCTGGAGACCCGGCACCTGATCATTGCCGGCATCGTCACCGACCAATGTGTCGACATGGCCGTGCGCGACGCCGCCGACCGTGGCTACCTCGTGACGCTGGTCGAAGATGCCTGCGCCACGTACACCGAACAACGGCATCACGCCTGCCTGAACGCCATCAAGGGCTACTGCTGGATCACCGACACCCAGACCGTGCTTGGCCGGTTGCAGGAGATGCAGCCATGAGCGAACGCCTGTCGCCACTGCCCATGACCACCATTGTCACCACCGACCTGATCGGCGTGACGCGCGGCCGTTCCTTTCCCACCGACAAACTCGATACCTATCAAGTGGCCGGTTGCGGCTGGGTGCCGGCCAATAGCGCCCTGACCCCGCAAGACATCATCGCCACCAGCAACCCTTGGGGCGCTTATGGGGATTTACGGCTGGTTCCCGACTTGAGCAGCCGCGTGACCGTCAACAACGGCCCGGATGTCAACGCCCCGGCGCTGGACTTTATTCACGGCGACATTCGCGAAACCGATGGCCGTCCGTGGGGCGCCTGCCCTCGTACGCTGTTGCGCAACGAGGTGGAGCGCTATCGCGAAGAGCTGGGTTTGCAGATCAACGCCGCGTTCGAACATGAATTCAACCTCGACAGCGGCGCGGCGGAGCACCTTGCGTTCTCCCTGGAAGCCCAGCGCCAGGGTGCCGGATTCGGCGGCTGGCTGCTCAGTGCACTGCGTGCCGGCGGTGTGGAGCCGGAAATGTTCCTGCCGGAATACGGCAAGCACCAATACGAAATCACCTGCCGCCCGGCCCTTGGTGTCGCTGCCGCCGACCGCGCGGTGAACGTGCGCGAGATCACCCGAGAGATCGCCCGGCAAATGGGCCTCAACCTGAGTTTCGCCCCCAAGACGGCCGAGCATGCTGTGTGCAACGGCGTGCATTTGCACGTGAGCCTGCAAGACCTGGCCGGCCAACCGGTGATGTATGACGCCGGCACCGCCAACGGTCTGTCGCCCCTCGGCCAGCATTGGGCCGCCGGCGTTCTGCATTACTTGCCGGCGCTCTGTGCGTTCACCGCGCCGACGCCGATTTCCTACGAACGCTTGCAGCCCCATCACTGGAGCGCTTCCTACGCCTGCCTCGGCCAACGCAACCGCGAAGCGGCGCTGCGGATTTGCCCGACCGTCAGCCTGGGCGGCAAGTCCGTGGCCATGCAATACAACCTGGAATTTCGCGCCATGGACGCCACTGCTTCGCCGCACCTGGCCATGGCTGCATTGCTGATCGCCGGGCGCCTGGGTATCGAGCAGCGCCTGGCGTTGAACGCGATCACCGATGAAATCCCTGACTCCCTCAACGAAGAGCAACGCCAGGCCCGCGGCATCGTCGCCCTGCCCGCGTCGCTGTCCCGGGCACTGGATTGCCTGCGCCACAGCGAGGCGCTGATCGAAGCCCTGCCGAGCGCGTTACTGGACACCTACTTCGCCCTGAAAACCGAGGAACTGACGCTGACGGAACAGCTCTCGCCCGCCGACCTCTGTGAGCACTATGCGCGCCTGTACTGAATCCGCTGAACTGGGCCTCTACACCCGGCCTGCCTACACCCTGAGCCGGGAAGCTTCCGAGCACCCGCTGATTCTGGTGTGTGAACACGCCAGTCGTTTTATCCCGGACGGGTTAAACGACCTGGGCCTGAGCGACGAGGCCGCCCGCGAACACATCGCCTGGGACATCGGCGCCCTGGCGCTGGCCGAGGGTTTGGCCGAAGCACTGGGCGCGACCCTGTTGGCGGCCAACTATTCACGGCTGTTGATCGACCTCAACCGCCCGCGTCATGCGCCGGACAGCATCCCGTTGCAGAGCGAGATTTATCAGGTGCCGGGCAATCGCGATCTGGACGAGGCCACCCGTGAATACCGCCGGCACTGCCTGTTCAAGCCGTTTCATGCACGCCTGCAAACCTTGATCGACGCCCGCGTGGAGCAAAATAAACCGGTTCGAGTGGTGGGGATTCACAGTTTCACGCCGATATATTACGGCCAGCCACGATCGCTGGAAGTCGGCGTGCTGTACGGGAAGGCCTGGGAGTACGCCCAGCGAGTAATCGACGGGCTGAGCCGGCATCCATTGAAAATCGCCGGTAATCAGCCGTACAAAGTCGATCCGCTGGGTGACATGACCGTACCGGTTCACGGCGACGCACGCGGGCTGGACTCGGTGCTGATCGAGGTGCGCAACGACCTGCTGCGCACGCCCGAGGACATCAGTCGCTGGACCGACTATCTGGCGCCGCTGCTATAGCAACAGCTTCAAACTTGCAGCGTGCAGCTGCTTTCATATCAAGGAGAACGGCTTCATGGACATTGAAGAATTCGGCTACAAGCAAGAGTTGAAACGTAGCCTGTCACTGACCGACCTGGTGGTGTACGGGATGATCTTCATGATCCCCATCGCACCATTCGGCGTGTATGGTTACGTCAACGCCGAAGCACCCGGCATGGTGCCGCTGGCCTACATCATCGGCATGGTGGCGATGCTGTTCACTGCCCTCAGTTACGGCAGCATGGCCCGGGCCTTTCCGGTGGCGGGCTCGGTGTATTCCTACGCACAACGCGGCCTCAACCAACATGTCGGGTTTATCGCCGGCTGGCTGATGCTGCTCGATTACCTGCTGATTCCGCCGTTGCTCTACGTCTACGCGGCGATGGCGCTGAATCATTTGTACCCGGACATCCCGAAAGTCGGCTTCATCCTGGCCTTTCTGGTCAGCGCCACCTTCGTCAACCTGCGGGGCATCACCTTCACCGCGCGGATGAACATCATCTTCCTGCTCGCGCAACTGGTGGTGCTGGGGATCTTCCTGTTCTACGCCTGGACTGCCTTGCACAATGGCGGCGGCAACGGTCAGTTGACCCTGGCGCCATTGTACAACCCCGAAACGTTCAACTTCGCCCTGCTGATGCAAGCGGTGTCGATTGCGGTGCTGTCGTTCCTCGGTTTCGATGCCATTTCCACCCTCGCCGAAGAGATCAAGGGCGATCCGGGCCGCAGCGTCGGCAAGGCTGCGCTGATCACGTTGCTGGTGATGGGCGTGATCTTCGTCGTGCAGACCTGGATTGCCACCGACCTGGCCGCCGGCCTGGGCTTCAAGTCCGCCGACACCGCGTTCTATGAAATCGCCGAAATCGCCGCCGGCAGCTGGCTGGCCACCCTGACCGCCGTGTCCACCGCGCTGGCCTGGGGGGTGGCGGTCGCCATTACCTCCCAAGCGGCGGTTTCGCGACTGCTGTTCGGCATGGCCCGGGACGGCAAACTGCCAAAAGTGCTGGCCAAGGTACATCCGAAACACAACACGCCGTACTTGAGCATTTATCTGGTGGCGGTGCTGTCGCTGGTAATCTGCTACCTGTTCATCAACTCGGTGGACACCCTCACCTCCCTGGTGAACTTCGGCGCCCTGAGCGGCTTCATGCTGCTGCACCTGACCGTGATCAACTACTACTGGCGCCGGCAGCAATCCGGCCAGGTGATCCGTCACCTGATCTGCCCGGTCATCGGCTTCACCATCGTCGCGGCCATCATGTACAACATGGGCGTCGATGCACAGAAACTCGGCCTGATCTGGATTGCCCTGGGCCTGGTCTATCTGTTCTTCCTCAACAAGCTGGGGGCTAGCACGGCACTGCCCGACCCAAGCAATGGCTGACAAGAAAAAGAGCAGCGTCTGACACGATTTCAGGCGTCCGCCGATTTAACGCGTGGAAACCGACAGTGATAGTCAGGTTCGGTGCAAGCCGCCGAACCCTTTGATACAGGAGTATGTCCATGCTGGTCTTACGTCCAGTCGAGTTAACCGACCTGCCCCAGTTACAGCAGCTGGCGCGCGACAGTCTGGTGGGGGTCACGTCCTTGCCGGACGACACCGAGCGCCTGAGGGAGAAAATTCTCGATTCCTGTGCTTCGTTCGCAAAAGACGTTCAGGGCCAGGGCCCGGAGAACTATTTCTTCGTGCTGGAAAACCTGACGACTCGCCGCCTGGTCGGCTGCTCGGAAGTCCTCGCCACCGCCGGGTTCAGCGAGCCGTTCTACAGTTTGCGCAACCGCCATTTCACCAGCGCCTCACGGGAGCTGAACATCGAGCATGGGGTGCCGGCGTTGTCGTTGTGCCAAGACCTCAGCGGTCATTCCTTGTTGCGCGGTTTCCATATCGACTCGGCACTGGAGCGCACGCCATTTTCCGAGTTGCTGTCCCGGGCGCGTCTGCTGTTCATTGCCGCCCACCCGGCGCGTTTTGCCGAAGCGGTGATCACCGAGATCGTCGGTTACAGCGACGAACAAGGGCAATCGCCGTTCTGGGATGCGCTGGGCAAGCATTTCTTCGATTTGCCTTACGTCGAGGCCGAACGGCTTTGCGGCCTGCAGAGCCGGACATTCCTCGCCGAACTGATGCCGCAATACCCGATCTACGTGCCGATGCTGTCGCAGGCTGCACAAGACTGCATCGGCCGGATCCACCCCGATGGCCAGGAGGCCTTCGACATTCTGGAACGCGAAGGCTTCGAGACCAACAGCTACATCGACCTGTTCGACGGCGGACCGACACTGTACGCCCGCACCTCAGGCATTCGTTCCATCGCCCAGAGCCAGACCGGCACGGTGCAAACGGGCTTGCCCATCGACGCCCGTGGCAGTTACCTGGTGAGCAATGATTCGTTGAAGGGCTACCGCGCCATTGTCGCCGAGCTGGACTACAGCGCCGGGCAACCTATCGCTTTGAGCGCCGAGATGTGCTCGGCCTTGAACGTGACCGACGCCAGTGCGATACGGTTGATCGCCCTGTGAGCTGCCACCGGCCCCGAGCCCAACGACAGCGCCCGAGCAGGCGCGAAGAAGGAGCTGCATCATGATTCTGCGCCCGGTTCAAATGACCGACCTGCCCGCTTTACTGGATTTGGTACAACGGGCCGGCCCCGGGTTCACTACCCTGCCGGCCAACGAGGAGCGCCTGACCCACCGGGTGCGATGGGCCCAGCGGACCTTCGCCGGACAAGTCGAGCGCGCGGATGCCGACTACCTGTTTGTGCTCGAAGACGATGATCAGCAAGTGGTCGGTGTCAGCGCCCTGGTCGGGGCTGTCGGTCTGCGTGAGCCCTGGTATAACTACCGGGTCGGGCTCACGGTCAGTTCCTCGCCGGACCTGGGCATTCAGCGCCAGATCCCCACGTTATTCCTCAACAACGAAATGACCGGGCAATCGGAAATCTGCTCGCTGTTTCTACGACACGATCAACGCTATGGCAGTAATGGTCGATTGCTGTCGCTGGGGCGTCTGCTGTTCGTTGCCGAATTCCCCCAGCTGTTCGGCGACAAGCTCATTGCCGAACTGCGCGGCAGTGCCGACGAACAAGGCTGCTCGCCGTTCTGGGACAGCCTGGGACGGCACTTTTTCAAGATGGATTTCAGCCATGCCGATCACTTGTCGGGGCTGGGCAGCAAAGCGTTCATCGCCGAACTGATGCCGCGCCAGCCGCTCTACACCTGCCTGCTCACCGAACAGGCCCAGGCGGTGATCGGCAAGCCTCACCCCAACACCGAACCGGCGCTGAAGATCCTTACCGCCGAGGGGTTTGCCCATAAGGGTTACATCGACATCTTCGACGCAGGCCCGGTGATCGAAGCCCCGGTGTCGAGAATCCGCGCGGTGCGCGACAGCCAGTCATTGATGCTGGCCATCGGCACGCCCGACGACCAGGCCCCGGTTTGGCTGATCCACAACCGTCGACTGGAAAACTGCCGCATCACCACCGCCCGGGCGCGGCTGGTGGGCAACAACCTGGTGGTCGACCGCCTCACCGCCAAACGCCTGCAACTGCAACCCGGCAACTCGGTCCGCGCCGTGCCGCTGCTCAACCAACAGCAGCAAGCGGTAGCGGCGTAAGCGGTAGCAACTGGCGAAGCCTGCGTTCGGCTCGGGCCGCGTTCGGACGTAGCATTTGTAATGCCTGCCAACCCGATCTTTCAGACTGATCGTCGATTAAACATGACTTCCGATCAAGCGTGCCTATCGGATGGCGAGCGCTTCGCACTCAAATTGCACCATCCTCCGAAACGCTCGACCTCAACAAACACATCCAAAAACAACTAACAATACCAACTTACAACTGCAAAATTGCCTTTACCAAAAGACATCCTCATACTCAAAAAACACTAACAAACCCCACAACAAAAAACCTTATGATTAGAACTTTAATTTCCAAGAAGCTGACACCTGCCGAAATAATCGCCCTCATTAAAACTTCAAACATGACAGCGGAAATCAAAGACCTGATCGGCAACTTTAATACTCAACCAACATTCACTAAAACCATTGCTCGACGTGCAGCGATCATGAACACCACCAACCCACACACAGGAAATATCACACTGCATTGTACCGACATCGGCAATATCAGCATCAAGGTACCGCACGTCCAATCAGTACCGTCACCGCTGTACTCGGTTCCTGGACAATCCATTTTGTTTGCGATTAACAGACAGTCTTTCATCGTCCATCGATATACCGTTGAAGATGATCGACTGATAGTGAAGGACGCCGTCATCGTTGATGAAAGCAACCCACTGCTTATCGATGGTACACAGACACTATACGATTGCGACCCAGCGGGCCAAGGGCACAATGCGTTTATCGGCAGCATCAACCAGCCAGACAGAAGTGCAGACATCAGTGTGTTTGACCGTACCTCATTGCGCAAAATCGCCTGGTTCCCGCATGACGACAGCGCCGCACGTTATCTGGTAAGTCTTGAACTACTGGAAGCCGCCGAGGATCCCGGGGCTGGAAAAGTGGCAGAAGAGTTGATTTATCACTACCACCCCGCTGTTGCGTGGAAGGCGTTTCAGGTGCTTTACCAAGCCGATCAGGAGGCCGCACTCAATTACATACCGCTATTAAGAAACCTGCAAAACCGTCGCCTTGACCACTTGCTCGATCAGTTCAAGGAATCGGCATGAAACTGAAGACATTTATTGAGCGTATGTCGGCTTACGATCTGCTGCGAGACAAACCAGAAATTATTAGCGATCTACGTCGACTGGCGACAAACCGCACGTTGCTGAGCGAACACCTTTACACCACCATTCAGCGCGAAGGCTTCAGCACCCGCAACAGTCTTTACAGCGCTTATGCATTTGTACTTCACTACAATGAATTATTTACTGTCCGCTTGGGGTTCTGGTCGCCAGTTACGTCACAAGACGAAAACGAAACGTTCATCTACAACCTGAACCACACCCACGATTTTGAACTTTATGCGGTGGGCTATAGCGGTGACGGCTATACAACCGTCACACGAAAAATACTTGATGACGCACCGCTACGAGTTGGGGCATGCCCCGCACTGGGTGAAAAGCAATTACTTAAACTTTCGCCCGGCGAAGTCCTGCACATGCTTCCACTGCAAGAGATACACAAGCAACTTCCACCCCAAACAATGTCCGCATCGCTGAGTTTGCTTATCCACCCTCAGCGTTCGGTTAAAAACGAAGAGGCCTGGTGCTTCGACGAAAACCACGTGCCGACTTACCCCGGCATTGCTACGCAGGAAACAGCACTCTTTGAAAATGCGCTGTCACTCCTTAACGATGGGTAGTCATTCGCTACCCAAAAACTCCAAAGGAAAAACATATGAACAAGCCAATGAACAACTGGAACGAAACCCCACTGCTGCGCGCAGGCACCAACGTGATCAACACTCCGGTCAAGACCACGATGGAAGCCCCATGTGCCACTTTCATGCCTCGATATAACGTGGGCAATATCCACGAAATCAAGCAAATCTGGAGCATGCCAGCCAAAGACTGAAGACACTCGTAGTTACGCACTACCTGGCTGCAGACCGACAAGGTCTGCAGCCTTTTTTTTTAGATCCAGAAATGGCATTGACGAAAATACCGCTTCCCTCCGGCAAATTCGTCATCATCCTTTACCCGCCCGCGTGATAGCCTTTTGTTCCTTCGGCGTTGACACTTTTGCTCAAGCCCTTCCATTCCTTTGTATGGTGGAACTCGTATGTCCAGGCTTTCTCATCAAGATTTGCGCCGTAATTTCCGCCAACTGCTCGCGTCCGACACCTGCTACCACACGGCCTCGGTCTTCGACCCGATGTCGGCACGCATCGCCGCCGACCTGGGTTTTGAAGTGGGGATCCTGGGTGGTTCGGTTGCGTCGTTGCAGGTATTGGGCGCCCCCGATTTTGCGTTGATCACCCTCAGTGAGTTCGCCGAACAGGCCACCCGTATCGGCCGAGTGGCGCAATTGCCGGTCATTGCCGACGCCGACCACGGCTACGGCAACGCACTCAATGTCATGCGCACCATCGTCGAACTCGAACGCGCCGGCGTGGCCGCCCTGACTATCGAAGACACCCTGCTGCCGGCGCAATTCGGTCGCAAGTCCACCGACCTGATCACGGTCGCCGAAGGTGTCGGCAAGATCCGCGCGGCGCTGGAAGCCCGGGTCGACTCGGAAATGGCGATCATCGCCCGCACCAACGCAGGGATCCTGCCGGTCCAGGAAATCATCAGCCGCACCCAGCATTACCAACAGGCCGGGGCCGACGGGATTTGCATGGTCGGCGTGCAGGATTTCGACCAACTGGAGCAAATCGCCGAGCACCTGAGCGTGCCGCTGATGCTCGTCACCTATGGCAACCCGCTGTTGCGCGACGACAAACGCCTGGCCGAATTGGGCGTGCGGGTCACCATCGACGGTCATGGCGCCTACTTCGCAGCGATCAAGGCCACTTATGACAGCCTGCGCGAACAACGCCAGATCTTCACCCAGGCCTCCGACCTGAACGCCACCGAACTGACGCATACCTATACGCAGCCTGAGGATTACATTCGTTGGGCGGAAGAGTTCATGCGCGTTAAAGAATGACGGCACAAGCGCCCTCACCACAGCGCTCGCGCGTCTGTAGTGAGGGTGCAGTCAAACCATGTGCGCTGCTTTCGATTCGACCTTCGGCGCCACCTCAAACCGATCCGCCAGAAACGGCGTGATATCCAGCGGCAACGGCTCGTTATTCACCAGTTTGTCCAGCAATACGCCGGTAATCGCCGAGGTCAGGATGCCGGTGCGGAAATGCCCGCAGGCATTCAGGTAACCCTGCACCCCTTTCATCGGCCCGAGAATCGGCAATTCGTCCGGCGAGCCTGGGCGCAATCCGGCCCAGCAACGTTTCAGGTTGATGTCGGCGAGCGCCGGAATGCAGCGCACCGCACCTTGCACCAGGCCGCGGATTTCCGGGTAGGTGGTGGTCACGTCAAAACCTTTGTCTTCGGTGGTGCTGCCGATCAGGATTTCGCCGTTGTCTTTCTGCGCCACGTAACAGTCGCTGGTGGTCAGGCAACCGCGCAAGATCTTCGGCATACGTTCGGTCAGCAGGATCTGGCCCTTCACCGGTTTCACCGGAATGCGAATGCCCGTGGCCTGCTCGCTGAGGTCACCGGCCCAGGCACCGGCGGCGTTGATCAGCGTATCGCAACGGAATACCCCGGCCTCGGCGGTCTGCACGCCGGTGACCTGCGAGCCTTCATGCAGCACGCCGGTAACATGGGTGTTGAAATACAGATCCACACCGTTTTGCCGCGCGCCTTCGGTGTAGGCATCGGCCAGGCGGAACGGGCTGACCTGATGATCGCAGAGAAACTCCAGCGCCCCCCTCGCCTCATGGCTGACACTCGGCTCGGCTTCGCGCAGTGCCGCTTGATCGAGCCAGCGCACCTGGTCTGCCAGGTGCGGAATGCACGCCACGATGTGCTCGGCGTAGAGCCGGTCTTCGTCGTCATAGATCACGAACTTCAAGCCGGTTTTCTCGAACTTGAAATCCATCCCGTGATTGTCCTGCAGCTCCCGGTGCAAATCCGGGTACATCGCGTTGGACTGCAAGGCAAAATCGAAGAACGACTGCGGCAGGATGTGCGGCGTGCTGGAGTCCACCGCCACCGCCGCCCCCTGGGCTTCGCGCTTGCGATTGGCCGACATCATGCGGAAGAAGATCACCCCGCAGCCCAGGCCTACCGACTCACCGATCGCCCACAAGCCACCGGCCGAAGCACGGGTCGCGTTACCGGGGCGCTTGGCGTCGATCAGCGCGACTTTCAGGTGTTTGCGCTTGGACAATTGATAGGCGCAAGACGCCCCGATCACACCGCCGCCGGCGATGATCACGTCGTAGAACTTACTCATGGCTTGCGGCCTCCGTGCCGACAGACTGGAACGCTGAAAAAGGCACCGGATCGACGGGGAAGCGCGGTCGCAACCAGCCCACATCTTGCCGCCCGGTGGCTTCGCGCAAACGGTCGGTGCAATAGCCGACACACATCCGCCCCTGACAGTCGCCCATGCTCACGCGGGTGCGCATTTTCAGACTGGCCAGGTCTTGCACACCCTGCTCCAGCGCCCGATCGATGTCGGCGCGGGTCGCATGCTCGCAGCGGCAAATCACCGTGTCGGCAGCCGGCAATGCAGTCTGCCCGGCACCGCGTTTGGTGTAACGGTCGACGGCGGCGCGAAAGCGCACGATGGACTTGAGCTTCGACAGGTAACGGTCACGCCTGACTCGCGCCAGCTCCGCGTCCAGCACATCCCGTTGCAGCAGGATCGACACGGCCGCGATCCTTCCCGCGAGCATGGCCGCCTCGCCACCGCGAATCCCGCCCATGTCGCCGGCCAGATGCACATGGGGTTCGCTGCTTTGCTGCCAGACATTAGCGCTGGCCCGCAGGTAGCCGTCATCGCTGAAACCGTGGTCCAGGCCCATTTGCTGGCTGAGTTGGGTGCGTGGAATGAAGCCATAGCCGACCGCCAGGGTCTGCGCGGCAATCCGTTCGGCGCGGCTAAGATCCGGCTCCCAGGTGCTGGAGTACGGCGCGACGGTCACTGATTTCAACTCTTCCTCGCCTTGAGCCTCGACTACGCCCCAGCCATAGTGCATGGGAATGCCGTGCAACTTCAGGTACGCGAGCATGCTCAAACCGTCGAGGAACAACTGCGGCTTGTTCAATAGCGCGAGGCTTTCCCGGGCGATCTTGCCGAACGCGCATGCCTCATAAACCCCGGCGACGCTCACCCCCGAAGCGTGCAGCTGGCAGGCCACCAGCGGCAACAGCGGACCGGTGCCGGCAATCACCACCGGCCCCTGCGGTTGAACGACGCCGCTCTTGATTTGCAGCTGCAAACCACCGAGCAGAATCACCCCAGGCAAGGTCCAGCCGGGGAACGGTACGCTGCGCTCATGGCAACCGGCAGCCAACAGCAGCTGCGGGTATTCGACCTCCTGCAAATGCTCGTTGATGTCCAGCACCACCAGCGCCCGGGTACCTTCGGCGCCGACCACGCGGTGGTTCAAACGCACGTCGATCAGGCCTGAATGCTCGTGGAATTCTCCATGCAGTCTGGCCAGCACTTCCGAATAGCGTGGCCCCAGGTAGTCCAGTTGAACGTTATCGCGCAACGGGCCGCGATAGACCACCCCGCCGAGGCGCGAAGCTTCTTCGAGCAAGGTACAACGCACACCCTGCCGCGCCAGTTCAATGGCCGCGCCCATACCCGCCGGCCCGCCGCCGACGATCACCGGATGCAGGCTCATAAAACCTCCTGCCCGGCGATACGGTTGACCCGGGTTTCGACGCTCATGCCCTCACGCACGATCGTCTGGCAGGCGCGCCGTTTGTGTCGGCCATCGATTTTCACCAGGCAGCATTGACACACGCCCATGCCGCAATAGGCACCGCTGATTTGATCGTGATCGTTACGGGCCACCTGGCGAATGCCCAGTGATTGAATGACCGTCAGAACGGTTTCACCGATGGCGGCGCTGACGGTCTGGCCATTGATGCGCACAGTCATATCCGCCCGCACCAGTGGCTGGATATCGAAGGTTCGGTTTATGCGTTGCATTGCGATTGTTCATCCGTGAAAGGTTCAGGTGAGATTCTTCAGCTCCATGCTGCACTACACCTTGCGGGCCACCTGACTGATAACAACGAGAAGGTCTGCACTGGTACTTCGACAGCGCATCAGCTGCGCGTCAAAGCACTGTAGTCGATACCGCAGGATGGGGCTGGATATCTCATGCTAGGAGATATCGCCGAAGGAAATATTGATCCAGGCCAGTGAATACACCTTTCTCCTGCTCGCGAAGACGGCATGATCGAACGCCGAGAAAGAATTACTTGCGCTTGTAACTCTTGTTGCCACTGGGCGTCAGACAATACACCCCGCCTCTTGGCCCGGTGCAGAACGTACCGGTACCGCAAGCGCAGCCATCGGTTTCCTGCAACAGTGTCTGCGGCCGCGCCTGGCTTTTAGTGCCAAACATCGCCGAACAACTTTTCTTCGAACCGCTGATGGAGCCGTCATTGCACAGGAACAGATCGCCGTCGCAACGATCGATACCGCCCTTCTTCCCGGAACACGGTGTGTTGGCAGCCCAGGCGTATGAGCCGAACAGGCACACCAACAACAGAAATATTGGCATCCAGCCACGAACCATTAAAGTGCGCACAATGCAGCTTCCCTTTAGAGTCATGGCCGGATGATATCAATGTTCCGGCCAGACTCACGAGGCCACATGAAAGTTAATTTAATAAGCCGCACGTAATTCTTGGCAAAATGCTCGCAATTTCGTATTGAACCGATTATCAGGCAGCCTATGACCCGCATCTTGACCATCGAAGACGACGCCGTGACCGCCCGGGAAATCGTCGCCGAACTGAGCAGCCACGGCCTTGAGGTGGATTGGGTCGACAATGGCCGCGAAGGCCTGGAGCGCGCCGTCAGCGGCGACTACGACTTGATCACCCTCGATCGCATGCTGCCGGAGCTCGATGGCCTGGCGATTGTCACCACTCTGCGCACCATGGGCGTAGCCACGCCGATCCTGATGATCAGCGCCCTCTCCGATGTCGATGAACGAGTGCGAGGCTTGCGCGCCGGCGGCGACGATTACCTGACCAAACCGTTCGCCACCGATGAAATGGCCGCCCGGGTCGAAGTCTTGCTGCGCCGGCAGAACACCGTGACCGCACAGGCCACCACGTTGCGCGTGGCCGATCTGGAGCTGAACCTGATCAGCCACGAGGCCAGCCGCGACAGCCAGTTGCTGACGCTGTTGCCCACCGAGTACAAGTTGCTGGAATTTCTGATGCGCAACACCGGGCAGATTTTGTCGCGGATGATGATTTTCGAAGAAGTCTGGGGTTATCACTTCGACCCTGGCACCAACCTGATCGACGTGCACATCGGCCGTCTGCGCAAGAAAATCGACCCGCCAGGCAAAGTCCCACTGATTCGGACCGTGCGAGGCTCGGGTTATGTCATTGCTGAACCCCTCTAAAGGCTGGCGCTCCTCCAGCAGCCGCTTGCTGGCGCTTTACAGTTCGCTGTTCGTGGCCTGGAGCGCGATTCTCATGGGGGTCATGTATTACGAAGTGTCCAGCTACCTCGACACCCTCGCCAAACACTCGCTGATGCAACGTCAGCATCTGTTTTCACGCTTCCAGGGCGAGCAACTGGTGGACGCCCTCGCCGCCAGCATGACCTTCGACATTCGCGGCATCGATGCCTATGGCCTGTTCGATGACCAGCAGCGCTACCTCAGCGGTGCCTTGCGCCAGATCCCCGAAGGCCTGCCGCTGGACGGCAAGATTCACATGCTCGGCGATTGCGTCGAATCCGACGACCCGACCCTGCCCGCCGACAGCTGCGACGCCGTCGCGACCCGAACCCTGGACGGCCGCTGGCTGGTGCTGGTGCGGGACAACGGTTCGTTGTTCGCGGTGACCCGGATCATCCTGCACGCGCTGTTGTGGGGCGTGTCGCTGACGATTTTGCCGGGCATCGCCGGCTGGCATTTATTGAGACGGCGCCCGCTGCGGCGGATCCGGGCGATCCAGGCCAGCGCCGAAGCCATCGTCGCCGGCGACCTGACCCGGCGCCTGCCGTTGTCCAATCGCCGTGACGAACTGGACATGCTCGCCGCCATCGTCAACGCCATGCTCGAACGCATCGAGCGCTTGATGCACGAGGTCAAGGGCGTGTGCGACAACATCGCCCATGACCTGCGCACGCCGCTGACCCGCCTGCGGGCGCAGCTGTACCGGATTCAGCAGCAGGCCGATGAAGGCTCGACGCTGGCCGTGCAACTGGATTCCGTGCTCGGCGAGGCGGATACCTTGATGGCGCGTTTTCGTGGTTTGCTGCGGATTTCCGAGCTGGAGGATCGCCAGCGCCGTTCGGGTTTCGTGCAGCTGGACCCGGTACCGTTGCTGCAAGAATTGCACGACTTTTATCTGCCGCTGGCGGAAGAAGGTGAACTGACCTTTGAGCTGCAACTGCCCGAGTCCCTGCCGCAACTGAACGGCGACCGGGCGTTGTTGTTCGAAGCTGTGGCGAATCTGCTGAGCAACTCGATCAAATTCACACCGCCGGGCGGCCGGGTGATTCTGCGTGGGGTGAATGATGCCGGGCATACGCGCATCGAAGTACTCGACTCCGGCCCCGGCATTGCGCTGGCCGAGCGAGAGGCAGTGTTTCAGCGTTTCTATCGCGCCGAAGGCGGCAACCCGCAAAGCGGATTCGGCCTGGGCCTGTCGATCGTCGCGGCGATCGTCAGCCTGCATGGGTTTACGCTGGAAGTGGGCGACAGCGAGCTGGGTGGCGCGCAATTGATACTCGATTGCCGGCAGAGCCTGATTCCCCAGGCTTGACCCCTTGCTCGTGTTTAACCGTGAAACGGGCTTGTTTAAGTGCCCTCATGGATACTTCCTGAAAGCTACAAAACCTTGCGTCGTTGCCTACGGCTGCGCCAGAATCCGCCGGCTTGTGCGCCTTGGGGCCGCTCGATAACTTGATTCCCGTCACTGCCCATCAGTGATCGGGTTTAGTCGCCCGGCTAAGGTAAAGCGGTCGCACGAGCATCGTCAGTCAGGTATTCGCCTGTACTTTATGGCAGCTGTGCGCAAGGCGTCTTCGGACGCGCCGGATTTTGCTTTACCTTGCCGGTCGACTAACTTGCGCACGGCTGCCACCCTCGTTTAGTCGCGAGATGGTTGCGGCCCCTAATACAAAAGGTAAGCAACTATGTTCAAAGTAACGCCCAACCCACCGGACACCGATCCGGTCTCCCCGTACGAACCCGATTCAAAGAAACTCAACGAAGCCGCCGAGCGGGCTCTCGACTTCCACTTCCCGTCGAACGCCGACATCAAAGCCACTGCGCGTAAACCCGGCAAGCTGTTTGCCGTAACCCCAGAGGCGACGGCCGAAACCCTGGCGGTGTTTCTGGTCGAGACGCTGGCCTCGGTCGATGTGATGGTGCACCAGTTGGTGGATCATCTGGAGGGTGAGTCACGCTACGCCCTGCTGGGCATTTCCAACAGCATCATGGTGGCGGAGATCACCGCGAACCGGGTGCTGGATAAGATTGATCTGCCTAAGTAGGGGTAGTCTGCTGTGGAGAGTGGATAACTGAGGCTGGCTGTGCAGCGGTCCCTTGTTCGGGGCCGTTGCGCAGCCTAGAGAGCAGCATCCACCAGGAGACCGGACTGATAAATAAATGCGTCCCCTTTTCCCTAAAATAGGTACGTCCCCTTTTCCGCCTGAGAACCATTAAGGGGCTAGGCATATTGCGGGTATGGGGTATGTGTGTTGGCCGATGTCCACGCCGAAATATGAGGCAAGGGGGTAAAAACCGACAGTGTAATGGATCAGGCGTGGAGGTGGGGCTGGGGCTGCCGTGGTGCCGCCTGTGTGATAGTAAGTTTGCGGGGCGTTGCCGAGAGGGGGGATGAAGTATTTGGTACTCATTGTGGAGTATGGGTGTGATGATTTTGGTAGGTTAGGAAAAACCTGGCCTCCGACGGAGCGCACCCATGCGAGGGCTTGAGGTTGAGTGAGGGCGTTACGATTGTACAGTACGCGAGTGACATTGGATGCCCTGACGATGATTTCCTTTGACCTGCCCGCCGCGTCCGACACAACGACGGTGGTTGTACCATTCCCTTCGCTGCGGATCATCCCGGAGGCACTGTCTGCCGAGGCGATAAGTGGATCACGGGGCTGGTATGAGTACGGGGGTGTGCCGCCGGTCGCAGGACGGTGCTCGGCGGTGCCGGCCGGGTCTTGTCCGGTACGACTCCAATTGAGCCCTGAGCCCGCAATAGAGATGTTCGCTCCATTCAGGGTAATTGGTGTGGTATCGACAAAGAATTCCGGTATCGTTTTTACCATCAATCTCAATTCCCTAAACGTCACCGCCGCCGCTTCATTGCTGATTCCTTCAAAGCTCACCTTCAACTCAATGCGCAGTTCACTGTCATTCTTCAGCTTCATCAGCTCACTGCGCAGCAAGACCTTGTTCAAACCCGCACCTGCTTCGGCTTCCGAGATCTCGATCCCGTTGGCCAGCACGATTGGGTATTGCGAGTTGTCCGACGCCCGGGTGCCATGACAGCGCAACCAAATCCGTTGCCCGGCCCTGATCAACGGCCACGCTATGCACTTAACCGCCGCATCACCCTCAAACACGCTCAGATCCAATACGTTCTGGTCGGGCGATTGAGGCACCGTCGGCGTCGGCCAATCCAGACTCTTATCAGGGATTGCTAACACGTCGAGCGGCCACACCTCCGACCATTGCGGCTCAGCATCACCCACAATAATCCCGTACCTCACCATCACTCGCATACCCAGGTTGAAAGCCACTACCCGGTTGTCGATCGCAATCTCCAGATCTGCGACCTTACCCACCTCAACCGGCTCGGTCACCAGTGAACCGTCCCCTGCGGTGCCCTTCCATTCCACGACGACCTTGTGAGCGCGATCCATGTCTGTGTATTGCTTGATCAGCACCGTCAGGCTTTTCTCAGCGTCAATGGGCTTCAGCGCGCCGCTGGGCGCTTCTTTGATCGATGGCGCCTTCAGGTCTAATTCCAGCGCAGCCTTGACGGTGTACACCCGCCGCGGAAAACTCACTGCGGTCGCCGCATTGGCCACCCTGTCGAAATTCACCGCGAAAGTGATCGTGACCTCGCTGCCGTCCTTGAGGGTTTTGAGCCAGGCGATTAAGGCCGCCGTCAGCGGGGTCGAGAACTCCCTCTCGGGTTCATAGTTATGCGGTTGGCCTGTCCATATCACGAACTCGGTGGCGGTGCCGTTGTCCAGGAAGCCGTCATACCGCAGCCACACCCGTTGCCCTTTCGCCTGCAACGGCCAGCGCGCTAGCTTGAATCGATCGCTCGTCGCCAGCGGGGGGACATGCAGCTCCCGACCGGTTTGGTTGGCCACTGTCGGCGTCGGTAGACGCCCATCCTCGCTCGAGATGGCCTGCACCGTCAGCACCAACGGCAACGACTCGGCAATCCCCTGCCCGCCCCGAATTAGTTTCCAGCCCAACTGCGGCACCTTGCCGTGCCACTGACCGAGAAAGGCCGCATCCAGCGTGAAGATGGCGAAGGTCTGATCCAGTGGCAGCACGGGAAACGCCGGCGAGCCCGGCAACGGATTGAGCAAGAACAGTTGCGCCTGATCACCCGGCAACGCCGCCGCAAACACGACCTGCACCTGCACGCCCTGAGGATAGCGCAGCGCATCGATGGGGTTAATGGCTGGGGCCACCAGCGTCGGCCGGGTTAAATCGATCGTGTTTTCACCCACCACCAACGCCGTGGCGGTTTTAGAGCTTCCAACCAAGGTGGCGCCGTTGAACAGGTCATACGTCACCTTCACCGCGTACCCGGCCAGGACCTTGTCGTTCGGCACCTCCAGCACACAGAGCTTTTTCTGCCCGAATTCATCCGCTTCAACCGTTCCCGACACCGGGACCACTATGTCCGGCTGACCGCTCAAGGTGGCGGTGTAGACGGCGTTGATGGTGTAACCCAGCTGAAAACGAACATCGCCGGTCAGGATGATCAACAGCAACGGCTTCCCGAGCAGCTTTTCCAGGTCGATGAGACTCAAGTCATCGCCCGGATCGTTCAGTTGTTCGCGCAGCAGCGCGGCCGGCAATCGGCTGCCGGCCAGGTCTACATCGACGATATGCGCGGCCGACCAGGGCGAATCGGTGTCAGGCCCGTTCCCGACCTGGTCGGTGACGGTGAACGAAAATACAAACCGGGGATGGTCCTTGGCGGCCTCCAGGTCGGCTCGGGTCACGGTGAAGCACACCGTCACCGGGGTGTCCGAGCCTTGCGCCGGGGCCTGGCTTGGGGTGACGGTGTGGTAGACGTCATAACCGTTGCAGTTCAGGCGAATAAGGTCGTAGGCCCGGCAATAGGGATAACGCACACACACCTGAACACCGGCTACTGGGAAGTCCGGGCCGACGCCGTTTTTGATGGCGTCGGGCAACAGCAATTCCAGTCGGGAGTGATCATGCGGTGGCCCCGGCTCGGTGTCTTCGTTGCCAGGCCGGATGGCGTTGTACAAGATCTCCAGCGGGCCGGAAGTGCCTTCGTTCTGACTGCCACGGAACACGGTGTACGTCAGACGGTTGACGATATCCGCTAGTAGCAGGCGTTTCGGCAGGTTGATGAGGGTGTCGGAGGCATCGGTGTCGGTTTGTCCGCTGGCGATGTTCGGTTGGCCATTCAGGTTGAGCACAACGGTGTCGTTCGGCGCCTGGTACAGGTACGCGCCTACTTTTACCTTCGCGCCCATGGGCGGCAGATCAGCCACATGGATTGGCACACCACAATGGGCTCCCTCCACCGGTTTTGTACTTCCGGGCACATCAGGTAAAAACAGGACTAACGCAGTGTTATCCGGTAAGTTGTTGCTCTCGGTGGTCATGGAAACGCTCCCTCGCTGGACGACATAGCCGGCCGTTGTTTCGGCGCAATGGCTGGCGCTATCACACACGAGTTGGAGAGGAGCTGACTACTGTCAGATCTGACAGTAGCGACGAATGGTCGTCGGTAAAGGGAGAGTCGGGTCGATCGGTCAGTTACTCCCACAAATCCGGACATGCGCACCCCTTTGGCAACTGCTACAAAGAATTACGAACGCGGCTGAAATGACTTAAGTGAACAGCATTACCCTGTGGGGAGCTTAATACCCCGGAACCTCGCGCAAAAACTCTGACAGGTCGGTGATCGGCGGTATGGCCGGAATCTCGAAGTACATCTGGATCACCCAGCCCCGGTGATAGCTGGCATGGTTGACCACATGCAACAACATGGCGCCGGCACTCATGACCCCGCTTTCCCCGGACATGGAGGTGAATTCGATGGGTTTATCCAGCGACTCCTCGGTCTGGGCCGAGCTCCAGCCACAGAACCATTGATCAATCTCCTGTTGTGCCATTCGCAACTCGGCGAGCTCGGTATGGAGCAGGCCATGGGAGGTTTTGAAGTCGTGCCCCCGACCCTCCAGATGAGCTTGCCAGATGCAATCCACCACGTAGGTGTGGTTCAAGGCGCCGATCATGTTATTGAACACCGACACCCGTTTGCGATTGAGTTCTTCCGGTGGCAGCGCCATGAGGCTGTCGAAGAGTCGCTGATCGGCCCAGCGCTTGTAATCGGCGAGCATGCGGGCAGTGCGTACGTTGATCATCAGATGATCTCCCATAGCGATGGGCGCACTGCCAAGAATAGCCCTCACGGCGGGCAGTATCGTAAACGCTGATTATCGGTCATGCCGCAACCTAAAGAATCTCGTCGCGAATTAAACGCTGCACCACCCGTTCGGCCAATGCCAGGCAACTGGTCAACCCCGGCGATTCTAAGCCGAACAAGTTGACCAAACCCGGTACACCGTGGACGTCCGGGCCGCTGATGACAAAATCGGCGGCCGGCTCGGTCGGCCCGCTGATTTTCGGGCGAATACCACTGTAGGCCGGTTGCAGACTGTCATCGGGCAATGCCGGCCAGTAGCGCCGGATCGCCTGATAGAACCCTTCGCCACGACGGGGGTCGACGCGATATTCGACCTGCTCGACCCATTCGACATCCGGCCCGAAACGCGCCTGACCGCCCAGGTCCAAGGTCATGTGCACGCCCAGCCCGGCGTTTTCCGGCGCCGGGTACACCAGATGCCGGAATGGCGCCGGACCGCTGAAACTGAAGTAGCTGCCCTTGCACAGCCAGGCCTTGGGCACGTGCCGCGCCGGCAAGCCTTCGATCCGGCTCGCCACCTCTGGCGCGGACAGTCCGGCGCAGTTGATCAGTTCACGACAGCTCAAGGTCATCGGCTGAGCTCCACCCATGTGCAGCTCGAAACCCTGTTCGGTACAACGGGCCGATGTAAGCGACGTATGGAAGGCCATCGAAGTGCCCCAGGCTTCGGCATCGGCCTGCAGCGCCAGCATCAAGGCGTGGGAATCGACAATCCCGGTGGACGGCGACCAGAGCGCGGCGACACAAGATAACGCCGGTTCAAGCGTCCCTGCCTGCCCGGCATCCAGCCATTGCAGGTCATCGACACCGTTGCGCCGGCCTTGCTCCAGCAACGCCTGCAAGGCATGGCGCTGGCGGTCATCGGTGGCCACGATCAGCTTGCCGAGGCGTCGGTAATCGACGCCGCGCTCATCGCAGAAGGCATACAGACGTTACTTGCCCTCCACACACAATTGCGCCTTGAGACTGCCGCTCGGGTAGTAGATCCCGGCGTGGATCACTTCCGAATTACGCGAACTGATGCCCATGCCAATCCCCTCGCCCGCCTCGACCAGGATCACTTCTCGCCCGGTCCGGGCGAGGGCTCTGGCCACCGCCAGCCCGACCACTCCAGCCCCGACCACCACGCATTCGATATCGACGCTCACCTGCCCTCCACTCATTCAAGCCAACCCTGGATGTGATAATCGATCAGGCTGGAGAATATCGCCAGCCTACGCTCTGCGTAGGGGGAGTTCACACTTTATATTTAACTTTCCATTTAACGATTTTCAAAACGACAATTAACTGTCATTAACCTGAACACTTCCCACTTAACCGGCTATCGGCGATTGACTTTGCCAACCTGCCTGAGTAAATTGCGCCGGCCGATAACAACGGCCTTTTTCAACTCACAAAAGAATTCAATGGACACAGTATCTAGTCGCTGTCGGATGACTGCTCACACGCAGGATCTGGCACATAACCCAGACAATGACGGGCCTCGACTTTTCGGTCGGGTGAGCTGCGCTAGAGCTTGACGCTCCACCGTAACTTGCCTCACCGGAATCAGTCCGGCCCAGAGGCATGTTATGAACTTCAAAACCACTGTAATGCCGGGCGTACGCGCCTTTGCATCGACCATGCGGGTCAAGCCTTGCCGTGAGCGTCTGCCGACGACTCGGCTCTGCGCCCCGTTCTCCGCCCCTTCTACCCACGCCCAGGCACACCCTCGTGCTAATTGGCGCGTCTGCCCGGTGACGGGCCGGCTTCAGCAACGCTGGAGCTTCGACGACAGTCAGGACCCACAAAGTTGGCGCATCGCGCGCCTCTTCCAGCAGGCGAGCCCGAGGCTCGGACTGTCTACCGGGGCACGCACTTTCAATTGATCTGAAGGCACTTTAATGTCCTTCCAGAACGGTTTCCTTACATGGGAATCCGACAACTTCTTATTGCCCGTCAAAAAGCTGAATTATTTGAATTAGTTGTGGACCTGTAGGAGTCATGTGCTCGTCAGATACCACGTTCCAGTTCCCGGGCCTTCAATAAATGCAACACGAAACAAGGGAGAGTCCTCATGTCGGGAACTACTCTACTGATCAACCTCGCCGGCTCCATCGCTCTGTTGCTGTGGGGCACTCATATGATTTCTTCGGCGCTGTTACGCGGCTTCGGCACGCCGTTGCGCCAGTGGCTGGGCCACAACCTGAACAACCGCTGGATGGCCTTGCTATCGGGAATCGGCATCACCGGGGTCTTGCAAAGCAGCACCGCCGTGAGCCTGATGGCGACCTCGTTCACTGCCGCCGGGACGCTGGGACTGGCGCCGGCCCTGGCGGTGATGCTCGGCGCCAACATCGGCTCGACCCTGGTGGTGCAATTGCTCAGCGTCGATGTGTCGATGCTCACGCCCAGCGTTTTGCTGGCGGGCCTGATCGTCTTTCGGCTGCGCGATGACTCGCGCTACGAAAGCGTCGGTTGTGCACTGATCGGCCTGGGGCTGATGCTGCTGGCCTTGCACATGCTCGGCTCCACATTGGCGGAAGTCGAAGGCACGCCGATCTTCCAGCTGATCATGCAGAGCCTCGAGGGCGACCTGGTCATTGCGCTGTTGGTGGCGCTGATCCTCACCTGGCTGTGCCACTCCAGCGTGGCCGTGGTTTTGCTGATCGTCTCGCTGGCCGCCACTGGCATGCTCTCGGCCAGCACCCTCGTCGCGCTGGTGCTGGGGGTGAACATCGGCGGTGCGCTGCCCTCGGTGATCAATGCCGGATCGAGCGTCGGCCGACGCCTGCCGCTGGGCAATCTGCTGGTGCGCGCGGTCGGTGCCCTGGTGATCCTGCCGTTTGCCGGGTTACTCGCTCAGGCGCCGCTCGCGCCCCCGACCTTGGTGGTGTGCCTGCACACCGGTTTCAATCTGCTGCTGGCGTTGGTGTTCATCGGTCTGACCGATGTGCTCGCCAATGCCCTCACCCGACTACTGCCAGCACCTGAGCGGGATGTCGATCCCGGCATGCCGTGCTATCTGGACGAGGCTGGCTTGGAAGTGGCCAACATCGGCCTGTCGAATGCCGCTCGCGAAGCGTTGCGCATGACCGACATGTTCTCGGCCATGCTCGGCCGGATGCTGCAGCTGTTGCACACATCGCTACCGGCCTGCGCCGATGAAGTGCGGCGGATCGATCAATCCCTGGACCTGCTCAGCGCGGCGATTCGCGCGTATCTGGCCGACATCGGCAAGGAAGGCATCAGTGACATCGATGCCGATCGTTCCCAGGAAATCCTCACGTTCGTGATCAACCTCGAACATGCCGCGGACATTCTTTCCAGCAGCCTCGCGCTGTTGGCCATGCGCCGCTTGCGCCAGGGTGAACAGTTCTCGGCCTTCGAACTGGGCAACATCGCCCCGCTGCACGACGCCGTTCTGGAAAGCCTGAGCCTGGCGATCACCGTGTTCCTGCGCGAAGACATCGCCACCGCCCATCAACTGATCCAGCGCAAGGAGACCGTCAGAAGGCTCGAAGCCTGCGCCAGCCGCGAGCACTTTCGCCAGTTGCAGGAAGACAAAAGTACCTGGGCGCAATCCGGTGATATTTTCCAGCGGGTACTGCGTGATTACCGGCGCATGCATCACCACATCGCCGCACTGGCGTATCCACTGCTCGAACGCGCCGGTGAGCGCTCGGTCGAAAGCATCGACGCTCCCGCTACGGGTCGCATGACGGTAGATCTGGCTGGAATTGAGTGAACAGTCGCCGGTGCATATGTCGATCAGCAGGGAACTCCTGACCACCGCCAGGCATCCTAAATTATGTGTTACTTCCTTCACGCTTCACGCTTTCGGAGGACGCCGTCATGCGCCGTCTGTTTTTAGTATCTTCACTCGTGCTTTGCTTGCCCTTTGGCTCAGCCATGGCCCGTGTGGATGCGGGCGATGTCGCCACCTCAGCCGGGGTCTCCGCATCGCTGTACTCAACGTTCAAGGATCACAAAATGGTCATTCCCGCCCGGGATGACGCCTCCAGTTTTGTCGCCAGCGGCGGTACGATCCGTGGCGTCTACCTGGAATCGGTGTTGAAGGAGATTCGCCAAAATCATCCCGACCTGAAGGCCAGCGATGAAGACCTGGCCAGAGCGATCCTCGTTCAGGAAGGTGTACCAGCGGGTCAATAAAATCTCAAATGCAAGCGGTAGGGCTACTCAGCCCTACCTTGCTTCAGCGCTGTTTTTCTCAACCCCAGCGGACAGGCGTGCCCAGCCGGCGACCAGCTGCGCGCTGATGCTGACGCCGCCGCACACGACAATCACCACGTCATGGGCCTCGGCAATTGCCGGATGATCGAGGTAGGCAATCGCCAATGAAACGCCGCACGCCGGTTCGACCAACTGGCGCAGGTCGTTGGCGTAACGAACCACACCCATGATCGCCTCGTCATCGCTGAGTACCACGCATTCGTGCGGAAAATCAAGGATGTGCTGCACCGGCCAGGCGGCCACTTGCGCGGCGCCGAGTGATGTGGCGACGGTGTCGATGCGTGGCAGTCTGACGGGGTGACCGGCAGCGATGGCAGCAGCGAACGACGCCGCGCCCTGGGTTTCGCACGCAACGATCCGACAATCCATGCGCTGATGACGGATCAGGCCGGTGAGCAGGCCCGCCAGCAAACCACCGCCGCCCACGGAGGTCACCAACGCATCGACCTGGGGACAGTCCTCGAGGATTTCATCGATCATCGTGCTGTGCCCTTCCCACAACACCGGGTGATCGAAAGCCGGCACGTATTCGGTATCCGCGCCCTGCGCGAGTTCTTTCGCCCGTTGATTGGCCTCGTCCCAGACCTTGCCATGGACAATCACCTCGGCACCGGTTTTCCTGATTCTGGCGCGGGTGGTTTCCGGGGTAGTGTTCGGCACCACGATGCAGGCCTTCAGCCCAAGGTTGGCGGCGGCCACGGCCGTGGCCAGACCGGCATTGCCACCGGAAGGACAGACGACTTTGCGCTTGCCCTGCTCCGCCGCCTGACTGCACAGCAGGCCCATGCCACGCATTTTGAACGAGCCGCTGGGTTGCAGGTTTTCCAGCTTGAGCCAGATTCGCCGGGTCGCAGTGGACAGGCCAGGGTGCAGAATCAGGGGCGTTCTGATGTGAAGCATCGTGTGCTCCTTGTGACAGCACCGGCGCGTTGAGATCTTTCAACGGGCTGGAAGTGAACGGACAGGCTCATCCTTATCCAAGCTTAGTTCACCCTGCTCGACGACTATCGTCATGACAACGCACCCCGTCCTACAATGGTCATAGGCCCTTTGCGATGTCCGTCATGAAAATCTCGGCCAAACTCGCGTTTTTCACCCTCGTCACCACCCTTGCCTACCTCGCTCTCGCGGTGTTCGGGCTGGGCGGGTTGGCGGCGTTTTTCTCGCATCCACCGCTGGTGGTCATTGCGCTGGCAACCCTGGTGATGACGATCGTGTCGTTGTTCAGTGAGGGCAATTTGAGCCCCGGCGAACGTGAAGACCGGACCAATCGCTGGGTGCTGCCGGTTTTCGGGGTGCTCGGGTTGTTGAGTGGCTATCTGCCAGCTTATACCGACCGGATCGACTTCTGGACCTTCGGTGGCGAGGGCGTACGTTGGCTGGGCGCGCTGCTGTTCATTGGCGGCGGCGCGTTGCGGATGTGGCCGGTGTTTGTACTGGGCAAGCGCTTCAGCGGATTAGTGGCGATTCAGCCAGGACACCGCCTGGTCACCGACGGGATTTATCGGAAGTTGCGCAACCCCAGTTATCTGGGGCTGCTGATCAACGGCGTGGGCTGGGCGCTGGCCTTTCGTTCCGGCGTCGGATTGCTGCTGGTGGTGCTAATGTTGATACCGCTGATCGCCCGCATTCACGCCGAAGAAGCGCTGTTACGCACGCAGTTCGGCAGCGAATACGAGGCTTATTGCGCCCGTAGCTGGCGATTGATTCCGGGGATTTACTGAACTGGCCACATCAGGCCCGTGCCGATTACAAAAAATGCAGACGGATCAGGTTATTGGCATCCACATGGCTCGTGACCGAGTCATAACTGGCCAATGTGGCGTGCCGGGTCTGAAGGGGATGAACGTGGGTCGCGGTGATGACCATGACGTTGGCACCCGCCGCTTCGCCTGCGCGAATACCGACGTCGGCGTCTTCGAAGATCAGGCACTCGGCTGGGTCCACCTGCAGTCGACGAGCCGCCAGCCGATAGCCCGCAGGGTCGGGTTTGCCGGCGCTGACGTCTTCGGCGGTAACCATCACGCCAGGCTCGGGAATACCGGCCGCGGCCATTCGACGCAAGGCCAGCGCCCGCGGCGCAGAGGTGACGATGGCCCATTGGTTGACGGGCAGCGACTTGAGGAAACTCGCCGCGCCGGACACCTCGACAATTCCCTCCACATCATCGATTTCCGCCTCGGTGATCCACGCCGCTTCAGCTTCGGCATCCACCCCGGGCAACGCCAGGCGATTGATGGTGTCGATGGCGCGAACGCCATGGATGGTCGGCAGGAAGGTTTCGACATCGACGCCGTGGCGCACGGCCCAGGTTGTCCAGATCCGCTCGGCGGCGGCGATGGAGTTGAGGACGGTGCCGTCCATATCGAACAGGAAGGCGCGAAACGGAGCATTGTAAACGGATGCTTGGGACAAAGGGCGATTTCCAGAACCAGACGAGGATTTTCAAGCAATGTACATCACCCACGTAGGAGCTGCCGCAGGCTGCGATCTTTTGATCTTCGCTTTTAAAAGCAAAGTCAAAAGATCGCAGCCTGCGGCAGCTCCTACACGGTTCGGGTCGAGTGCAAGGCGTTTTGCACACAATCGAGCAACTGCCCCACCGCCCAGGGTTTCTTGATGAACGAAACCGGATGCTTGACCCCGGAGCTTTTCGGGGTTTCGAAACCGGACATGACCATGATCGGTTTATCCGGCCAACGGTCACCGAACAGATTGGCCAGGTCCGCGCCATTGAGTTTTCCCGGCATGGTGATGTCCGTCAGCAACAGCCCCACCTCCGGCGCGTGCTGCTCCAGATACTGCGACGCGGCATCCGCGCTGATCTGTGGTTCAACCGCAAAGCCTTCCTCCTGAAGAATTTCGCAAAGAAACTCGAGGATCAACGGGTCGTCTTCAACCACAAGAATCAAACCGTCAGACAAATGCTCGCCCGCCGCCGATACTGGACTCATCACTGTGCCACTCCCTGATTGTGTCAATGGTTACGCGGGCTCAAATCCGCCTCCTATTCAGGTATGAGCAGCGGCGTTCGCAGAAATTCATTTTTGATACAGGTGTCTTGGACATTCTCTGTTCAGGCCGACAAACACGACCGTTTGTCAGCGCGTAATTGTGGTTAAAATGCCGCCCCTTCTACTTTGCCGACCTTGCCTGATGAATCCAGACGCCCTCTCCATCCTCCATGACCATTTGCTGACAGCGCTTGCGGCCGCCCCCGCAGAAACCCGTCGGCTGTTCCACGGCCGTGGGCGTTGCTGGCCGGGGCTGGAGCAATTGACCGTCGATTGGCTCCAGGGCGTAGTGCTGGTCTGCGTGTTCAAGGAGCCGCAAGCGTCGCAACTGGACGATTTGAAGCAGCGACTGATGGCGATCACGCAGGCGCCTGCGTGGAAAACCTCCGGCGCGCATACCTTACTGCTGCAACATCGCTATCTGCAGGAAAGCACCACCGAATGGCTGCTCGGGGAGCCGATCGAGGAAATGACGATCACCGAGGGCGGCCTGCAGTATCGCGTGGACCTGGGCCGCAAACAGAATACCGGCCTGTTTCTCGACATGCGCTACGGCCGCGATTGGGTGCGGGCCAATGCTGACGGCAAGCGGGTGCTGAACCTGTTCGCCTATACCTGCGGGTTTTCAGTGGCCGCCATTGCGGGAGGCGCTGCGCATGTGGTCAACCTGGACATGTCTCGCGCGGCCCTGAGCCGTGGTCGCGACAATCATCGGCTCAACGGCCATGACCTGAGCAAGGTGAGTTTTCTCGGCCACGATCTGTTCAAGTCCTGGGGCAAAGTGATCAATAGCGGCCCTTACGATCTGGTGATCATCGACCCGCCGTCCTTTCAGAAAGGCAGTTTTCTGCTGACCAAGGATTATCAGCGTGTGCTGCGCCGTCTGCCGGAGTTGCTCAGCCCTCAGGGTACGGTGTTGGCCTGCATGAACGATCCGGCCTTTGGCGCAGATTTCCTCATCGATGGCGTTACCCGCGAAGCGCCGAGCCTGCGATTTGAGCAGCGGTTGGAGAATCCGCCGGAGTTTCCCGATGCCGATGTTGAGTGCGGGTTGAAGGCGTTGGTGTTTAGACAGGGGTAATTGAAGATCAAAAGATCGCAGCCTTCGGCAGCTCCTACGCGCCTGTGGGCGCCGCCGCAGGCTGCGATCTTTTGACGTTGACTCAACTGCAACCAGGCTGGCCGGGGGCAGCAGACTAATGGTACTTGAGTGCTAAACCACGGCTTCCTACGATAATGGTACGCAGCGGTTGGAGGTTTAGGCCGTTGCGTAGGTGGTGGGTGAACTGAACCCCAATAAGCCCACCACTTGTTTCATGCGCATCTTGAGCCTCTGGGCTCTACTTCCTCCCCATCAAAGAGCTTTGAGGCTCTTTTTTTGCCTTTAAAAACTCCCCCTAAAGCCCGGCATCCGACCGCAATGCCGTTCACCCAAGAGAGTCTTGAGTCAGAGAAACCTGTGGCGAGGGAGCTTGCTCCCGCTTGAGTGCGTAGCACTCACAAAAATCGGCAATGGTTGTCAGATTTTTGGGGCCGCTACGCAGCCCAGCGCGAGCAAGCTCGCTCGCCACAAAGGTAGGCATGACTGGGAGTGCGTTTAAGTGAACAGCATTGAGCATCCAACCGGGCTTTTTCATTCACGTTACCGACGGCAAAGCAGCCTGTTCAAAGCGAGCCCCCTTCCAAGCCATCAGCCTAATGCCACCTATACTCAAGCCACCTTCCCCGCGCTACCCACAATAAAAAGCAGAGGTGGAAAATGGTCTGGCAGCAAATCTACGACCCCTTCGGTAACCCGGTGCTATCAACCCTCATGGCGGCGGTGCCGGTGGTGGTGATGCTGGTTTCCCTGGCGTTTTTCCACATCAAGGCGCATCTGGCGGCGTTGTTGGCCTTGGGCTCGGCGCTGCTGATCGCGATTTTCGCCTTCGGCATGCCCGCGAACATGGCGGGCTCGGCCGCACTTTTCGGCGCCGCCAACGGTCTGTTGCCGATTGGCTGGATCGTGCTCAACATTATTTTCCTGCATCGGCTGACCACCGAGAATGGCTCGTTCAAAGTGCTGCAAGACTCCCTGGCGCGCATCACCGACGACCGACGTCTGCAATTGCTGCTGATTGCCTTCTGCTTCGGTGCTTTCTTCGAAGGGGCCGCCGGTTTCGGCACTCCCGTGGCGGTAACCGGGGCCATTTTGATCGGGCTGGGTTTTTCGCCCCTGGCCGCGTCTGGCCTGGCGTTGATCGCCAATACCGCGCCCGTGGCGTTCGGCGCTCTGGGCACGCCCGTCATTACCCTGGCCAAAGTGACCGGGCTGGATGAAATGGAGCTGTCGATGATGGTCGGTCGGCAGTTGCCGTTCTTCTCGGTGATCGTGCCGTTCTGGCTGATCTGGGCCTTCGCCGGATGGCGCAAGATGCTGGAAATCTGGCCGGCGATTCTGGTTGCTGGCGTCAGCTTCGCCATACCGCAGTTCCTGGTGTCCAACTACCACGGGCCGATGCTGGTGGACGTGATCGCTGCGCTGATTTCCATGGCCTGCCTGACCGGTTTCCTCAGGGTCTGGAAGCCGGCCACGGTGCATACCTCGGCCGCCCTGTCTGGGCGAGTCGACCACTCCAGAATAGCCGAAGAACATGACAAAAAACCCGTCGCCAGCGCGACCTTTGCCAGCGATGTAAAACCCGCCGTGATGCGCGCATGGATGCCGTGGATCATCCTCACGGTGTTCGTGTTTGCCTGGGGCACCCAGAGCTTCAAGAACCTGTTCGATACCCGCCCGGCCATGGATCCGCAAACTCACTCGGCCAGGCTTGATCCTCAGGGCAAACCGATGCGCGAGGCCAACCCGATCTTTGCCCCGACCGTGACCTTCACCACGATTCATCAACAGATCGAGAAAGTCCCACCTGTGGTGCCCGCACCGAAAACCGAGGACGCGATCTACAAGTTCACCTGGTTCACCAGCACCGGTAGCGGCATCTTGCTCGCGGCGATCCTCGGCGGGCTGCTGATGGGTTATTCCATCCCGCAACTGCTGCACCATTACCTGCGAACGCTGTGGGTAGTGCGCTATTCGCTCACCACCATTGTGGCGATGCTCGCCCTGGGTTTTCTCACCCGCTACTCGGGCCTCGACGCCACCATGGGCCTGGCGTTCGCCGCAACGGGCATTTTCTATCCGATGTTCGGCACCCTGCTCGGCTGGCTCGGCGTGGCCCTGACCGGCTCGGACACCGCCTCCAACGTGCTGTTCGGCGGCTTGCAACGAGTGACCTCCGAACAACTGGGCCTGAGCCCGGTGCTGATGGCCGCCGCGAACAGCTCCGGCGGGGTCATGGGCAAGATGGTCGACGCCCAGTCGATTGTGGTCGCGTCCACCGCCACCCGTTGGTACGGCCATGAAGGGGAAATCCTGCGCTACGTGTTTTTCCACTCCGTAGTGCTGGCGATTCTGGTCGGCGGGCTGGTGACGTTGCAGGCGTATGTGGCGCCGTTCAGCCATATGGTGGTGGGCGGGCACTGACTCTCGCTCCCACATTTTGAAGCTCTGGCGCATGACACCTTCACTTGGGGGAGGATGTGTCGCGCCGCAAAGTCTGCGTAAAATACCGTGTTTATACTGGTTCCAATACAAAAACAGACTCATCATCCCTGTTCTCAACACCACTGGTGAATTGTGGCTCCACCCTACTTTCAATGCCTGAACGATCAATCATGAGCGCGACCTCAAAGACGCTTTTCAAGTTCTGCCTGTCGGTCTCACTGCTGATTGCCTTTCACGCAAGTGGCGCGCCCTTGCCGCTCGAGCTGTATATCCCGGACGCTCCGCCCCTGACGTTCGTCGATGGCTCCAAAGGCCACGGCATGGTCGGTGAAGCCGTGCTGACTGCCATTGCCAACGCCGGCTATGTCGCGCATGTCCATGTGCTTCCCTGGGCCAGATCGCAGAAACACGTCAGCGAGAAGCAGGACATCCTGATCGCGCCCTTGTCACGCACGCCGGAGCGTGAGGATCACTTCACCTGGATCGCGCCGATCATGCCCATGGAGCGCGCTTTTTTCAGCCTTGGCCGGCCGGTGAACAGCTTCGAACAAGCGAAGCAAACCTACCGGGCGATCGGCGTCGGCCTGGGCAGTGCGCAGGAGGAAATCCTCCGTGCACAAGGCTTCAGCGACGAGCAGATCCACCCGCTGACCATTGGCGACAACCCCGCGCAGATGCTCTTGAAAGGTCGCATCGATGCCTGGTTCAACGGTGTCCCGGAGAGTCTATACATCTGGCCGAAGGTGTCTGAGCACACACTGCACATGAGCCCCGTCATGAGCAGAGCGGAACTCTACCTGGCCTGCTCGAAGCAGTGCTCCGCCCAACTGGTGCAAGACTTGCGCAAGGCGGTTGAAACGCTTCGCGATGACGGCACCCTGGCGCGCATACAAAGGCGCTATTCGTCGCCATAACGCAACGCAGCAGCGAGGGATGTGCGGCCGATCCAACGGGTGAATTCTGATGGCGCACAGCTAAATGCATTCAAGGCAGGCATCGCTCCTCCTCTGGCGCCTGCAACCCCATGAAGCGCCGCACTCTATGAGCCTCGGGCTTCTCGCGGATCGCATCTGGTGACGCGTCCAGCTGAATGTGGCCGTTTTCCATGAAGATCACCCGGTCGGAAATCGACAGGGCAAAGTCCATCTCGTGGGTGACAATCAGCAGGGTCATGCCTTCGCGGGCCAGGTGGCTGATGACCGTGAGTACCTCGCCGACCAGCTCCGGATCCAGCGCTGAGGTCGGTTCGTCGAACAGCAGGATGTCCGGGTCCATGGCCATGGCCCGGGCAATTGCCACGCGCTGTTGTTGGCCGCCGGACAGTTGATGCGGATATTTGTGGACGTGTGCCAACAGGCCGACCTTGTCGAGTAGTTGGCAGGCGCGTTGTTCGCTCAGTGCGCGACCGACACCGTGATAACGGGGAGCAAGGCTGATGTTGTCCAGCAATGTGCGGTGCGGGAACAGGTTGAAGTTCTGGAACACCATGCCGATACGCCGTACGCCCTGACGAATCCGGCGGCTATCCGGTTTGTCCCCGGCATTGATGAAGCCCTCCCCGAACAACAGGATTTCGCCCTGATCGATGCGCTCCAGGCCATTGACCGTACGAATCAGCGAGGTCTTGCCGGAGCCGGACGGGCCGATGATCGAAATCACCTGGCCACTTTGCACCTTCAGGTCGATGCCCTTGAGCACATGATGATCGCCGTAGCGTTTGTGCACGCCCTGCAGTTGCAGCGCCGGTGCGGCGCCTTTGGATGGCGGCTTGAGCTTGCTCGATAGAACAGGCGCCAGACTGTCACGCAACACTTGTGCCGAGGCGCTGTCGAGGGTTTGTGGTGTCCGCAGGTTGAGGTCCAGGTAGCGTTCCAGACGCTGCAGGGCAAAGCCGAACAGCGTGACGATCAGCACGTAGTACACGCCCACCGCGGCCAGGGTTTCCATCACCAGGAAGTTCTGCGCATACAGGCGCTGGCCGACGGTCAACAGTTCGGTCAATGAAATCACCGAGATCAACGAAGTCAGTTTGACCACCGTGATGTATTCGTTGATCAAGGTCGGCAGTGAGATACGAAATGCCTGGGGAATCACAATCAGCCGTTGCAGGCCGAACAGGCCGATACCCAGGGCGCGGCCGGCTTCCTTCTGGCCCTTGGCGACCGAGATCAGCCCGCCACGATGAATTTCAGCCATGTAGGCGGCCTCAGTGACCACCAGCGCCAACAGGCCGGAATAGAACGGTACCGACAGCACCAGCCCGGCACCGGGCAGCAACTGCGGCAGGTTGTAGATGAAGACCACCAGCACCAGCAGCGGAATACTGCGAAAGAACCAGATATAGAGTGCCGCCGGTAGACGCAGCCAGGACGAGCCGGACAGCTTGGCTGACGCCAGAACGAAGCCCAGCAACATCCCCAGGAACCAGGCCAGGGCGCTCAGTTCGATGACGGTCAGGCTCGCCGCCCAGAAGTCAGTCTTGGAGAACAGCGAAATAAAGTAAGACCAGTCGAATTGCATAGACACCTCGTGCTCGCCGCGCCCTCGACCGAGGGCGCGGTTTCAGCCATTACTCGGAGACCGGTTCCAAGTCGTATTTTTTGAGAATGGCGGCGTACTCACCGTTGGCCTTGCTGTCGGCCAGCGCCTTGACCAGCGCCTGATAAGTAGCGTCGGCGTCTTTCTTCACGTAGATGCCCAAGGTCTGCGGATAAACCAGCTTCTGCGAACTGACCACGACCCGCCCGTTGGTGCGCTGGGCGATCATGTGCGCGGCGCCGGCGATTTCCACCTGGGCCTGAATGTTTTTCGACAGCAGCGCTTGTGTCACTTCAGGGGCCGAGGGGTATTCGTTGACGGTGATCGCGCCTTTGTTGTTCGGCACGCAGTAGTCGCTGGACAACTGGTTGAACTTGGCGACCCAGGTGGTGCCCTGCTCCAGGCCGATCTTCAGGCCGCACAAGTCCTCGGGAACCTGTGGGCTCAACTCACTGCCCTTGGGCACCATGATCGCGGCGCCGGTGTTGGCGTAGGCGATGGTGCGGGCCTGGAGCTGGCGCTCGGGGGTGATGTACATGCCGGAAATGATCGCGTCGTAATGCCCGGCGTTGAGGCCGTTGATCAGATTGGGAAACTTGGTGTCGACGAAGTTGGCCTTGACGCTCATGGCCTTGGCCAGGGAGTGCGCCAATTCAGGGTCGGAACCGACCACATTCTTGTCGGCGTCGTAGGACTCGAACGGCGGGTAGGTGATTTCCATACCGACCTTCAATACACCGGGGGTCGCGGTGCTGGCGAAGGCGGCGTTGGCGCAGAACAGGCCGGCGGCGAGCAGGCTCAGTTTGGTCAGGGCGTAGTGGCTTTTCATCGTGGGAAGCTCCGTTGGTTGTTTTTTTAGGAATGAGGGGTGGTGTTCTTCAGGTGGCCGAAGCTTGATGGCTTTCGGGCCCGGGATGGCAGCTCAAGCTCGCCGTTCTCCACGCGTTTGCGCAGGTACTGGTAGGTCTGCAAGGCCTGGCTCCACATGTGTTCGCCAATCGCCAGCGCCTCGTAATCCCGGTCATCCCTGGCGAATGCCGGCAACGGCTTGATCAGCGTGTGATAGTCGCAGGCGTAGAACAGCGGGAAGCTGTAGCGCTCCTGGGCGACCTTGCGCACCCGATGGGCAGTGGCCACAAAGGCACCTGCGGTCATGACTTCCAGCATGTCGCCGATGTTCACCACGAACGCATCGGGTAGTGGCGGTGCGTCGATCCACTGCCCCTGATCATTGAGCACCTCCAGCCCCGGCTGATCGGCGTGCAGGATGGTGAAGCACTCGTAGTCGGTATGCGCGCCGATGCCCGGAGCGTCGACGACATCGGCGTCGAACGGATAATGAATCAGCCGCAACTTGGAGGGCGGGCGAGTCACCAGCGCGTCGAAGTAGCCCTCCTCCAGCCCCAGGGCCAAGGCGAAGCCATCGAACAGCCGGCGGCCTAGCGCGAACACCGCCTGATAGTAGTTTTGTACCGCGCTCTGGAAGCCCGGCACCTCGGGCCAGTGGTTCGGCCCCAGCAGCGGCGTTCGGTTGAGGAACAGCGGGTCATCCACTGACACTTCGAAGCCGATATCGAAAGCTTCTTTGTGATCCGGCTTGCCCTTGGAATACACCTCCTCTCCTTCGGGCACGAAGCCCTTGTGGCTTTGCGAGGCGCCGATGTAGTGGCGCATCTTGGCTTCCAGCGGTTGCGCAAAATAATCCCTGGCCGCCTGGCGCAGCCCCTCGATCAGCGCCGGATCGATGCCGTGCCCGGTGATGTACAGAAAGCCCACATCGCTGGCGGCGCGGCCCAGTTGCTCGGCCACGGCCAGGCGATGCTCCAGTTCGATGCTGAAGAGTCCGGCGATGTTCACCACCGGGATACTGTTGAAGTTGGCCTGGGTTGGCGAGGTATTACTCATGGCGGGCTCCTTCACGGGTGAAACGGTCAAAGTGTTCGCGCTCGGTCCGGGCCATCCACTGGTTCAAGGTCCAGAGGTCGGCCACCGGCATGTTGGTGAAGGGCAAGTGATGCAGATAACCGTCGGCACCGAACTCCGGGGTCAAGGTGCTGACCGGGTAGCCACGTTGGCGCTGAGAGGTCCAGACGGCCTCCCAGTGGCGCTGATGGAACGCCAATTCACGGGCATATTCCGGGGCGGCGGGATGGGGGACTTGCGGGCCTTGGTCGTAGCCGACCCGAGCCTGAATGTGATGCACGCGTTCGACGAAGGCCGAAAGATCGTCGGCCGGATCGTCCAGCAGTCGCTCACAGCACACCACCCAATGGCTGATGTCACTGGTGAAACGCAGGCCCGGCAGTTGGCGGATCAGCTCCAGGGTCACCCAAGGGCTGTAAAGGGAACGGGCGCGATGCGTCTCGAAACTGCAGAAAACCCCGTGCCTGGCGGCCAGTTCCATGGCCTGGCCGAAAAACTCGACCTGCTGTGCCAGCGGCCAGCGGTCGTTGCCTGCCAACAGGTTGACGAAACGTGGGATCAGCTCCGAGGCCCAGCCCAGTTTGCGATCAATGTCAGCCAAGTGTTGGAGGGGCGTGGCGTTCTGGTCGGGCAATACATCGTAGGCACTGAACAGTGTGCAGATGTAGGGAACCTGATTGCTGCGCAGGAAAGCGCTGAACTCGCCACGCTCATCAGCCTGTAGTGGCAGGCGCGCTTCGAGGCCATCGAAGCCGGCGGCGAGCAGTTCATCCAGGGCCTGTGCCTTGCTGGCGGTATAGCCCCATAACGTGCGGAAAATTTCTAGCTTCATGCATTCCTCTCGGCTGCGTCAGGCCACCCACTGTTTGGGCTGGCGTTACTGGGCAGTCGAAAGAAGTTGCTGCGGGCCGCTGCTCTGATGGCTGCGGTCCCGTGTGACGAATCCTAAGGCTACGGCGACAAGCGATTGAATAGGCTGCAGCAAATAGTTAGTTCAGAAAATCATGAACTAACTTGCGACGAAAATCCTGTAGGAGCGAGCGGTGCGGCGATCCGACTTGCCCGCGAAGAACGATGACGCGTAACACCTGAAAAACCGCGGTGCATTCTTCGCGGGCAAGCCTCGCTCCTACAGGTTATGCGTCTTGACTTACTCGACCCAGAACAGAGCACGGCGGCTCTGCCATTCCCGCGACTGGTGCGTTGCTCGCCGGTTCTGCCTTCGCAGCCCTGTAGCCATCGGATGCAATTCTCCTTCCACCGCAGGGGCGACAGGCTGATCCGCTGTCGAGCGCAAAGGCTGGCAAACAACTTGCTTAGGCTTTTGATCAGGCTTGAGCCATCAACAACGATGGTTTGGCAAACATCTCGGACAACGGCGTCCGCTCCCCTGCCCATTGCGGCAGGAGAGCGTGCGCCGTTTTTGCTTTCATCCCGGCATCAGAAGGAAATCCTCATGTCCGCTCAAGGAATGCACCCACCGGGTCATGCCATCGTTCATCGGCGCAGCGATGGCGGCAAATCGCACCCGGCCGGCACATCATTCGCCAAAGCCTTGTTCGAACCTGGCAGAGCCCTGCTCGAACGCAGCAGGATCGGCTTCTGGCTACCGCTCGGATTGGCCCTCGGCGCCTGCGCTCTCGCACTGGCCGAACAGCCTGCAAGCGCATTGGCCCTGATACCCGGCGTCCTTTATCTGGGAGGTGCCTGGCAGCTGCGCGAGCGTCATCAACGCCATCTGCAGACATTCTGGGACACCGAACTGGCACAACTGCTGCGCAGCTCCCGGGATGCCGACCCCGCGACATTGCTGGTGGCCGCCAGCATGCAACTGCGCAACAACGAACGCTTGCGCAGCGAAGTACAGTTCGCCAGCCGTGCCCTGGAGCAGATGGCTCAACAGACCCGCGACCAAGGAGCGGAACAGAGCCAACGCATTGCCATGATTGCCGCCGCCAGCGAACAGATCGATCAGACCCTGCACAGCATCGATGCCTTGGCCAAGGACGCGCTGACAGCCTTCGCCAACGCTCACACCCAGAGCGAAACCGGTTGCCTGGAGGCGCGCTCAGTGGGTGACAGCATGCGCGCCATTCAGCACCGCCTGGGCAGCACCGCACATGCCGTGGAAGCGTTGCTGCAACGCACGACCGCCGTGGAAAGCACGGTCAACAGCATTCAGGCATTGGCCAAACAGACCCAGTTGCTGGCGCTCAATGCCTCCATCGAGGCGGCCCGCGCCGGCGAGCACGGGCGCGGTTTCGCCGTGGTCGCCGATGAGGTCCGCAGCCTGGCCCAGGCCACCGACCGGGCGACCCACGAAATCACCAGCGCCGCGACGGCGATCGCCATGGCCGTGCGCCAGGTGGATGGCGAGGTCAAGGAACACCGCGATCTGCTGGCAGCCGGGAGTGAACAGAGCGAGCAGCTCGCCGCCAACCTCGACGACCTGGCGCAACATAGTCAGATCAATCTGCAACACCTCGGCGCCATGCAACAGGCGCTCAGCGAGCATCAGCTAGCCAATCATGCCCTCAGCGAACAGTTGCAACAGGTCAATGGCGCGGTGCAGGAACAGAGCACGCAAACCAATGCGTTGCACGATCTGACCCGTTATCTCAACCAGCTCACCGTCGGAAGCCGCCCATGAATCCAGCACTTGCCACAGCATCCGAAGGCGGGCCATCCCGACGAGTCCATCAGCCACAGGGAGACACGGGACTAAGACAGGCGCTGTTGCTGGGTCTCGACCTGCTGCAAGGTCTGCAGCAGCATCGTGGTCTCGGCGGACAAGTCACCCGCGAGGCGCAACAACGTTGCCAGGCATTGGGGCACGCGCTCGACCAACGCTGGAGGGAGTGGCCTTATTCCGCACAGTGCCAGGCCTGGAATGCGTTGCGCCGCGACCCGGCAGATTTCGATGGTCATTGCCGCTTGCTGCAAGACCTGCTTGGCGCCATCCAGCACCTCGAACTGCAACGCTGTGCGCTCAGCCTGGCGCCCCCCAGCATTGCCGCGCGCTGCTGGGAGCTTGAAGAGTTGGGACGACTGCGCGGGCTGTCGGTACGCGCCGCCGCCCATCGAAGTTGCCCGTTGGAAATGCTGATTCAATTGCAGTACCTGCACGAACGCTTGCTCAAGCATGCCCCCCGTTCGCTGCACACTGCGCTCGAACAACTGCAACGCTGCCTGATCGGCACAACGACTGTGTCCATCACCCCGGCGCAGTGCTACACCCTCCTCACCCCATTGCTCGACGAACGCCTGGACGCTATCCGCCGGGATCTGGATTGAGGCTACCGCCACCGGAACAGTGATCCGCAACAACTCGTTCCTTTACTGTAGATTCGCTACTATGTGGGTCCCGCTTTCCTTGTCTGTGGATTTCTTCATTCTGGAGCCTGAATGCCTAGTCAAAAGGACATCGCCGCCGACAGCGGCGCACCGATGATTCCTGAACAGCGCCGTGAATTGATGCTGCGCCAGTTGCGCAAGCATCAGGTGCTGAGCGTTCATCAGTTGATGGAAATGTTCGACTGCTCGCACATGACCATCCGCCGCGATATCGCGCTGCTTGAACAGGAAGGCCGTGCTTACTCGGTCACCGGCGGCGTGCGAATCGCCAGCCAGCTCCACAGCGAGCCCAGTCATCAGTTCAAGGCAGTGGTCGAGTTGCCGCAGAAGCAGGCGATGGCCAAGATGGCCGCGCGGCTGTTGCATGCCGACATGACGATTTATCTGGATGCGGGGACCAGCACGCTGGAGATCGTCCCGTACATCAAGGCGCTGTCGGGAATGACCGTGGTGACCAACGACTTCGGGATTGTCCAGGCGCTGATCGATGCCCCCCATGTCACAGTGATTCACACCGGCGGGCAGCTGGATCATTCGAACCAGTCGTGCGTGGGCGGTCTGGCGGTGGCGACATTGCGCCAGATCGTCACCGATATCGCCTTCATCTCCACCAGCTCCTGGGATTTGCGTCGCGGCCTCACCACGCCGTCGGCGCTGAAGGTGGAGGTCAAGCAAGTCGCGATGCAATCGGCCTCGCAAGTGGTGCTGGTGGCCAGCAGTTCGAAGTACGGCACATTCAGCATGTACCGGATCGCCGGGCTCGAGCAGTTCGACATTATTCTCAGCGACGACGCACTGACCCCTGCCGCGGCCGATAGCATCCGCAAGCAGGGTGTCGAACTGCTGTTGCCCTCCGATAACAACCTGTAAGGCGTTAGCGCGCCTTCCAGTCCCGCAGCCACTGCAAGCCGGCCGACGTGTTGCCACGGGGCCGGTATTCGCACCCTACCCAGCCGTCATAACCCAACTGGTCGATCAGCTCGAACAGATAGGGATAGTTGACTTCGCCCAGGTCCGGCTCGTGTCGATCCGGCACGCCAGCGATCTGGATATGACCGATGCCGGCGAAGTCCCGACGCAGTTTAGTCGCCAGGTCACCTTCGACGATCTGGCAATGGTAGCAATCGAACTGAACCTTCAGGTTACTGGCGCCCACTTCCTTGCAGATGGCCTGGGCCTGATCCTGGCGGTTGAGGAAAAAGCCTGGCATGTCGCGCGTGTTGATCGGTTCCAGCAGCACGGTGACTCCGACCTTGGCGGCCTGCGCGGTGGCGTAGGCCAGGTTCTCCAGGTACACGCCGTGATGCCGCGGGCGATCGCTTTCCGACGGCAGCAGCCCGGCCATCACATGGATACGCGAGTTGCCCAGCACCGCCGCGTATTCCAGCGCGCGATCGAAACCGCTGCGAAATTCACTCTCCCGGCCCGGCAACGACACCGTGCCCCGCTCGCCCGCCGTCCAATCGCCGGGCGGGGCGTTGAACAGCGCCTGTACCAGGCCGTTGTCGCTCAGGCGTTGTTTGAGTTCCTGGGCGCTGTAGTCGTAGGGGAACAGGTATTCCACCGCTTCAAAACCATCGGCGGCAGCGGCGGCGAAGCGATCCAGAAACTCATGTTCCGGGTAGAGCATGCTGAGGTTGGCAGCAAAACGAGGCATGGTAGCTCCTATAAATGGCTTTCTTGTAGGCACCGAGCTTGTGGACAGGGGGGCTTGCCGGTGAAGTCAAGGACGCCTTCGCCGGCAAGCCATGCTCCAACAGGTCGACAGTGGGTTACACAAACGGCCAGATCAGCAAGGTAATACCGAATCCCAACGTGCCGAGCAAGGTGGTCAGCACGGTCCAGGTGCGCAGGCCGTCGGCCACGTTCAGCCCGGACAGTTTGGTGAAGATCCAGTAACCGGCGTCATTGATGTGGGACATGGCCAACCCGCCACCGCCCATGGCCAGGCACAACAGTGCCATGTGATTCGCCGTGAGGTTGAGGGTCGCGATCAGCGGGCTGATGATGCCGGCGGTGGTCACCAGCGCCACCGTGGTCGAGCCCTGAACCGCACGCAACAGCATGGTCAGCAGAAAGCCCAGCGCGAGCACCGGCAGACCGGTGGTGCGCAGCAAATCGGAGACCACCGCGCCGATCCCGGTATCCACCAGCACCTTGCCGAACACACCGCCGGCGCCGGCAATCAGAATCACCATGGCCACGCCAGGCAACGCCGAGCCGATCACGTCAGACACCTGGGTACGGCTCCAGCCCCGACGCGAACCCAGCAACCAGGCACACAGCAAGGTATCGATCAGCAACGCCACCAGCGGCGCACCGAGCACGGTCATGATGCCGCGCAGGGTCGAGTCGGCCGGCAGCAACGAGGTGGACAGCGTCCCCAGCAGGATCAGAATGATCGGCAACAGAATCAGGCTGACAATCAGACCAAAGCCCGGCGCGGGGGCCGGCGGCAACTTGGAAACGATAGCGCTGGTGGCTTCTTCCAGGCCCATGTGCGACGCGGCCACGGCGGCTCGTTCAGCGCTCTTGCCGTTGCCATTGGCCCAGGCGACCAGGTCTTCGTTGGTGACATGCGGGCCATAGACTTCGGCGCGGATGTCGTCGGTCATCGGGTACACCCGACGGGTCATGCGCCCGGCCACGCGGTAGCCGACATAGCAGAGGAACGCTGTGATCGGCAGACCGAACATCAGCACGCGGCCAAGGTCGGCGCCCAACTGACTGGCAGCGGCCACCGCGCCCGGGTGTGGCGGCAGGAAGGCGTGTACGGTCAGCAACGCAGCGCACATCGGCAGCGCGAACACCAACAGCGGCTTGCGCGCACTGCGAGCGACGCCATAGGCCAGCGGCATCAGGATGATCACGCCGACCTCGAAGAACACCGGCACCCCGACCATGAACCCGGCAATCGTCAGCGCCAGCGGCGTGCGTCGATTGCCGAAACGGGCCATCAACGTTTTGGCCAGTTCCTCGGCACCGCCGGAGAGTTCGATGATCCGCCCGATCATCGCGCCCAGGGCAATGATGATCGCGATGTGGCCCAACGTTTTGCCCATGCCGCCTTCGATGGTGGCGACCAGATCGGCCGGTTTCACCCCGGCCACCAGCGCCACCAGAATGCTCACCAGCATCAACGCCACGAACGGCTGGAACTTGTACTTGAGCACTAAAAACAACAACAGAGCGATCCCTAGCCCCGCGGTAACCATCAGGATTAACGGGCTCATTTCACAAGCCCTCCGCGCCGGGTGAACACAAGGGTGCTGCAACCGGGTCCGAAAATGCCGCAGTGAAGGTGAGTCATGCCTGGATGTCCTCTTGTTATTGTATTTTTCAGGCAAGCCGGGGTCGTGGGAAGTCGCTGCGCGGCTCCCGGACAAGGCCTGCTTTATCGGTCTTTCGTGTTCTATCGTGTTAAAAAGCTTCAGCGCACTACCAGTGCACGCCGAAGGCCGCTCGCAGCTCGTCCAGTGCTGCCTGATCGAGCGGTTCGGGCTTGGGATTGCTCATCAGCCACAACCGCGCGGTTTCTTCGAGTTCTTCCAGGGCGTAACTGGCCCTGGATACCGAACTCTCCCAGACCACCGGGCCCAGCCGTTCGAGCATCACGCCGCGAACACTGTTGGCCAGTTGTGCGACCTGTTCGGCAACCTTTGGCGAGCCGGGACGCTGGTAGCTGATCAACGGGATATGCCCGACTTTCATCACCTGATACGGCGTCAGTGGCGGCAGGATGTCGTTCGGTTGCCAGACACCCGCCAGGGTCAACGCCACCAGATGAGTGGAATGGGTATGCACCACGCCACCGACACTCGGGTTGCGGTCGTAGACCTGACGATGCAGCGCCAATGTCTTCGACGGCTTGTCACCGGACACCCATTCGCCAGCCAGATTGACCTTGGCGATGGTCGCCGGATCGAGGCGGCCGAGGCAGACATCGGTCGGCGTGATCAACCAGCCGTCATCCAGCCGTGCGCTGATATTGCCAGCGCTGCCGACGGTGTAACCGCGCTCATACAGGCTGCGGCCAACATCGCAGATTTCTTCGCGCAGGGCGTTTTCATTACTCATTGCGCACCTCCGGTCTGGGCCAGTTGCTTCAGCGCTTTGCTGAAGAAATCCCGACCACCGAAGTTGCCTGATTTGAGCGCCAGGGCCAGAGGCTCATCGGTGCTGCTGACCGTTGCCGGCACACCCGGATCAATCTGCGCGCCGATCTGCAGCAGTTGCACTCCCAGCGCCTGAACCACCGCGCCCGAGGTTTCACCGCCGGCGATCACGAAGCGCCGTACGCCGCTCTGGCGCAGGCCCTGAGCGATCTCACCCAAGGCATTCTCCACCAAGGTACCGGCCCGTTCGACGCCGAGTTGCTGTTGCACCGCCTTCACTTCATCCGGGGTGCTGGTGGCGTAGATCAATACGGTTTGTTCATTGCCCTTGGCGAAGGCCAGGGCCTGGGCAACCACCGGTTCACCGGCCGCCAGGGCCAACGGATCAATCCGCAGCGCGGGTCGACCAGCTTCGAGCCAGGCCGCGACTTGGCCATTGGTGGCGATCGAAGCGCTGCCGGCCAACACCACTTCACCGCCAGCCACCGCCGGGAGTTTCGAGGCGTCGAGGTCGCGCAACTTACCGGCGCGACGGAAGTTTTCCGGCAAGCCCAGGGCCAGTCCCGAACCGCCAGTCAGCAATGGCAAGTCGGCGCAAGCAGTGCCGAGGGTGTACAGATCCTGGTCCGACAAGGCGTCGGCAATCGCCATGCCGACACCTTCAGCCCGCAGTTCGGCGATGCGCCCGCGTACCTTTTCGGCCCCTTGGGCAATGGTGTCGTAACGCAACAGGCCGACGTTCAGACGGGTCTGCGATTGCAGCACCCGCACCAGATTGGCATCGGTCATCGGCGTCAGCGGGTGATGCTGCATGCCTGACTCGCTGAGCAGTTGATCCTGCACGAACAAGTGACCGCGAAAGATCGTCCGGCCATTCTCCGGGAACGCCGGGCACGCCAGGGTGAAGTCGCCGCCCAGCGCCGCCAGCAGTGCTTCGCTGACCTGGCCGATATTGCCGGCCCCGGTGGAATCGAACGTCGAGCAGTACTTGAAGAAAATCTGCTCGCAGCCTTGTTCACGCAACCAGGCCAGCGCGGCGAGGGACTGCTCGACCGCTTCGGCGACTGGAATGGTGCGCGACTTCAGGGCGATGACGATCGCATCGGCATCAAGCCCGGCCGCCACTTCGCTGCTCGGAATGCCGATGCTTTGCACGGTGCGCATACCGCCGCGCACCAGCATGTTGGCAAGGTCCGTGGCACCGGTGAAATCGTCGGCGATGCAGCCCAGCAATGGGCGTGCAGTGGTTGTGCTCATGGTGCGTTCCTCAAACAGGCTCGGTCTTGGCAGTCGGCAGCTCGATGCCAGGGAAAATCTTGATCACCGCCGAGTCATCTTCACGCCCGAAGCCTGCACTGGAGGCCTGCATGAACATCTGGTGGGCAGTGGCCGACAGCGGCAGCGGGAATTTGCTGGCCCGCGCGGTATCCAGTACCAGGCCCAGGTCCTTGACGAAAATATCCACCGCGGAGAGCGGCGTGTAATCGGCCTTGAGAATGTGCGGCACGCGGTTTTCGAACATCCAGGAATTGCCGGCGCTGTGGGTGATCACTTCGTAAAGCGCGTCGGCATCGACCCCTTCACGCAGGCCCAGCGCCATGGCTTCGGCAGAGGCCGCGATGTGTACCCCGGCGAGCAGCTGGTTGATGATCTTGACCTTGGAACCCAGGCCATGGCTGTCACCCAGGCGATAAACCTTACCGGCCATGCCCGCCAGTACCGCTTCGGCCTTGGCGTAAGCGTCGGCCGGGCCGGACGTCATCATGGTCATTTCACCGGCAGCCGCCTTGGCCGCGCCACCGGAAATCGGCGCATCCAGATACAGCAAGCCTTGGGCGGTCAGGCGCTGACCCAAGTCGACGGCGTAGGTCGGGGCCACGGTGGCGCAACCGATCACCAGGCTGCCAGGGCGCAACGCAGCGACGGCGCCACCCTCGCCAAACAATACGGTTTCGGTCTGCTCGGCATTCACCACCACGGTAATGATCACGTCGCACGCCGCGGCCATCTGCGCGGGCGAAGCGCACGCCACACCGCCCTCCCCGGCAAACTGTTCAGTCACCTGCGCACGCACATCACAGGCATGCACATTGAAACCACTGCGCAACAGCGAGCGGGCAATGCCCAGCCCCATCGCGCCCAGACCGACAACACCGACATTCTTGTTATTCATGGGGTACTCCTGAGGGAAGCAACAGCCTGTTCCACGCTGGCAAAGCGCAGGCGGCGGGCCGTGATGTAGAGATGGGCACCGGCGGCATGACCAGCGGATCGCCCAACACAATGGCAGCTACGATCGCTTGACACTGGTTGAGCAGATAATCCACCAATGAACAGATTATGTGAAGTATTTTTTTAAAATAACATTTTTTAACATCGACTCAGGAGCATCGATAGCCGCGACGCGCTTTTTTGTAGCAGCTGCCGAGCTTGCGAGGCTGCGTTCGGCGGCGAAGCCGTCGTGAATCCGACTGACCTGGTTTGCCTGATGCACCGCAGTTCTGGTTTTACGACTGCTGCGCAGCCGAACGCAGCCTCGCAGGCTCGACAGCTGCTACCGGTCGCGTTTACACAGGTGAAAAAAGTCAGATCGCCATCAGGCCGCCTTGCAAAAACACCACGACCGTCTAAGTTCAGAACTATCTCTACAGGCGTAACCAAACCGTACATAACCAGCCCCTCAGGCGAGAGAGTCTATTGATCTAAAACCGACCAGACGCTGCTTTTAATTACTGACACGGAATCAGTCATAACAATAAAGAGGGATGCTTGATGAAGCGCAGCCATGGGTATCGTGCGTTCTCGCAACGGGGGCCTGCCGGTCATTTCTGGATTTCATTGCTTTGCTTCTCAGGCCTGGTGATCGCCAGCTTTCTGTTGTTCGAACAGCAGATCCAGGACTTCCTGACCCATCTCAACCTGTACCTGCCCTCCACCCCCACCCAAAAACTCAACCTGGCACTGCTGCTGATCGCCCTGCTCGCACTGGACGTGGTGCTGCCGGTGCCGTCGAGCATGGTCGCGCTGCTGGCCGTGGCCATGCTCGGCGCTGTTGGTGGCTACCTGGTGATTTTCGTGGGGCTGTGCCTTGGAGCCGGGCTGGGGTATGCGCTGGGGGCGGGCTATTTTCGTCTGCTGTCCGGCCGCCTGGGCCTGCATCAGCGCCAGCCGGGGCAACTGGCGTACAAGCTGGGCACGCTGTCGTTGATCTGCCTGCGCGGCGTGCCGGTATTGGCGGAAACCTCGGTGGTGGCCGCCGGTATGCAACGTTATCCGCTGCGTGCATTTTTGTGGGTCACCACCCTGGCCAATGCCGGCCTGGCACTGACCTACAGCGCCATCGGCACCTACCTCGTCGAGCAGAACGCGCTGCTGGTAACTCTCCTCGCCAGCATGGTGTTGCCCGGGTTGTTTATCGCTGGGTACAGTCTGTTCAAGACCTTGCGCAAGCAAAACGCCGAGCAGCCCCTGCACGGGCGCTTCGAGGTCCGTTACGACTACCCGGTGGTGTTCACCGATCACCTGTTCGAGCCGTCCAATCCTTGTCTGCACCGCCAGCTCACCGCACGGCTCACCCCACAGCACAGAGGCCCGGTGACGGTGCTGGTGTTCGCCGATGAGCAACTGCTGAAAAGCGCTCCACACTTGCTGAATCAGATCGATACCTACTTTGCCGCGCATGCGGCGGACCTGCACTTGCAGGCCGCGCCGATTGCGGTGCCGGCCGGAGAACTGAGCAAGGATTCACAGGTGTTGCAACAGCTTTACAGCGACATGCTGCAGCATGGGCTGGACCGGCATTGCTATGTGCTGGCCCTGGGTGGCGGTGCGGTACTGGATGCGGTGGGCTACGCCTGCGCCACCTTCCATCGCGGCATTCGCCTGATCCGCATCCCGAGCACCGTGCTGGCGCAGAACGATGCCGGCATCGGTGTGAAAAACGGCATCAATGCCTTCGGCCAGAAGAATCTGCTGGGCGCCTTCTACCCCGCCACCGCGGTAATCAACGACTTCCAGCTGCTGACCAGCCTGACCCGCCGCGACCAGATCGCCGGGCTGGCCGAGGCGGTAAAAGTGGCGCTGATCAAAGACCAGGCCTTCTTCCAATGGATGGAGCAGCAGGCCGACGCCCTCGCCCACTTCGATCACTCGGCCAGCCGTTATGCCATTCGCCGCTGTGCCGAACTGCACCTGGCGCATATCACCGGTGCCGGCGACCCCTTCGAGCGTGGTAACGGGCGGCCGCTGGATTACGGACACTGGGCCGCGCACAAACTGGAAAACCTCAGTCAGCATCGGCTGCGTCACGGTGAAGCCGTGGCGGTGGGCATGGCTCTGGATGGACTCTATGCCAATGCGCTGGGGCTGTTGAGCGATGCCGACACCGAACGGGTTCTGAACCTGCTGCTCAAGCTCGGCTTCAGCCTGTGCCCGCCGGAACTGACCTTGAAAGATGCACAGGGACGCTCGCTGGTTCTGCTCGGTCTGGAGGAGTTCCGCCAGCACCTGGGAGGGCAACTCTCCATCCCCATGCTCAGCCGGATCGGCGAGTCGGTGGACCTGCATGAAATCGATGCCGCGCGGATGGAGCAAGCGCTGCAACGACTGTCCACCCGCATCGACCCGGCACTCACCCTCAGCGAGGGCTGCGCGCAATGAGCCAGACACCGCTGAACCTGAAAACCTGGATGACCCTCGGCCGGGTGTCCAACCTGCCCACGGTGTGGACCAACACCCTGGCCGCTGCCCTGCTCGCCAGCAGCGCCGGTGCCCTGGCGCCGCCGTCGTCACTGATGTGGATCCTGCTGTTGGCCGCGCTGTCGCTGCTGTATCTGGCCGGTATGTTATTGAACGACCTGCTGGACGCCGACTGGGACCAACAGCACCACAATCCCCGCCCGATCACGTTGGGTCTGGTCAGCCGCCAGCAAGTGGGGCTGGCCACTGCGCTGTTGCTGATGCTGGCCGCAGCCTCGGTACTGGGCCTGAGCCGACTGATCGACCAGCCGCACTGGTTGCTGGGTAGCGCCACCCTGTTGGTGGGCTGCATTCTCGGCTACAACCTGCTGCACAAGAAATACGCCCACAGTGTCTGGCTGATGGGCGCCTGCCGCTCAGCCCTCTACCTCACGGCGGCGGCCAGCCTCGCGGTGCCGCCGGAGCCGATCTGGCTCTGCGCCATTTTGCTTGGCGTCTACATCAGCGGCCTGACCTACCTGGCTCGTCAGGAACACGACAACCAACTGCTCAGCCGCCTCCCTCTACTGCTGATGTTGAGCCCGCTGGCGCTGGCGATCTATTCCGACAACGTCTGGTTCTGGCCGGTGCTGCTGCTCTGGCTTGGCTGGCTCGGATGGCACTACTGGCAGCACTTGGCCAACCCGCAGCAACGGCAGGTCCGCGCGTTTATCGGCGCTGGCCTGGCCGCCCTGCCATTGTTCGATGCCCTGGTGCTGGCCGTGGCCAACCAGCCACTGGGCAGCCTGTTATGCGTTCTGGTGTTTTTCCTGCTCCCACACTTCCAGCGCTGGATCAAACCGACATGAACATGGACGTCACTGCGCCGCCATCGGCGGCCCTCGAAATGCGCCACGACTGCCTTGCCGAACAACACCAGGCCCTCACCCAACAGCTCGATGACGCCGAGCTGCAGTGGTGGCGCCAGGCACAGGAGCGGCTGGCCCAACGCCCGGACGCCAATACTGCGGCGCTCCTGAGCAGCCAGTGCAAGCGCAGCCTCAAGGAGCAACCAGTGCCCCACAGCCCCGGCTGGAACCACGTGCAATTGGCTCGGGCGTTGTTGCTGTCTCAGGTCCTGAAGCGACAACCCCTCGCCGGGCAACTGCCCTTGCTGCGCCAGCTGTTTCTGTGGGGCGACGATCAGGAAAAAATCGCCACCTTGAAGGCCCTCGACTGGCTCGACAGCCGTGGGCTCTGCGTAGAGCTGGCGCTACAGGCTGGACGCACCAGCAACAGCCAGGTGTTCGCCGCCCTCGCCCTGGACACCCTTTACCCATCGCGCCATTACAGCGAACGGGCCTTCCATCAATTGGTGCTGAAGGCACTGGGCATGGGGCTCGATATACGACGCCTGATCGGCCTGACGCAACGACACAGCGTCACCCTCAACCAGCTGGCCCTCGACCTGCTGGACGAACAGCTTGCCGCCGAACGAACGGTGTCCGCCGGGCTGCCCCGAGTGATTGCCTTCGACCTGCTCAGCCCGGCGCAACGCCAGCGCCTGGCCGGCCTGAATCAGCAGCAACGCTTGCCGCCGGAATGGCACGAGCACCTGGCCGGCACCTCACAGAACTGACACTCAACGACTCCTTTTCCTTGACGAGGATTTACCATGCTCAAGTACTTCGACCCGCATATTCATATGGTCAGCCGCACCACCGATGACTACCAGAACATGGCTGCCGCCGGCATCACCGGGGTGATCGAACCGGCCTTCTGGCAGGGCCAGGCGAGGACCAGTGTCGGCAGTTTCATCGACTACTTCGACACCCTGCTAGGCTGGGAGCGCTTTCGCGCCAGCATGTTCGGCATCCATCACTTCTGCACCATCGGCCTCAACCCCAAGGAGGCCAATGACCTGTCGATTGCCAATGAAGTGCTGGAGATTCTGCCGCGCTACCTGGTGAAAGACGGCGTCGTGGCGGTCGGCGAAATCGGCTACGACGATATCACCCACGAGGAGGATCGCTTCCTCGCCGCTCAGCTGGAACTGGCCAAACAATTCAATTTGCCGGTGCTGGTGCACACCCCGCACCGCGACAAGATCGGTGGCACCAAACGCACCCTGGCGGTGATTCGCGAAGTGGGGATTGCCGAGCACCTGGTGATCATCGACCACCTCAACGAACTGACTCTGCCGCTGGTGCTGGACAGCGACTGCTGGCGCGGCCATTCGATCTACCCCAACACCAAGATGTCGGAACAGCGCATGGTCGCCCTGTTGCAGCAGTACGGCACTGAGAAAATGGTGGTCAACAGCGCCGCCGACTGGGGCATCAGCGACCCGCTCAAGGTGCCGAAAACGGGCGAAGCGATGCTGGCTGCCGGCTTCAGCAAAGCCCAGGTCGAACAGGTGCTGTTCCACAATCCCGTGGACTTTTTTGCCCAAAGCGGCCAACTGGACAAATCCCTGGTCAGCACCCCGCTGCCCATCGACCAGCGTCGGCAGTGGCAGGAAAACTCTGCCCTGCGTGGCCAGGAACCGGTGATCAAATGAGTGCCGGCACGGGTTGGGCTGCCGCGCAGGTCGGTTATTGCAGCAATGTGCACCCGACCCGTGACCTGGCGGGGCTACGGTCATCCATCGAACAGCATTTTCAGGGTGTGCGCACCCTGCGCGGCCTGAACGAGCAAGACAGTGGGCTGTGGATCAGCGCCCTCGCCGCAGCCGAATTACAACAGCCGTCGGCTCGCGCGGACTTCCTCAGCCTGCTGCAACGCAGCGGGCTGCGGCTGACTTCGCTGAACGGCTTTCCCTATGGCCAATTTCATCAGGGCGCGGTGAAAGCCGAGGTTTATTTGCCCAGTTGGGCCGAGCCGGAACGGCTGGCGTACAGCCTGAATCTGGCGCGGATCCTCGCCGATGCGCTGCCGCCGGACTGTCGCCAGGGGGTGATTTCCACCGTGCCGCTCGGCTATGCCGCCAGTTGGAGCCCGCAGTTGCAGCAGCAAGCCGAACATCTGCTGCGCCAGCTCACCGCTGCGCTGGCCAGCCTGCATCGGGAGACCGGCAAGAAGATCGTGTTCTGCCTGGAGATGGAGCCGGACTGCGTGCTGGAAAACACCGACCAGGCGATCGCCTTCTTCCACCGCTACCAAGCCAGCGACCCGCACCATGACTATCTGGCGCTGTGTTTTGATGTCTGCCATCAGGCCGTGGTTTTCGAACACTGCTATCAGTCGCTGGAAAAGCTGCGTCAGGCTCGGGTGCCGGTCGGCAAGATTCAGCTGTCCAACGCGCTGATTTGTCGCCTGCCCGCTGAAGACCACAACCGGCGCGAACACGTGCTCAAGACCTTGAGCGACTTCGCCGAAACCACTTACCTGCACCAAGTCAAAGCCCGCGATGCGCGGGCGCGGTTATCGGGCTGGGCCGACCTTCCCGCAGCCCTCGACGATTGCGCCAACAACCTGGGGCAATACCCCGAACTGCGGATTCATTTCCACATTCCGTTGTTCAGCGAACACTTGCTGCTGCCTGAGCTCAGCGGCAGCCAGATCGCCCTGTCGCAGACCTTCGACTTTCTCGCAGACCATCGGGATTTTCGTCCCGTGCTGGAAGTGGAAACCTACAGTTGGGGCGTCCTGCCCGCGCAACTGCGGCCCAACACCGAGCACGCTCAACTGCAGGGAATCGCCGCGGAGCTGCATTGGGTCGAAGACCAATTGCGCCAGCGTCAATTGCTGCAACCCCAAGTGCGGGAGGCGTACGCCGATGCCCTCTGATCACGAGCGTCAACCGTTGCTGCTGATCAACGTGGTCGGGCTGACACCGGCGCTGCTGGGGCCGGCGACACCGCACATCAATGCCCTGTTGAAAACGGCAAAAATGGCCAGCCTGCAACCGGTGTTTCCGGCCGTCACGTCGACGGTGCAGGCCTCGATTCTCACCGGTCTGTCGCCGTCGGAGCACGGCATCGTCGGCAATGGCTGGTATTTTCGCGACCAGGCCGAAGTGCGTTTCTGGCTGCAACCCAACGCACTGATCCAGGGAGAAAAGGTCTGGCAGGCGCTCAAGCGTGAGCTCCCCGGTTTTCGCTGCAGCCAGTTGTTCTGGTGGTACAACATGTATGCGGACGTGGACGCCGCCATCACCCCACGCCCGCACTACCCGGCCGATGGCCGCAAGATGTTCGGCTTGTATTCGTCGCCGGCCTCGTTGCATGAGCGTATCGAGCAGCAGATCGGCGAATTCCCGTTTCCGGGTTTCTGGGGCCCGGCGGCCGGCATCGCGTCGAGCCGCTGGATCGTCGACTGCGCCATCGCCGAATTCCAGCTCGATCGACCTGACCTGCAGTTGGTCTACTTGCCACATCTCGACTACTGCCTGCAGCGACTGGGCCCCGATCATCCGTCGATTGCCGACGAGGTGCGGGCCATCGACCATGAAGTGGGTCGCCTGCTGACCTTTGCCCAGGAGCAAGGCGCGGCGGTGATGCTGTTGTCCGAATACGGGATCGAAGCGGTACAGCAATCCGTATCGATCAACCGATTGCTGCGCTCGGAAGGCTTGTTGCAGGTGCGCCAATCGCTGACCTGGGAGTTGCTCGACCCCGGCGCCAGTGCGGCCTTTGCCGTGGCCGATCATCAGATCGCACATGTCTACGTGAAGCAGGCGCAAGACATTCCTCGCGTCAAAGCGCTGTTGCAGCGCCAGCCCGGCATCGAGCAGGTGCTGGATAAAGCCGAACAACGAACCTGGCAACTGGATCATCCGCGCAGCGGCGAGCTGGTGACCGTGGCTGCGCCGGGTTACTGGTTCGATTACTACTACTGGTTCGACGATCGCAAGGCACCCGACTTTGCCCGCACCGTGGACATCCATCGCAAGCCCGGCTACGACCCGCTGGAACTGTTCATCGACCCGGCCATTCGCTTCCCCAAACTGAAAGTGGCGCGCCGCCTGCTGCAGAAAAAGCTCGGCTTTCGCTACTACATGGACCTGATTCCGCTGGACACCCGCCTGGTCCGCGGCAGCCATGGCCGCCTGCCCGACAGCGAGAACACCGGCCCGCTGCTCATCACCAATTGCGATCTGCCGTTGCCGCAGCGTCTTGCGGCCACGGCAGTGAAGCAACTGCTCCTGGAACACTTCCTGGGGCACTCACACACCGACCCGGCCAATGCCAAGGAGCTTCCATGCGGCGAGCCATTTCTATAACAGTTCTGAGTACCCTGGCCGGTTTGGCTCAGGCTCAGAGCACAAACACCTTTGACTGCAGCAACTTCCTGCAGTTTGGAGGAAACGTCGACAAGACCCGGGCCGCGTTTGCCCAGAGTCCCGAGACCATGGCCTGGAACTGGTTCGTCTGCCTGAACCAGCCCGCCGCTGCGGGGAGCCCCAACCGCGAGTGGGAATCCATGAAGCCCTCCGACCAGGTCTACCTGGCCAATGGCGCCAAGCCCGCCTCCTATGGCACGGCCGCTCCGCCCCCGGACGACGTGCTGACGCAGGCCAAGGCGCTAGGAATGGATATGTCCCGGACCATCCATAACCTCAATGCCATCCAACAGGTCGATGGCCTCATTCTGCAAATGGGCGGTGCGGTGCCCCCGGCAGAAAAAGGCAGTCCCGTGCGCTTTCAGCTGCTGATGGGCCAGGGCACTTTCGATTACATCGTGCAGAAGCAGGTCTACAACATGAACGGCCAGGCCGCCCTGACCAGCAATCTGGAGTTTCCGCCCATTGCCTGGGAGTTGAAATCCGCCTGGCTGTGGGTCGGCTCCGATACGACCTACAAACAGAAACTGGAAAACGACGGTTACTACATCGCCCAGGCCTATTACCTGCAAGACGGTAAGTACAAGGTCGGTTATGCAGCATTGAGCGGCTTGCACGTCGTCAACAAACTGAACACCAACTGGGTCTGGGCTACTTTCGAAAACGTCAACAACAGCAAGTACACCGTAACCAACGCCCCATCGTCCGCTCCGATGACCAACACCACGGGGCCGACGCCGGCCGCCAAACCAGTCAATACCAGCTTTCAGGCCGCTTATCCCGCCCTGGCGAAGTACGAACTGATCGGGGTTGTCCAGCCCAACACCCAGATACTGGCCAACTCCCAGCTGGAATCGGCCTTCCAGAAGACGTCGGACTGCCAGGCCTGTCATGGCACGGCCGCTTATTCGAGCACAAAGGGTTACTTCAATTTCGCGCTGAAGGACGGGAGTGGTGGCATCGTCTACCCCACCTCCCCGCTGCCGGACTCGGCCTTCGTCGGTTACAACAAACTGGATTTTGTCTGGTCGCTGAAGCGCGCCCAGTGGCAACGCTAAGGAGCATGACATGAGCGTATTGAATTTCCCCCGCATCTACCTCAACGGCCATATATTCTGGAACCCGCCGACGGCCAACAACAACGATCAGTTTCCACTGTATGACGCGGTCAACATGGATATTAACTGGCCGTTTGTGAAGCAGTACGACATCACGAGCGACAACGCCCCCTGCACGCTGATGCCCTGGCTCATCACGGCTCTGAAGATGGAGAATGTCCCGTCTTATGTGCTGCAGGTGCCGACCAACGCCGACCCGAAACACTACCCGTACATGCCCGCCGAGTGGGATCTGTTTGGCGACAATGCCTGCGGCACGGTGACCTACACAGATGTCCAAAAGAAGGTGGATATCCGCTCGCAGGTTATTGGTGGTGAGCTGCAGGCCAACACCTACATCGCCCAGGATGCACTGGTCGGCAAGAACTACCAATTACTTGGCAACCCCCTTGGCAGCAAAGACCCTACTGCCGCGCGCTTCGTGGATATCAGCCCGTGGCAAAACACCTTCACGGCGTTGTATTTCGACAAGCTGGTGCTGGGTGATGACAAATGCGGCCTGACCCTCAATCGCCGACACCGGATGATGGACCGTTTCCTGAATTTCAATTGGGCGTCCTTGGGTGGCCTGGCGTACGTCACCACCACCTGGCAAACCTGTTTTCCCCGGGAAAATCTGGAATGGGTCGTCGGCGACTCGGTCCTGTTGAGTAACCTTCAGCAGCAGATGACGCAGCAAGGCGCCCAAGGGCTGATGTTCAGGTTCTCCACTTACCTGACCTGTTACGACAGAAACGGTATTTTCAACGACTTCAAGCACATCAATACCCGCTCCAATGCAACCCCGGACACGACACGTGTGCACGATATGTATCAGCTGGGCCTGGACAACGTCTCCGAAATTTTCTTCAACCCTGCTTACAGTCGCACCGCAGCGACCCTGGGCCTCTGGTTCGCCGACGAATACCCTACCGCGCCCGCCGGCCGCCGCCTGGTGCCCGCTAGCGCCGTACCTGTTTATGAAACAAACCAGAATGTCGAGGCCGCCGAAATCACCCTGGGCGTGATGTCGACCCAGATTACCGACAACACCCTGTCGCTGGATCTAACCAATACTTTTCCGTTTTATCCGGTGGACCCCGCCGCCGATATCCTTACCGCCGAAAAATTCCAGGCCGGCAACTATCTACTGGGCGTGCGCAAGGATAAACAGTTCACTCCGGTGATCAACTTCGGCTTCGAGCAGTATCGACAAGCAGCCTTCGACAAACGCTCCGGCCTGCTGGATTTCGAACTCGACGATACGGCCAAGGCAATACTGCAATCAGGCCCTCTGGAACTGCAACTACAGGGCACGCAGCAGCCCCAGATCGTCTCCAGCCAACAGAGGTGGACCGCCGAAGTGATAGAAAGCGGCAGTTTCATCGACGTGGGTGATCACAAGACGCTGCAAATCATGGTGCAGAAGGATGGCCAGCCAGCGGCCGACACCACGCTGTGGGTGGCGGAGTACAACAACCCCTACATGGTAACCACCAGCGACTACTTTCTGGCATTCAGTAACCAGGCCGATTTCACGCTGTTCTATGACGACCCGACAGACCGTAATCTGAACCAGGCCAATCTGCCGCAATTCAATGACGCGCCCTCGGTATCAAACTACCTGGCCACAGGCAGTGGGCGGCGGCTTACCGCCCTGAAGAACGTGCATCAGCCGAGTGGCACACCAGTCGGTTATCAGCAATTCCTGCATGGCCCGGGGAAACCGGTTGCGGTCGATTTGCGTCCTTGCCTGACACTCGATGCAGCCGTCTCCAAGACCGGGACGCTGCACGACGCGCAAAACAGCACCGTAAGCTACACCGTTGCACAGATCACCACCGACGCCAGCGGCATTGCCCGGCTGGGCATCAGCGCTCAGGCCCCGGGCTTCCCCACATTGCGGTTTTTCGTGCAGGAAGATGGCAAGGACCCGGCCATTCCCTTCAGCTTCAGCTTCACCGAGGCCTACACCGATTTCCTCGCCCCGATACGCGTCCTGCCACTGGATCCGCAGCTGCAACAAGACTTCATCGACAAGTGGAATTCCATCTACAAGGATACGAACGCCGCAACGGAGCTATGGGACAAATTCCTCTACCCAAAAATCTTTCAGACCTTCTATTACCTGTACCCCATCATGAACAAGTTCATGCCGCTCAACTCCCGGGCACGCGTTGAAGGCGCCATCGACCAGCTGATTTTGCTGATCAGCAAGGATTACCAGGATGAAAGCACGCTCGCGATGCCCATTACCCGTGACATGTCGCAGAGTCGGCGCGCCGTATTGGAGCTCTGGGCGCACGCGCTGGTGAAACAGAATTACCCACCCAAAAAACTCAGCATGAGCGACTACGGGCAGTACTGAAACAACAATGCTCAAACAGGACCACCGGGTGACGAGCCTGTCACCCGGCACTTCACAGGAGTGTCATATGAAAGCCAGCATTTTGAACCGGCTGTTGCTGCTGACCCTGCTGCTCATCCCGACTCTATTCGCCCAGGCGGACAGCGGTGCCGTGTACTTCACCATGGGGGTGCACAACACCGAGGGGTGCAATGAACAGAACGGCAATTGCATCGCCACACGAGCACCGGGTGAGCCTTCCGATCCGTTTTTCCCGGCGTTCTGGATCAGCGACTGGACCATGTACCGGGTGATGCACAACTACGAAAAAAACCCGCCGCCCTACAGCAATCCACCCACCACCCTGACCCCAGCGGACTACACCGTTTCTCGCGGGACCAGCTATTACGACACCGCCTACATCCCGCCGGATGGCGACGGTTTTGGCGCGATGATGGAGCACTACGAGAAATACTGTTTGCCGATTTTCCCGATCAAGAACAACAACTACACCTGCTCGTTCGTGTCCCTGGGCAACAAGGCGTACTTCCTGACTTACCCGCAAGACCGCCCCAAAGACATGCCGGCCTGTTGCATGTTTTCACCGATGAATCATCCGCCACGGCAAGACTTCATCCAGCACCTGCCCTACAGCGCCGAGCGCAGCAAAAACCTTAATGGCAGCGTGCAGGCCTACGCGCTGGACCTCGATTCGCCGCAAGGTCCGATCCTGTTCGGCTATGCCTTTTACAAAAAACCATCGGGACAACCGCCCTACCGGCATCCCCAGTCGTTCTTCTTCTCCGGTGACACCAGCGTCGCCAATGCGCCCATCGTCAGCCAGAACTACACCAACTTCCGCATCGCCAAACCGGACCCGGCCCAGACCTGGGCGCAAGTGGCCGCCATGTGCCCGGCGAATCCGCCGCCCTGCCAATTGTTCGAGCCACCGGCGTCACAGAGCAACGGCCAAAAGGCGCAGTGGAACAAGCTCATGCAGCGCAAACCCTGAACAACGACGAAGGATCGCCATGAAAACCACATTCCGTCTCACCGCGATGTTAGTGGGCCTGGCCAGTCTGCCGGGGCTGGCCCCGGAGCAGGCCCTGGCTCGAGAACAGGCCATGCCGTCGACGCAGGCCAGTAACCTGAGTTGCCAGCCCCCCAGCACCGCGCCGGTCGCCACGGCCAGTCAGGACAAGTTCGATCAATACAGCTGGCAGATGTTCATCGCCTTGAACTGGCCCGCACAGGACGGGCAACGAGGTGATCCCGACTGCGCCAAACAGCTTGGGGATCCCGGCTACACCGTTTGGCAAACCTACAAGACCGTGGAGGAAATCTTTCTGCCGAGGGGCGCCAACCCTGGCCCGTGGAATACCCCGCAGACCGCCAAAAGCCTGGGCATCATCAACATCGCCGCGCTGAAGAACAGCACTCAGGTGAATGCCGTCGACCAGGCCGTCGGCGGCTGGCTGATCGACCAGGCGGGTAACCCGACCTACTACGACATCTCGGCCAACGAGACGTCCTACGACTACATCGTCAACAACAACTTCTATAACGCCAATGTCGTTTCCAAAGCCAACAACATCAACTTCCCCAATGGGGTCATCGAGGTCAAGTCGAGCTGGCGCATCCTCACCACCAGCGACAATGCCAGCCACTACCTGACCATGCTGGCGCGCGTGGCCACGTTCAACGACCAGGGCCAGCGCACCGGTGTCACCGAGGCCTACCTGGGCCTGGTGGGCTTGCACATCATCACCAAGGTCAACGGCTATCCGCAGTGGATCTGGTCGACCTTCGAGCAGATCGACAACGTTCCGCCCAAGGAACTGGTAAACGGTGCGTGGGTCGATCAGCCGACACCCGGCACGACCTACTCCTACTTCAACCCCGCCGCGCCCCTCGTCAGCCTCAACCAGTCGCCATGCGACTGGCAGACTCAGGGCGGACAACTGGTCTGCGTGCCCAAGCCCGGCACCACGTTCCAGACCCCGAACCCGCTGAACCGGGTCACCCCGATTGCCGAGATCACCAACGGGGTGAACACCAATTACCGCACCGATCCGGACGTGCAAAAAAGCGTGTTGAAGTACTACCAGCTCATCACCACCCAACGCCCGCTGATGCCGGACAACCCCAGCAACCCACTGGGCCAGCCGACCCCGTCGCTCTCGGCCAACGTGACCATGGAGAGCTACATCCAGCCCAACAGCAGCTGCATGAATTGCCACTCGATGGCGACACCGGTCAAGAGCCCCTACAAGGCCGATTTCTCTTACCTGTTCAAATTCGCCAATGCGCCTGTCGGCAAAACCACCAAGGACGAGGAATAGATCATGAGCATTCTCAATGGACCACGACTGAATTTCTGGGGCGGCATCCGCACAGACGTCAGCCTGCCGAACAACTCCCCCACCATTCCTTACGACGGCAATGATGAATGGCCGCTCTTCGACCTGACCACCTCGACCCTGGCACCGAGCGCCGAGTCTTACACCGACGATCAGCTGAACAATATGATCAACGCGCCCGACGGCGACTACTACACCGCCGGCGGCTGGAATCACTATGGGCAGCATGTCGTCGACATGCAGAACGCCTTGATCAGTTCCCAGGGTAATCCGGGCAGCATCAGCACCACCGGCGACATGGTTGACCAGCCGGTTTATCTGCTCGGCTCGGTGGACCCGGTGACCGGACAAGGCCCCGTCTCCGGCCCGATGATGGTGGACCTGGACCCGACCTCCTCAACGACCACCCAGATTTTCGTCGGCGGTCTGCAAATTGGCGGTAACAGCGACATCCAGTTGCTGATTCGCAGTAATACCGTGTGCAGCAGTTTCGACGTGGCGGGACGTGTGCTGTTGCCCGCGAAAATGGATGCGCCGGGATCTTTCCACGCCAGCGGTACATTTCAACTGACCTTCCCTTTGAGCAGCATCGTCAGCTGGAACCAGAACAGCAGTGGCCTGCGCTCGATCATCCAGGCACCGGGTGCGACCGGCATTGTCCTGCGTTTCGTCATGTTCGAAATGTGCCCCACGATGACCACCGAACAACTGGACGCCGATTATGCCGCCGGCAAATACACCCCCAACCCGAGCACCGGCCGGGTCATCGGCACACTGGCCCCGGCCTTCGCCGACGAGCCGCTGATCTGCCAGCCGGGCCGGCAACTGGTCAACCAGAGTACGGGGAATGCCGGCTATGCCGACCTGGGCGGCAACGGTTACCTGAGCATCGACATGGTGAATGTCATTCCGAAGGAAACCTTCAGGGCCGTCAGGGACGATATCACCAGCCCTATCGGACCCAACGCGAACTACGGCCCCGTCACCATCACCGCAGGCACCACCACACTGGCCACCCTGGACCCGACCAACCGCTTTTTATTCGACTACTACGTGTATGGCGGCATCGTCGACCTGCCCCTGACCGCCAACCAGCTACAGGCAGTGCAGACCACCGCCTTGGCGATCAACGCGCCCGGCAAGGTCGCCGGTACCACGTTGCAAGCCACCGAATCGACTTATCGGGTGTACGCCGATCAGCGCAACGTGTATCTGGAGGACTACCCCAATGGCCTGTCGATCACCTTGCAGGTCAGGTACCTGGGCGGTCCTGTTCCCAGCGTCACCGAAATCGACCTGCAGGCTGCTGCTCCTGCCGTGTACGATGAACCGCAATATTGGGACTTCCTCGATTTTCCTGCATCGCTGACCGTCAACCCCGGCCAGCTCGCAATCAGTTTCCCGGTCAATGTCAAAACGGGTTCTGCCGCCCAGGCGGGTTTTGTCGCCCTGACCTGCATCGCCAACGGGCTTCCCAGCAGTGGCTACTTCACCAGTTTTCGCAAATACGCACAGACCGACTTCGGCATCCCCGCGGGCACCAACATCACTTGGGAACTGATGTACCCCAATGTCCTGCGCTTTCACTACCTGGCCTTCCCCGCCATGTCGCGCTACATCCCGCTCAATCAGCCCGACGCGGTCATGGGCGCCAAGAACCCGATCCTCGCCCGAACTTCGGATGCGTACAAAGGCACCACCCTGTTCATGCCCGTGGTGCGCTCGATGTCGCCCTGCCAGCGGGCGCTGCTGCGGGCTTATCTCACCGGTGAACCGTGGCAACCGCCGCAGTAACCGCATCCATCCCTTATTCATGGAGAGAGCCCTATGCCCATTCCCATTAATATCCCGGCGCGGCCCAGCGAAAACTTGCGCCCGAGTACGATCATTGCCGAAGGTCTATTGAACCCTCGGGGCATTGGTGTGCAGACCGATGGCAGCCTGCTGCTGACCGAAGCCGGCTCAGGCCTGCCGGAGCAGACCTTCAGCGGCCGGATCAGTCGACTGCGGCCGGATCCGCACAGCCCCGGCGCCTACCTGTCCCGCGAGACACTGGCGCAAGGTTTTCGCGCCATGAACATGCAGGCGTGCATGCTGCGCGATGAAATCATGGGGCTGTCGGACATCGCCTGCGGTGACGGGCGCTGTCTGGTCAGCCAGACCGATTACGTCGAGGGTTCCAAGCTGCTGGACCTGCAATACACGCCGCCCGAACCGGTGTTTCACAGTCGCGGCAATCTGAATGCGCTGTGTTACCACCCGACCCGCCGCAGTTGGCTGGCGGTCAAACCCGATACCAATCAGTTGGTGGAATTCACCAGCGGACAGGACGAACGTGTGCTGGCCCAGTTGCCCGAACTGGACCAGGGCCAGGAAGCCGTCCCGGTGACCCTGGTGTACGAACCGGCGACCGACGCCGTGCTGATCAGTCTGTTTTCCGGAGAGTTGCAGGGCGACCCGACGCGCAAGGGCATCGACTTTGCCGATAAGGCAGGCCGGGTGATTCGGGTCTGGCCTGACAGCGGGCAGATCGAAACCCTGATTCGCGGCTTGCAACTGCCCACCGGACTGGCGCTGTGTCCGAAGGGCAACGTGTTGGTGCTGGAGCTCTGCGACCGCCTGCAGCAACCCTTGCCACCGGACTGGAACGGCGAACCGCTGCACGGCGGCTTCACCCGTTTCACCGGGCGACTGCTGAGCTGCAACCTGCAAACCGCCCAGGTCGTGGTGCTCGCCCGCGACCTGGATACCCCTTCCAACCTGTGTCTGCTGGAGGATGCGGTACTGGTGAGCGAAGGCATGGGTTTGACCGGCCGGCCACTGCCCATGCCAGACAACACCGTCGTCCCGTTGAGCGGCAGGCTGCGGCGGGTGCAGCTCTGAGTAGGAGCTGCCGCAGGCTGCGATCTTTTGATCTTCTGCAATTCGTCTGACACCAAAATCAAAAGATCGCAGCCTTCGGCAGCTCCTACGGATGCTCTTCGCGTGCACACCTTGTGTCCACAGGCCCCGATCAGATCCGGAAACTGCCCACCAACTGCTTCAAGCGAGCCGCCTGCTGTTCCAGATCGGAACAGGCGCGCAAGGTCGAATGGAGGTTTTCCACGCCGTCCCGGTTAAGGGTGTTGATCTCCCTGATGTCCGTATTGATCGACTCGACCACGGCAGTCTGTTCTTCCGTGGCGGTGGCCACCGACTGGTTCATGCCATCGATCTCACCAATGCGCTGGGTCACGCTATTCAGGCGCTCGCCGGCCAGGTTGGCGACCTCCACACTTTCCAGGCTGTGGCGCTGGCTCTGACTCATAGTGCTGACCGACTCGCGGGCGCCGACTTGCAGCTCCTCGATCATGGTCTGCACCTGTTGTGCCGATTCCTGGGTGCGATGGGCCAGGTTACGGACTTCATCGGCGACCACGGCAAAACCACGCCCGGCCTCGCCAGCGCGCGCAGCCTCAATGGCGGCGTTGAGCGCCAGCAGATTGGTCTGCTGAGAGATGCTGCTGATCACCTCGAGAATCTGCCCGATATTCACGGTTTTGCTATTGAGGGTTTCGATATTGACGCTGGAGCTGCTGAGCATGTCGGACAGCGTGTTCATGGCCTGGATGGTTCTATCGACGACCTGTTGGCCGTCCTCGGCCAGCCCCCGGGCATCGCTGGCCTGATGCGACGCTTGCGCTGCGTTGCGGGCAATTTCCTGTGCGGCGGCGCCAAGCTGGTTGATGGCGGCCGCCACGCTACTCGTCCGGCTGGATTGTTCATCGCAATTGAGCATCGACGAATTGGAAGCGCTGACCACCCGCAGCGCCACTTCATTGACCTGCTCGGTGGCCGAGGAGACCTCGCGGATCGAACCATGAACCCGCTCGACGAAGCGGTTGAACGCCATGCCGAGGATGCCGAATTCATCCTGGGTCTGGATGGTCAGGCGCTTGGTCAGGTCGCCTTCACCCTCGGCGATATCCTGCATGGCCCCGGTCATCACCCGCAGCGGCTGCATCAGTAGGCGAATCAGCATGCTCAGTAGCGCGATGATAATCAGCACAGCGATGAGGGTGGCGACCAGCGCCGAAGCACGGAACTCACTGAGCATCAAAAACGCCTTGTCCTTGTCCACGGACAAACCGATGTACCAGTTCAGTGACGGCAAGCCTTTGATCGGTGCGAAGGTGACGATGCGGTCCTTGCCATCCACCTGAACTTCACTGATATCGCTGCTGATGCGCGGGGTATCTTGCGGATAGACATCGGCGAGTGTCCTCATCACCAGCGCTTTGTCCGGGTGAACCAGAATCTTGCCCTCGCTGCTGACCAGAAAGGCATACCCCATCCCGTTGAAATCCAGCGCATTGATACTGTCGGCAATGGCCTGCAGGCCCAGATCACCGCCCGCGACACCCAGCGTCTGCCCGGTCTTGCTGACGGCGTCGACGACGGTGATCACCAGGTTACCGGTCGTAGCGTCGAGGTACGGTTCGGTGATGGTTGGGCCAGTGCTCTTGACCGCATCCTTGTACCAGGGCCGGGCACGCGGGTCGTAGCCCTCGGGCATCTTGGCATCCGGGTAAGTCATGAACTGCCCCTCTTTATCTCCCACGTAGGTGGCGATAAACGTCGACGCCAGGGCTTGCTGCTTCAGCAACAACGCGATGTTCTCGGGTGCCGGATTGATCGCCACCGACTGTGAAAGGGTCTCCATCAACAACACTCTGCCATACAGCCAATTGGCAATATTGCTCGCGGTGACATCGCCCATTTCATGCAGATAGCTGTCCAGGTCCTTACGAATCGCATTGCGCTGCAGAGAGTCGTTGTAGGCGGTGAACAACGCGAACGCGACGATGACAATCAGCGAGACGGCCAGCAGGATTTTGTGGCTGAACTTAAGGTGAATACGCATGGCTATTCTGCAGCCCGGGTCAGAAGCTCCAGCGTGCGCTCGAACCGGGCCAGCCCTTCGACCAGGTCGGTCTCGGTCACGATCAAACTGGGGGCAAAGCGCAGTACATCGGGACCGGCCTGCAACAAGATCAGCCCCTGCCCGGCGGCCGCGTTCAGTATTTCCTTTGCACGCCCGCGCCAGCCGTCACTGAGCACGCAACCGATGAGCAACCCCACCCGCGAACCTGGTTGAACACGCCATACTGCTCAGCCAATTGAGCAAGCGATACTTGAACTGTTCCGCACGTTGCTTGACGCCGTCGAGCAGGGCCTGATCGTTCACAAGGTCAAACACCGCTTCGGCCACCGCGCAGCCCAGAGGGTTGCCGCCATAGGTCGTCCCATGGGTGCCCGGCACCAGATGTTGAGCCAGCGCTTCGCGAGTCAGCATCGCGCCAATCGGAAAACCGCCCCCCAGGCTCTTGGCACTGGTCAGAATGTCCGGCTCAACGCCGTAATGCTGGTAAGCAAACAGCTCTCCAGTGCGCCCCATGCCGGTCTGTACTTCGTCAAAGATCAACAGCGCATTGAATTGATCGCATAGCGTGCGGGCACCTTCCAGGTAAGCACGTTCAGCCGGGAGCACACCGCCCTCGCCCTGTATCGGCTCAAGGACTACCGCGCAGGTTCTGTCCGAGATCGCGTTCTGCAGCGCCGCCAGGTCATTGAACGGCACATGCCTGATCCCTTCGACTCTCGGGCCGAAGCCGTCGGAGTATTTGGGTTGGCCGCCCACACACACGGTAAACAGTGTTCGGCCATGGAAGCTGTTCAACGCAGCGATGATTTCAAATTTTTCCTCGCCATAACGGTCATGGGCCACCCGTCGCGCGAGCTTGAATGCCGCTTCATTGGCCTCGGCTCCCGAGTTGCAGAAGAACGCGCGGTCGGCAAAGGTTGCATCCACCAGTTTGCGCGCCAGACGTAATGTGGGTTCGTTGGTGAATACGTTGGAGATGTGCCAGAGCGTGTTCGCTTGCTCCGTCAGCACACTGACCAGTTTCGGGTGAGCATGGCCGAGCACATTGACGGCGATCCCGCCGGCGAAATCGATCAGCTCACGACCACTCTGGTCCCATAGCCGCGATCCTTCTCCGCGAACCGGAATAAACGGCGCAGGCGCGTAGTTGGGGACCATGACACGATCGAAATCTCCACGATCAACCGGCTCCTGCTGATTTGGCAGGTCGGAGCACCGCGAAGATTGAGTCATCAACACCGTATTAGTCGTTTGCATGGGGAGCCTTTCAAGAAAGGGAAATGAGTGCGGTTATTCTCCCTCCACTCAAGCGGCCGACTCGGCTGTTATCCCATGGGCGCTCGACTCAGAATGCTGAAAGTTTCACCTCGGCAGCCGATTCCGTGCTTGCCAGTGCCCCCATCGACTCTCTGTTGTCTGGCCCCTTTTTACAGCGTCATCCGCTGTGTCAGGCCGATCACTCCACATAAACAAACGTCGGCTTTGCTGAAAAATTCCATGGCTGTTCGCTCGATGCCACAGGGAACTGGCTGATACCAGATCCACGCGCGCATGGGGCCTTTCCTCATCCAGTATGGAAGACTTGATATGCCACGTTTTATGCTCAGCACGCTGACACTCGCACTGGCTTTCACGGCAATGATGCCCGTGGTCGATGCCGCCCCTCTGCTCGATCCCACCCCCGAACACCCACGCGCCGACAATCAACCAGGCCAGGCCAACACTTGGCTTGAGATTGATCAGGCCGCCTTCGAAGGAAACATCGCCAAGCTCCAGCAACGGCTGGCGGGTAAAAGCCAGATGTGCGCCGTGATGAAAGCCGACGCTTATGGAAACGGCATTGGTTTACTGATCCCTTCCGCCATCCGGATGGGCATCACCTGTATCGGTGTGGCGAGCAACGAGGAGGCGCGCGTTGCGCGGGCAAAAGGCTTCAAGGGCCGCCTGATGCGTCTGCGCAGCGCTACCGTCGATGAAGTCGAGAATGCGCTGCGCTACAACATCGAAGAACTGGTCGGTAACCTGGAGGTTGCACGCCAGCTCAACGAACTGGCCACCCGCAAAGGCGTGAAACTGCCGATTCACCTGGCGCTGAATTCGGCGGGCATGAGCCGCAATGGCCTGGAAATGAGTACGGCGCAAGGGCAGCAGCAGGCGCTGGACCTGACTCGACTGGATCACTTGGATATCGTCGGGATCATGACCCACTTTCCGGTTGAAGAGCGCGAGGATGTTCTGCGCGGGCTGGCCACATTCAAGGAGCAATCGAGCTGGCTGATCGAACACGCCAAACTGGCCCGCAGCCGGATCACCCTGCACTGCGCCAATACCTTCACCACCCTCGAGGTGCCCGAAGGCTGGCTGGACATGGTTCGCCCGGGGGCTGCCCTTTATGGCTATCCCGTGGGTGGGCATAACGAGTTTCAACGGGTGATGCAGTTCAAGTCGCGGGTCGCGGCGGTCAACGCCTACCCGGCGGGCAGCACCATCAGCTACGACCGCACCTTTACCCTGAGCAAAGACTCATTGATCGCCAACATCCCGGCCGGCTACTCCGACGGCTATCGAAGAGCCTTCTCCAACAAAGCCTCCGTGCTGATTCACGGCCAACGCGCGCCGGTGATCGGCAAGGTCACCATGAACACGCTGATGGTCGACGTCAGCGGTATCAAGGGTGTGCAGGCGGGAGATGAAGTGGTGCTGTATGGCAAACAGGGCGATGAAGAGATTACCCAGACCGAACTTGAGACCATCAACGGCGCGCTGTTGGCCGACCTCTACACGATCTGGGGCAACTCGAATCCGAAGGTGTTGAAGTCCAGGTAAGGCTGGACGTGTAGGAGCAGCCTTCGGCAGCTCCTACACAAGCACGTTCCGATCACCCGAAAATCAAAACCAGGTCTCCATCTGTATCCCGTATTGCCACACACCGCCGGCATTGAAGTCCGTCTTGCCGAAGTTGTCTGTGGAGCTGTATCGGTCCAGGTCCGAGGACCAGTTCATGAGGCTGGCGAATACTCGCAACTCGGGGCGTGTGAGCAGGTCTCCAACGTCGGGTTTGAAGGTCGGGGCGATGGTGAATTTCCAGAAGTTACCGTCCACCGCATTACGTTGCAGGTAGCCCTTGGGGTCGAGGTTCATGGTTTGCCAGCTCATTTCGTAGGCCATCTCGAAATTGCTGTTGATTTCATTGGCCAGCCGCATGTTCAGGGTCATCCAGCGATAGTCGTCACCCTTGACGTAGCGATCCTTGCTTTGTTCAGCCAGTAAGCTGGGGCCGATGCGCCAGCCGGGTGCGATGGGTGTCTCGCCGTACAGCGCCAGGCGCAGCGCGCGGGCGTCGTCGATCAGTTCGCCGTCCGAGCCGATGTTCTTGACCTCGGCCCCCAGCCCTTGCCCGTAGAGCAGCGCCGTCTTGAAGAAGCCTTCCCTGCCGAAAAAGTTTTTCTGATGATTCGCGATCATGCTGTGCAAGCCGGAGTCCGCAGGCTTCAGGCCCGCTTCATTGGTGCGAGTGCCAAAGTCGTTTTTCTTTGAGCCAATGCCATTGAACATCCACTGCCACTGACCACCGTCAAAGAACTGATTTGAGGTGAGGATGTAGCTTTCCACATCGGCGTTGATCCCGCCCTCACTGAAATCCCCGTAGTTACGCCCGATCAACGAGTAATTCGAGCGCCAGTTCTTGTTCATCTGCACGTCGTAGATACCACCCCCGGTGCCGGCCAGAAAGACGACGTCCGAGTCCAGCCAATGGATATCGAAGTTGTCCCTGTCGAATCGCTTGCCTGCCCACAGGGTGGCGTTCTCGAACGTCGAATTGCCCTTGAATGCGGCGAGATGATCGAGTTCCGTAAATACCTGGCGCACATTCAGGTTACTTTCGGCGGCCGTCCAGTCATTGGAGCTTTCCACTCCATCGGCGATGGAAACCGTGAATTTGGAATGGGTGCCGTTCTGCGCATAGGCTTCTTTCGACAGGTCTATACGCATGTAAGTATCGTCTTCATTACCCAGTCGCCCGACTGCACCACCGACTGAACCGGCAGGCGTCGTATAAGGACCGCCACGCCCACCACCCAGGCCATCGTTGATCAGCAATCCGGAGCGGGCGTAGCCCTTGAAGCTGAACCCGTCGGTGAGGTGCCCGGTACTGCCTTCCTTCTCCAGGCTTTGCTGACGGGCTTCGAGTTTTGCCAACCGCGTATCCAAAGTGGGCGCCGCAGTGGCGGTCGCAGTGGACGCAACAGGCTGCAAGGCGGGGGTGGACTGTTTGAGCTGCTGCAGTTCCCTGGCGAGTGCCTGGGTTTGCTGTTCGGCGGCGGCTGCACGTTTTTCCGCGGCGCTGGCGCGGGCTTCAAACGCGGCCATGCGTTCTTCCAGAGTCGCGGCCTGAGCGGTGGCCGCCGAGGTGCCGAGTACGCCTGCGAGTAGCCAGCTTGATGCTTTCTGCATGGGGGATTTCCTGTTTTGTTTTTATTTTTTGTCCTGCGACCGGCCTTTTTTTCGTGAATTGTTAATTGTCAAAATCTACGAAAAAAAGGATGCCTCATCGCAAATACGCTGCTACATTTGGCGATGTTAACGTTAACTTTTCTAAAAACAAAAATAAAGAGGGCTTTATGAAACAGCTCAAATCACTCCTTCCAGCAGCACTACTTGCCCTTTGCGCCGGGCTTCCATCCCTCTCCAGCGCCGCCAATCTGACGATCTCCTGCGGTGCGGTGGGCGCGGAATTACAACTGTGTAAGGAGGCCGTCGAGGCGTGGTCGAAACAGACCGGCAATCACGTCGAGGTGGTGTCCACACCTAACTCGGCAACCGAGCGGTTGTCGTTCTACCAACAAATCCTCAGTGCGCAATCCAGCGACATCGACATCATTCAGATCGACATGGTGTGGCCAGGGATGCTGGCCAAACATCTGCTGGATCTGCGCGAGGTGCTGCCCGCCGACGCGACCCAAGGCTATTTCCAGGCACAGGTGGACAACGCCACGGTGAACGGACGGCTGGTGACGATGCCGTGGTTCACCGATTCGGGCCTGCTGTATTACCGCAAGGACTTGCTCGATAAATACAACAAGCAAGTCCCCCAGACCTGGGAGGAAATGACCGCTACCGCCAAGGATGTACAACAGGCCGAGCGCAATGCCGGGAACCCCAATGCCTGGGGTTACATCTTTCAGGGACGCGCCTACGAGGGTCTGACATGTAATGCGCTGGAGTGGATCAGCAGCCAACCGCAAGGCGGGCTGGTCAATTCTCAAGGCGACATCGTGGTCAACAGCCAGGCCTCCAGAGCGGCGTTAACCCTGGCAAAAAGCTGGGTAGGCGACATCTCCCCGCGTGGCGTACTCAATTACACCGAGGAAGAAGGACGCGGCGTATTCCAGTCGGGCAATGCGCTGTTCATGCGTAACTGGCCTTATGTCTGGGCCTTGGTGCAGAGCCAGGACAGTGCGGTAAAAGACAAGGTCGGGGTCGCTCCCCTGCCCCGCGGCGGCAACACCGGCACCCATGCCTCCACCCTCGGCGGGTGGGGTTTGGCGGTATCGCGTTACAGTGCCAACCCGAAGCTTGCCGCCGAACTGGTGAGCTACCTGAGCAGTGCCCAACAGCAGAAACATCGCGCGCTGATTGGCGCCTACAACCCGGTGATCGAGTCGCTTTACCAGGATCCCGAGTTGCTCGCGGCCATGCCTTATTACAGTCAGCTGCACAGCATCCTCAACGATGGCGTCATGCGCCCCGCTTCAATCACCGCCGCTCGTTATCCACGGGTCACCAATGCGTTCTTCGATCAAGTGCATGGCGTGCTGGCCGGCGAGTTGCCGGTCGATCAGGCGCTGACCGAACTGGAAGGCGAACTCACGCGCATCAAACACCGGAACTGGTAAGCCACAAGGAAGGAAATCACCATGTCTGTCTCTACTACCCATGCTCCCTGTGACGAGCTTCTGCTCGCCAGGGAAACGCCGGTACAGCGCCGCCGAGTGCGCGCTGCCTGGCTGTTTCTGACGCCGATGTTGCTGTGTCTGGCCCTGGTGGCGGCCTGGCCGTTGCTGCGGACATTCTGGTTCAGCCTGACCGACGCCAACCTGGCGGACACCGCTGGCGGAACCTTCGTTGGCCTGAGCAATTATCTGTTCCACAACGGTTCCAGTTGGTCGGGCATCCTGGTCGATCCGCAATGGTGGAACGCGGTGCGCAACACCTTGCATTTCACCGTGGTGTCGGTGGGGCTGGAAGTTGTGCTGGGGCTGCTGGTGGCTTTGCTGCTGAACATCCAGTTCGCCGGCCGTTCCCTGGTGCGAGCGTTGATTCTGATTCCGTGGGCAATTCCAACCATTGTCTCGGCGAAGATCTGGTCGTGGATGCTCAATGACCAGTTCGGCATCATCAATCACCTGATGCTCAGCCTCGGCCTGATTGCCGCGCCTTTGGCCTGGACCGCAGATGCCGATCTGTCGATGTGGGCGGTGATTATCGTCGACGTCTGGAAGACCGTGCCGTTTGTCACCCTGCTGATGCTCGCGGCCTTGCAGATGTTGCCGAGCGATTGCTACGAAGCCGCCAGGGTCGATGGCATTCATCCACTGAAGGTGTTCTGGCGGGTCACGCTGCCACTGCTGATGCCCGCATTGCTGGTGGCGGCGATCTTCCGCATCCTCGACTCCCTGCGGGTGTTCGACGTGATCTACGTGCTGACCTCTAACTCATCGAGCACCATGAGCATGTCGGTCTATGCCCGCCAACACCTGGTGGAGTTTCAGGACGTCGGTTACGGCAGCGCCGCCTCGACCCTGTTGTTTCTGGTGGTTGCGGTGATCGCCATGCTTTATCTCTACCTCGGACGCCGTCAACTGGAGGTCCGGTCATGAGCCCGCGCCTCCTGAAAAAATCGCTGTTGCGCCTCGGCTTCTGGTGCCTGATCGGGGTGTTGCTGCTGTATGCGGTGTTCCCTTTCTACTACGCCATCGTCACGTCGCTGAAGCCGTCCAGTGCCTTGTTCGAAGTGAGTTACTGGATCAAAAACCCCGACTTCTCCAACTATGCGGCGGTGCTCAACCAAGCCTCGTTCCTGCGGGCGATCGGTAATTCGCTGGTGGTTGCGCTTAGCGTGGTGACGCTGGCGCTGTTCCTTAGCCTGACCGCTGCTTATGCCTTGGGCCGGGTGAAATTCCGTGGGCGTGGCACGGTGTTGATGATGGTCCTTGGGGTGTCGATGTTTCCCCAGGTCGCAGTGCTGTCGGGGCTGTTCGAGGTGATCCGCGCCTTGGGCCTGTACAACACGTCCTGGGCGTTGATCCTCAGCTACACGATTTTCACCCTGCCCTTCACTGTCTGGGTGCTGACCACGTTCATGGGCCAACTGCCTCATGAACTGGAGGAAGCGGCAATCATGGATGGCGCCTCGCCCTGGGTCACGCTGACCCGAGTGCTGTTGCCGCTGCTGTGGCCCGCACTGGTCACCACGGGTTTGTTGGCCTTCATCGCCGCGTGGAACGAGTTCCTGTTTGCCCTGACCTTCACCCTCACCGACACCCAACGCACGGTGCCGGTGGCCATCGCCCTGATTTCCGGTGGCAGCCCCCATGAATTGCCTTGGGGCTTGTTGATGGCGGCATCGGTGCTGGTCACCGTCCCTCTGGTGATTCTGGTGCTGATCTTCCAGCGCCGAATCGTTTCCGGCCTCACTACCGGCGCGTTAAAGGGTTGATGCCCGACAACTACAAGGAACAGCATCGTGATCAAGTTGAAACTGGATAACGTGAACAAACAATTGGGCGGCGCGCGGATTCTGCGCGACGTCAACCTGGAGATCGCGGCGGGTGAGTTCGTGGTGTTCGTCGGCCCTTCGGGCTGCGGAAAGTCGACCCTGCTGCGACTGATCGCCGGACTGGATTCGATCTGCGCCGGCGACCTGCTGATCGACGGGCGTCGGGTCAACGACCTGGAGCCGCGCGAGCGTGGCGTCGGCATGGTGTTTCAGTCTTATGCGCTGTACCCGCACATGAGCGTCTACGACAACATCAGTTTTGGTCTCAAATTGGCCAAGACCGAAAAGACCAGCCTGCGCGAACGCGTGCTGAAAACCGCGCAAATCCTGCAACTGGACAAACTGCTGCAACGCAAGCCAAAGGAATTGTCCGGTGGGCAGCGTCAGCGTGTAGCCATGGGCCGAGCCATGGCGCGGGAGCCGGACATTTTGTTGTTCGATGAGCCGCTCTCCAACCTGGATGCGTCCTTGCGGGTGCAGATGCGCAACGAAATCGCCCGGCTGCATGCCCGGCTGGGCTCGACCATGATCTACGTCACCCACGATCAAGTGGAAGCGATGACCCTGGCCGACAAAATTGTCGTGCTCAATGGCGGTCGCGTCGAGCAGGTCGGCTCACCGCGCGAACTCTATGAGCGCCCGGCCAGTCGTTTTGTCGCCGGTTTTCTCGGCTCACCCAGAATGAACTTTCTGCCGGCTCGCTTGCAGGCGCCAGGCGAAACCAGCTTGGTCGACAGCCCCGTGTTGGGTCTGACGTCCCTGCCCTTCGACAGCTCGAGTCTGGCGACGGACGCTCCGCTGAGCCTGGGGATTCGCCCGGAACACGTGTCGCTCAAGGCGGCGGAAGGAGCCGCCGGCATCGTCGTGACCGCGGTCGAATACCTGGGCAGCGAAACCTATGTGCACCTCGAAACAGGTCAGGACGAGCCGCTGATCTGTCGTTGTGAGGTCCACGCCGGATGGCAGGTGGGCGACCGGGTCGAGCTGCTGCTGGACATCGACAACCTGCACCTGTTCGACACCGACGGCACAGCCTTGAAACGCCACCCACACGCCATTGAAACCGTCCCTCTGCGCCCGGCACGAGCAGGCGCCCTATGACTTTGTCTTTGAATACCATGAACGATTCAATATCTGCTGCGCAGCGAGCGCTGAGTGATGGCCTGTCTCGGGTCATCCACGATTACCGCCCCGGTTATCACCTTGCCCCCCCGACAGGCTGGATGAACGACCCTAACGGGGTGGTGTACTTCCGTGGCGAGTATCACGTTTTCTATCAACACCACCCCTTTGACGCGAAGTGGGGTCCGATGTATTGGGGGCATGCCAAGAGTGCCGACCTGGTCCATTGGCAGCATCTGCCGATTGCCCTGGCACCCGGCGATGACTTCGACCGCGACGGTTGTTTTTCCGGTAGCGCGGTGGTGTGTGGGGATACCCTGGCGCTGATCTACACCGGGCACACCTGGCTGAAGGACGTGGGTGACGAAAGCTCGATCCGTCAAGTCCAGTGCCTGGCCACCAGCACCGACGGCATCCGCTTCGTCAAACATGGCGCCGTCATCGCGACCGCGCCGCACGACTCGATCATGCATTTTCGTGACCCCAAGGTCTGGCAGGAGGATGACGATTGGTACCTGATTGCCGGCGCACGGCTGGGCGATAAACCGCTGCTGCCGCTGTACCGCTCCACCGATCTGCACACCTGGGAGTTCCTCGATTATGTAGCCAGCGGCAGCGAGGGCGATGGCTATATGTGGGAGTGCCCGGATCTGTTTCGCCTGAACGGGCGCGATGTGTTGTTGTACTCCCCTCAGGGCATGCAGCCCCAGGGTTACGAGCGGCTCAACAAGTACCAGACCGGTTATCGCGTGGGCCAACTCGACAGCCAATGGCACTTCACTGGCGGGCCTTTTATCGAGCTGGATAACGGCCACGATTTCTATGCCGCGCAAACGCTGGTGGCCGCCGATGGTCGGCGCCTGGTGTGGGCGTGGCTCGACATGTGGGAAAGCCCGATGCCCAGCCAGGCCCATCACTGGTGCGGCATGCTCGGTTTGCCGCGCGAACTTGAACTGCATGACGATCGCCTTTGCGTGTATCCGGCACGGGAGCTCACCGCGCTGCGCAAGGCGCAGTTGCCGGTCACCTCCTGGCGGAACGAATCGGGAAGCCAATGGGTGCCGGAAGTGAATGGCGACATGCTCGAAATCCATGTGCATCTGGATTTGCACGGCTGCACCGACGGCCACCTGGGCATCGCCTTGCGCTGCAGCGACGATGGCCGTGAAGAAACCCTGCTCTACTACGATGCGGCGCTGCAGCGCCTGGTGCTGGACCGCAGCCGCTCGGGTGCGCAAGTCACCGGCCAGCGCAGCGTGTCGATAGACCCGACACAAGAGCGACTGGAGCTGCGCGTATTTCTTGATCGTTCGTCCATCGAGGTGTTCGACGAAAACGGGCGCTTCAGCCTCAGCAGTCGCCTCTATCCACGGCCCGACAGTCTGGGCGTAAAGCTGTTTGACAGCGGCAGTGGCGGGCGTGTCTCGATTCCCAGGGCGTGGCCTCTCGCTTCAGGATGGGTATGAGCGTTGTCATTCGAGTCGCGAGAAGCCCGGGCCCTGTGTCATGATTCTGCGTCAACCTGACCGGCCTCGCCTCGCATGACTTCAGTGAAAGACGTTGCACAACTGGCCGGCGTGTCCCTGATGACGGTTTCTCGAGCGCTCAACAACCCGGAAAAACTGAGCCCCGAAACCCTTCAGCGGGTGCGTCGCGCCATTGATGAACTGCAATTCGTACCGAGCCTGTCGGCGCGCAAGATGCGCGGCGACAACCTCCAGTCGCGTACTATCGGGGTGTTCGCGCTGGACACCGCCACCACACCGTTCGCGGTGGAACTGCTGCTGTCCATCGAACAGACCGCACAGCAGGCGGGCTGGAATGTCTTCATCCTCAACTTGTTGAGCAACCCGCCCACCGACCAGAACATCGACCTGATGTTGTCGCACCGCCCCGACGGGTTGATCTTCAGCGCCATGGGCTTTCGCCATGTAAGCATTCCCGAGCGCTTGAAGAGCAAACCCCTGGTGCTCGCCAATTGCCTGGCGGATGACAGTCGCCTGGTCAGTTATGTGCCGGACGACGAAACGGGGCAGTATCGAGCCGTGCATCACGCGTTGAGCCAAGGCTATCGGCGCCCGCTGTGCATCAATCTGCCAAAGCAGAGCCTCGCCTGGGGCCTGCGACAAGAAGGCTTGCAGCGTGCCTGTCAGGCATTCGGGCTGGCGCCTGAAGCGCTCCTGCAATACGACCTTTCCGAGCATGACGCCTACGGTGAAACCGCAGCCATCCTCGACCGGCACATCATTGAGGGGAGCCCGCAATTCGACATTCTGATCTGTGGCAATGATCGCATCGCGTTTTGTGCCTATCAGCTGCTGTTGGGCCGTGGCCTGAAAATCCCCGGCGATGTCGCGGTGCTCGGCTACGACAACATGATCGGTATCGCCGAACTGTTCGTCCCGCCGCTGACCACGGTGCAACTGCCGTACTACGAGATCGGTCGCAATGCGGCCCGGCACCTGATTGAAGCCCTCGAGGTGGAAGGAGCCCAGCCGGTAGATTGTCCATTGGTGATCAGGGCGTCGCTATGAGGCGCACGCCCTTCCCTCAGATCCAGCGCGGATCAATCTCCCCGGTCCAGGCCAGCAGTGCCGCCAACAGAAAGAAACTGCCGCAGGCCGATTCGACTTTCTGTTCCTGCGCCGCAGTGGTGCGATAGCAATGGCCGATAAAGCGCCCATTTTCGAAGTCGGCGCTGCGCACGATTGTTGCCAGTAACTGGCCGGCCTGTTGCCGCAATACCTCAGACTCAGCGGCACCCATCGCCTGCCCTTGCAGGGCCAATGCCGCCATCGCTGCGGCGCAAGGGTCGTTCAGTTCCTGGGGCTGATCCAGGCGATTGACCGGGACAGACAAGCCCCGACCGCCCAACCAGTACTGGCTGGCCTTTTCAGCGTCGCTGCTGAACGGCTCGCCGTACAAGCGGGCGCCCGTCCCCAGGCCGAGCATGGCCCAGGCCTGGCCCCGGGACCAATTGCCCGGCACATCGCCGGCCTGCCATTGCCCCTGATCAAAACGCGCATGGCTGCTCCAGGTACCGCCCCCGCCTGCGCAGGCGCGGAAGGAGGTCTGCAACTGTTGGCGGCCCAGCCCCAGCAACCGTGGCTCGGCACTCAGGGCAAACAGCTGCAGGGTCGCGGCCAGCGGATCGATGCTTAAGCGGCTGTCACCGTGCTCGCCGCCGCCCATCCCGCGACCGAGGGGGATGCAACCCAGCACCGGATCGAAAGCCCGGGCCAAACGCTGTACCGCCTGCTCCGTCAATTCCTCGGCCTGGGGATCGGCCAACAGGCGTGCGCCCAACCCGGCGCCGTACCAGAAAATCAGGCTGCGATGATGGGTATCGCTGTCAAGCTGACCACGCAACCGCTCGGCAATGCGCAGCGCCTGTTGCTGATCCGACCGGCGCCCGCTGCAATGGGCGCGTAACCACCACAGGCCGGCCCAGAAGCCGCCCAGCCAGGAGCCGCCGGCCGACACCTTCCAGGCCTCGCTGCCACCCGTGCAATACAGGGGAAAGCCTTGGCCACAGACAGCGTCGATCTGCTCCAGTCGGGTGAAGATAGCGTTGATGGCGCGCCGAACTTCAGCGGTTTCAAGAGGCCGATCCAGAGCCTCGAGGGCGCTCATTTGACCACCCTCAGGGACGGCTCGACAGCACCGTTTCTCTGGCGCTGCCGAACCTGCGTCAACATCAGGCACAGCAGGCAACCGAGCAGCAACACGCCGATCAGCGCCAGCCAGGCATAGGCAAAGCCCCATGCTCCGTTCTGCACCAGCCCGAACAGCGGCGGGCCCAACGCAAAACCGCCAAAGAACCCCACCGACAGCAATCCCGCAGCCGGTGCCGGGCTGCCGAAGCCCGGATCGCGCAGGACCATGCTCATGGCGATGGCATTGGTCGCCACCGCCGTCAGCCCCATGCCCAGAGCCCCGGCCCACAACGGCCAGTGACTGCCCGGCGCGGCCAACGAGGTCAACCACAAGGCCAGGCTCGACAGCAGTAGTAACCCCAGCAGTAGCCACGACTCATCGGCCATGCGCGCGCCCAACGGCGTCAGGAAAATCCGCGCCACAATGCCCATGACGCCAAAGCCGGCAATCAGCCCGCCGATCAACGTCGCCGGCATTCCCTGCCCCGCGGCGAACACCCCGAGAAAGGTTACGAACGACGAGAGCACGATGCCCACGCACAGCTGCACGCTCATCAACAGCGCCAGCGTCCCGTTGGGTCGGGCAACCGCAAGGCTCAGCGGTTTACCCTTGTGTTCCCGGGGAGCCACTCGTGGCCCCAGACATGCCAACAACAAGGCCGGTATCAGCAAACTCGCCAGCGCCTCGCGCCAGCCAAAACTCACCGCCAGGGTCGGCAGCAGCAAGCCGGCAAACAGCGCCGAAACCTGCACCCCGGATTGCTTCAAGCCAACCACCGCCGCCTTGTGCCGGGGCTCGACGCGCTCGGCGATTAGCAGATTGGTCACCGGATTGGCCAGCGCCTGGGCAATCCCGCATGCGGCCAGCGCCAGCACTACGCCGACGAATCCCGGCAAACTGGCCAGCAATCCATAGGCGCCCACTGTGCTCCAGAACAGCACCGCCATGGCCCGCCGGGTGCCCAGCCGATTGACCAGCGGTCCGGCCCACAATGACAACAACGCAGCAAACCCGAAGGCACTGGTAATCAGCCAACCTAGCCAATGGGTCGGCACCCCAAGGTCGGCGACGATTAACGGCCCGAGAGTGCCGACGGCGTAGAAGATCAGCATCGGCAAGGCCATCGCCGCGGTCAGTACCACCCGCAAACACCAGCCTGACGGCGTGTTGTGCTCAGTCATCGGCCATCCCCTGTGTCACCGACGGCCAGTCGAAATCCAGCCCGGTGTCGCCGCAACTATCCAGCAGTTGCCGCCCCACCGCGCTGATCAGCGCATCGTCGGTGCCGTCGAGAATGTGCGTGGTGCGCGCCGTGCGGTAAATCCCCGACAGTGGTGACAGCTCGCTCAGGCCTTCGGCGCCCATGATCTGGATCGCCGAATCCACCGCCTCGCTCAACGCCTGGGAAGCGGCAACCTTGGCGATGTTGACCTCGATGCTGTTGGCCACCCCGGCATCGTGTTTACCGGCAGCGTCCTGCAGCAGCGCGCGGGCGCTGGCGATGGCCTGATAGACCTTGAATACCCGTTGGCGCACCAGTTGTTTATCCAACAGCCGCGCCTGCTGGCCACGGGCCGAGTGGATGCGCGCGCACATCAGGTCGAAGCAGCGCTGGGCCAGGCCCAGCCAGTGCACCGAGCGCAATATCCGCCCCAGCCCCAGGCGTTCCTGCATCAGCGCCAGCCCCTGCCCTGGTTGCCCCAACACATGGCTCGGCGGGACCCGCACCTGATCGAAGGACAACTCGCCCTGGCCGGAGAACCGGCCGAGGATCGACAACGGCCGCTCGATCCGAAAGCCCGGCGCATCACTGGGCACCAACAGCATCGACAGAGCGCTCTCCAGAGGACCGGAACCCGTGCGGGCAATCACCGTAATCAGGCCGGCACGCTCGGCGCGGCAGATGAACCACTTGCGCCCGCTCAACAACCACTGGCCGTCGACAAACTCCGCGTGGCTGTTCAGGGTCGCCGGGATCGAGCCGATGCTGTCGGGCTCGGACATGCCATAACTGGAAACCAGCGTCCCCGCCGCCAGAGGCGCAAGAAAGCGCTGACGAATGTCTTCGCTGGCATGCCGGGTGAGCATGTGCAGATCGAGGGTGGCATCGTCACCGAAGATCGCCGGGGCGTACTCGGAACGCCCCTCCTGTTCGGCCACCGCCAGGTAGTCGCGCAGGCTGGCGAGACGCCCGCCGAGAGCCTGCGGGTAAAAGCTGCCCCAGAGCCCGGCGGCCCGTGCCTCGGCGCTGAGCTCGGCCATACGTCGGGCGGCCTGCCGGGGCTCCGCCGCCAGTTCAGCCTCCAGCGGGATGATGCGTTCGTCGACAAAACGTCGCACCGCTCGGGCCAATTCCACATTGTCCCGGGTGGCCGCCAATGGCTGTGCGCTCAACATGCGATGCCCGCCCCGCTCTCCAGAAACGCCACTTCGGCAGCCAGGGATTTCTTGTCGATCTTGCCGGCCGGGGTCAGCGGCAGCTGGCGATAGAAACGCAAGTACTCCGGCAGTTTGTTGACCTCCAGGCCCTGCTCGCGCAGGTAGTCGGTCAGCTCGCTCAGGGAGAAGCGCGGTGCGCCGTCGCGCAGGGTCACGCAGATGCACACGCGCTGGCCGAGGTCCGGGTCCGGCACCGCCACGCAAGCGACGCTGACCACGTCCGGATGACCGGTGGCCAGGGTTTCGATCTGCACCGGGCTGATATTGGCGCCACCACGGATGATGATGTCCTTCTTGCGCCCGGCCAGAATCAGGTAACCGTCGGCGTCGATGTAGCCAAGGTCGCCGGTGTTGACCCAGCCTTCGGCATCGCGATACTGCGCGTCGAGTTCCGGGGCGTTGACGTATTGCATCGGGCTCAGCGGGCCACGGGCCTTGATTTCGCCGACGCTGCCCTGAGGCAATTCGTTGCCCTGCTCATCGGCAATCTTGATCGCGCACACCGCCGGGTTCGGTCGGCCGACGCTGTAGAACACCACGTCCTGAGCATCATCCAGGGTGTTGTGACAGTTCACCCCGTCCGCCGAACCATAGAGGCTGATAAAGCCGCAACCGAACGCCTCGACACAGCGGCGCACGGTCACTTCATCAATCAGCGAACCACCGCAGATCAGCCCCAGCAGGCTGGACTTGTCGACCTGTTGCAGGCGAGCATCGGCGGCGATGCGCTGGAGCATGGTCGGCACCCCGAGAATGTGCGTCGGACGCAGCTGCTCGATGGCCTCGATCGCCGCCTCCACGTCGAACTGCGGCAGCACCGCAATCGAACCGCCGAGCCAGGACAGACTGCCAAAGGTGGCGGTGGAACCAAAGGACGATCCCAACGGCACCAGATACAGCCCACGGAAGCTCTCGCCTTCGGGGTGGACGCGCTGCAAGAAACGCCCGCGCCCGCCCACCAGAGCGTTGTGCGAATAGGCCACCAGCTTGGGTTCGGATTCGGTGCCGGAAGACACCAGCAAGCGCACCGGCGAATTGGGACAAACCTTGGGCAATTGCGCTTGGGTCAACGGCTCGGCCTGGAGCATGTCGTGCAGACTCTGCCAGCCGTCCCGGGCGCAACCTTCAACCACCAGCACCCGCAGCGACAACAGGCTCGGTCGCAGGGATTCGATGACCTGGCACAGATCGATGCCGGCGTACTCCGCCGGAACGATCACCGCCCGCGCATCGCAACGGCGCACCAGGGCCTGGATGTCCAGGCTGCCGCGTCCCGGTGGAAACGGCGCAACCACCGCCCCCAGCGCCGCGGCAGCGAGGTCGATGGCGCAACTGCGCCAACTGTTGGTCAGTTGATAAGCCACCACATCGCCGGCGACGATGCCAGCAGCGCGCAGGCTCGCGGCCAGGCGCAGCGCGGCGTCATGCAACTCGCCATAGCTCAGCGTGCCCTCGGGCGAGAGCACCGCCGGTTTCTGCGGGGCACGCTGTGCGTGCTCGCGGAACAGTTGATAGACCGAACGGTTGGGGTAGGTGCCGTCGCGTTCCCAAGCACTGCGAACATCGGCGGGGACCAGATCAATAATGCCTGCGTTGTTCATCGAAAACTCCAGTGAGCGTTGACCGAGGTATAGGCATTCACGCTTAAACACGTCTTCAATCGCCTGTCTTGAGCCAGCGCTGACAGGTCTTCTACGGCCACGGAGGCCGGTATTGCGGCGTCGCCCAGCACCTGTTGCCAGGTAGCGGCGGACTGCGACGCCAAGGCACTGCGAATCAGACCGTCACGCCCCTCGGGGTCGCTGTGCAGATCGCAGGCGAGGATCATTTCCAATTGTTGAAGCTGGGCCGGGGTCTGGCAGTCGATAGCCAGCAGCCCGGCCAGGGTCGGATACACGCCCTTGAGCAAACTGTTTTCGGCGGTGTCTGTCCCTTGCAGTTGTTGCGCGCACAGCAGGTTGGCGGCACCGAGCAGCGAGCTGTCGACCCGCACGCTCTGCCCGCTGAGGGCGCGATGCAACAAGGCGGCGCTGACCCCTTGGGCCGCGACCACGCCGCCCAGCACATCCAGCACGGTGAACAGCGAACCGCCCGGTGTCGCCGAGGCCAGGCCGATCTGTTCACCGACGCCAGACCAGGCCTGGACCACAAAGTCAGTGCCCGGCAAGGGTTCGCCCGCCCGGTCGTGACCCCAGCCGCCGGCGTAGGCATAGACCAGCCCCGGATTGACCCGCATCAGGTCGGCGCGATCCAGCGCGAGTTCGGCGGCCTTGCCCGGCGCCCAGTTGTGCAGGAACACATCGGCGTGCCTGACTCGCTCGTACAACTCTTCGCGGCCAGCGGCGGACTTGATGTCCAGTTCACGGACCTGCTTGTGCCGATTGAGGGCATCGAAGCGCACCGACACTCCGTCGACGCAAGGCGGCATGCCGCGCAGCGGATCGCCACCGGGCAGCTCGATGCGGATCACCTCGGCCCCCAGCATCGCCAATAGATGCCCGGCCAGCGGGCCCTGGATCCGCCGACATGACTCAATCACCGTCAGGCCGCTCAAGGGCAATGCTTGTCCATCCAGGTCACGCAATGGCTTGCCGCCCGCGCTGACAGCGTCGAAGGCCCAGGGCCCTTGTTCCAGTTGACCAGGCAAATCGCGATCAGCACGGCGCTCGGCGAGGCTGCGCACCGGGCACAGCGCAACGCCGCTCAAGTCGCACAGAGCGCTGATCCGCGCCATGGACAACCGGGAAAGCGCCTGACGAAAGACCGCCGGCATCGGCGCAACAGCCTTGGCATAGCGCAGCAGAAAGGCCTTCCAGCCCTGCCCGGCCTGCTCGCCGTCGATGCCCACCGCCGCCCAAAAACGCCGCCACGGTTCGGCGTCCAGGGTTTCCAGTTCAAAGTGCACGCCATCGGCCGAGACAAACGGCGGACGATTCTTTGCGCACGTGGCCCCCGGCAACAGGCGTTCGGCTTCCGCCCCCGCAGTCGCACCCGCCAGGTACTGGGCAATCCCCAGCGCTCCGGCCGCAGCCATGGAAGTGGTCACGCTGCTGAAATTGCCACCGCGTAACTGCCCGAGCGCTGCGGCAAACACGCCTTGCAGGGCCAGGCTGGCGCTCAGGGTCGAAACATAATCCACCCCCAGCCCTTGGGCCTTGCCACTGGCCCGGCCATGCACCGACATCAGCCCGCAGGCCGCCTGCACAGTGTGCTCGGTGACACCCGCGCTGCTGCCGTCGGGCCAACCATGAATCAGCCCGGTGAGCGGTTGCAGATCGGGGTGATGCAAGGCGAAGCTCACCCCCTCGTGTGCCGAATCATCGGCTGTGGTCAGCGGGTTCAGGCCCAGCGTCGTCGCCTGGTAGCGCAGTGACGCGGCCAGTGGGGCGGCCCATCGTACGAGCCTGCCAGATGAAGAGGCAAAGGAGCCGCTGAGGCTACATCCATGTAAAAGACGAGACATAAAACTTACGCCAGAGTGGTTACATAACCCTGCGCGGACGGCCTCGGGTGAGGTACGCCGCGCAGGCCCGGAGCGATCAGTCAGTCATCAGCCACCCGCGACCGCCGGCAGGATGGTGATGGCATCGCCGGCCTTGAGTGTGGTGGCCAGGTTGTCGGCAAAGCGGATGTCGTCATCGTTGACGTAGATGTTCACGAAACGATGCACCTGACCGTCGCCAATCAGCCGCTCCTTGACGCCGGGATACTCCCGTTCCATCTGTTCGATGACTTCAAGAACGGTACTTCCCTGAACCTCGACGCGCTTTTGGTCTTGAGTAAAAGTGCGCAACAAAGTTGGCACAATGACGGAAATCGACATGCAGAACTCCCTGAGCCTGAATAAGGCTCTTCTTATTAATTGATGGATCTTGTTTAACGCCGTGCCGGCATCAAGTTTCAGCGCACGACATGAATACTTTCTTCGGTAACTTTACGATTAACGATTCGAAAACTGCGGACCGCTACATCAATATCCGGCACGGTTGAAATAATCACGTAGTGCACCGAAGCGTCACCGGCATACTGCACATCTTCGGCACTCGGGTAGGCCGCGCTGGCGGTATGGGAGTGATAGATCACCCGGCACTCCTCATCCCGCTCATCCAGTTCACGCCAGACCGCCAGTTGCTGTTTCGGCGCAAAGCTGAAGAAGGTCGGCGAGCGCGCCGCGTTGTCCATGGCGATCAGCCGTTCGGCGGTCCTGGCGCCAGCGGGTGCGGCGATGATGCCGCAGGTTTCCAGCGGATGATCCCGCCGCGCTTGCTCCAGCATGGCCTCCAGCAGGCCGGCACGAATACTCAACATTCTCGCCCCTCGCCCCCCGTTCAATAACTCGGCAACGTCGGCTCGACATCCCGCACCCAGGCCAGTACGCCACCGTCGAGGTTGCGCACATTGCTGAAGCCCAATTGCTGCAGTTCCAACAAGACGGCCTTGGAGCGTGCCCCGGATTTGCAGTGCAGGACCAGGTTGGCGTGCTTGCCGAAACGGGTTTCGATCAGCGCGGCGGTCTTCGGGCCCTTGGGGATGTGTTGGGCGCCCTGAATGCGCACGATGTCCCACTCGGTGCGCTCGCGCACATCGATCAGCAGCACGTCCTGGCCGCTGTCGCGCAGGGCTTGCAGCTCCCGGGCACTGATCGACGGAATGTCCGAAGGCTGCACGCCCTTGGGCGCAGTCAGGCCGCAGAACACCTGATAATCACTCAGGGCGGTGATCGGTTGGCGCCCGGGTGAACGGCGCAGCGGCATCTGCCGGTAGGACATTTCCAGGGCGTCGTAGACCATCAGGCGCCCCAGCAGGCTTTCGCCGATGCCGGTGATGAGCTTGACCGCCTCGGTGGCCATGATTGCACCGATGGAGGCGCAAAGAATGCCCAGCACCCCGCCCTCCGAGCAGGATGGCGCCAGCTCCGGGGGGGGTGGCTCAGGGTACAGGTCGCGGTAATTGAGACCGACGCCGCCGGGGGCGTTTTCCCAGAACACCGAGGCCTGGCCCTCGAAACGGAAGATCGAGCCCCAGACATAGGGTTTGTTGGCCAGCACGCAAGCATCGTTGACCAGGTAGCGGGTGGCGAAGTTGTCGGTACCGTCGAGGATCAGGTCGTACTGGCTGAACAACTGCACCGCGGTTTCCGGTTCCAGGCGCTGGTCGTAGAGGTTGACCTGCACATGCGGGTTCAAATCCTTGATCGCCGCGGCGGCGCTTTCAACCTTCAATTGGCCGACGGTGGCCACCCGGTGAATGACCTGGCGCTGCAGGTTGGACTCGTCCACCCGGTCGAAATCGATGATGCCCAAGGTGCCGACGCCGGCCGCCGCCAGATACAACAAGGCCGGTGAACCCAGGCCGCCCGCACCAATGACCAACACTTTGCTGCTCTTCAAGCGACGCTGGCCTTCAAGGCCGACATCGGGAATTAACAAGTGGCGGCTATAGCGGGTTATTTCTTCATTACTTAGGTTTGCGAGTGGTTCTACAAGAGCAGGAAGTTTCATGGCAAATACCTGTTACTGAATGCAACCGATTCTCAGGCAGCAACTTCAATTAAGCAATTCAACGGGTCTGGATTTTCATATTCAGAAGCCACGTTTTTGTATGCATTTAAACAATCGTCGGTAACTAATGACGAATAGATGAAAGCCCTCTTTAGAGGGCTTTCAGGGGGCGTCTATTACGTCAGGCGAGGAAGGTCGACATGTCCTTGCACACGGCGCTGAACGCCTCGACAAAGTGCCGCGCCTCGGCGTCGCTGAGCACCAGCGGCGGCTGGATGCGCATCACCCGGTTATTGTTGGCGGTGACGAAGGTCAGCACCCCATGCTCCCTCGACAATTTGCTGACGAAGCGCAGCACGAACATCTCCTCGAAGTTTTTCTCCACCTCGCTGATGGCCTCCTCGATGTGCCGCTTGGCCTTGCCCGACAGCATGCGATAAGTGCCCGCCGCATTCCCCGGAATCCGACTGGCGAACTCACGCACGAACGCCTCGACCCCACCGTGGAAGCTGTACTCGAACTCGATCGCGATCATCAGCCCGAGGCCCCGCACCTCGCGGATGAACGGGTAACCGCTGACCGCCTCGCGCAGCGCCTCCTTGAGTTGCCCACCGACCCGCGCGGCATTGCCGGCCAGGTCTTCGTCGGCGATCACGTCCAGGGTTGCCAGGGCCGAGGCCGAGGCGAAATTGCCGCCACCGAAGGTTGAAGTATGCAGGGCAAAGGTATCAATGCTGCCATAGGCGCGGTTCCACAGCGCCGCGCTGGACAAGGTCGCGCCGATGGGCACGGCGCCGCCGGAAAGGGATTTGGACAGCACCAGGATATCCGGCACCACCGCCTCCCACTCGCAGGCGAAGAGCTTGCCGGTACGCCCCAGACCGGTCTGGATCTCGTCGAGAATCAACAGGCAGTCATGGGCACTGCACAGCTCCCGGACCTGTTTCAGGTAGCCCGCAGGCGGCAGTATCACCCCGCCCTCGCCCTGGATCGGCTCCAGGATAAAGGCGCCGATATCGCCCAGATTCAACGCTGCCTCCAGCGCGGCCAGATCGCCGAAAGGGATCGAATCGCAGCGCGACAACAGCGGCTTGAACGGGTCGCGGTGTTTGTCGCGACCGGTCACCGACAATGCCCCAAGGGTCTTGCCGTGATAGCCGTTGTCGCAATACAGCACCCGTGGGCGGCGCATGGCGGCCATGGCCAGTTTCAACGCGGCCTCGATCGCCTCGGTGCCGGAGTTGCTGAAGAACACCCGCTCCAGGTTGCCCGGCGCCAGCTCGCTGAGACGCTGGGCCAACAGGCTGGTTTGCAGCGGCACCGAGACGTACTGGACGAAGGTCGGGTGCTGTTGTTGCAAGTACGCCTGCAGCGCCTGGTTGACTCGCGGGTGGTTGTGCCCGGTATTCAGGCAGCCATAACCGGCGACGAAATCCAGGTAGCGGCCGCCGTCCAGATCGGTCAACCAGCAGCCGCTGCCGTGGGTGAACACTCGCTCGATATGGTTGAACTGATAGAACTCGCGCAACACCGGATTGATGTGCTCGCCAAAACAACGCAAGACTTCGGCACGCAACGCAGCCGGCTGCTCGGCGGTCGGGGTGGCCGTGGGCCGTCGATGAAAGCGGCGCAAAGCCTGGAAGTCTTCTTCGCGCAGACGTTCGCCATAGGACGCCATAGGCGATGGAGAGAAACCATGCAGCTCGGCGATCCGGCCGATCTCCAGCACCCGCTCCTCGGGCAGTTCGCGACCAATGGAAAACGCCTCGGCACGCCCCTCCAGCGCCAGCACCAGGGTTTCCGCCAGGCAGCCGTTGAGGAATTTCTTCGGTGCCAGCCCCAGGGTTTCGGTGCCGAAACGCAGGGCTTCGCTGGCCGAAACCAGACCGCCGTCGATGATCAGGATGTCTTTGCGGTCGTGGTGAAACGGCAGCACATCACGCGGCAACGCAGCGTCCACCACCACCGAACCTGGTGCCAGACGATAGGGATCGATCACCCCGCCGCTGGAAGTTGCGGCGACGTAGAAGCGCACCTCGTCGTAACAGCTGTCGATGTCTGCCGTCATGCGCACCTGGTCGTGCATCTCCGTCGGCAGATACGCCAGGCTTTCGCGGCCCTGTTCGACACTGCCGCGGTGTACCAGACGCAGGCGGCAACCGTCCCGGGCCAGCAGCTTGGCGATGACCAGGGCAATCGACCCCGGGTAACCGACCACAGCCACTTCGCTGTCCACTGGCGACACCTCCAGGCGGGCCATGGCTTCCAGCACGTTCTTATAGGCGGCGTAGGCCGTGAGCGAGTTGCCGGTGGTGACTGGCACGCCACTGCGGTCCAGGGTCTGCAAACCGCGATTGCCGACGATGGCGGTAAACCCACCCAGTCCAACCAATTGCGCGCCCTGCTCTTTCAGGCTTTGCACACCTTCAAGCACACGACCGGCAATGGTTCGCGGCTGGCTGAGCATCTGCTCGGCGGTCAGCGGCAGGTAATGCAGGATGCCTTCGCAGGTTGCGCCGCTGGCACTGACGATGCGCCCGAAGTCGGCGAACGGCACCAGGTTGCGCGGCTTCCAGAGTTGAGCCTGGTAACCACGGTCCTGCTCGACGAGGGTGCGGTCCAACAAGTCGATGATCTTCACCTGACGTTGCAGGGCGATGGAGGTCGGGTGGGCGATAAAACCGAATTTCATGGGAGTCTTTCCTGGGTTCTGGCTCATTGACGGTTCCAGGCGGTTTCGGAGACCAGGCTCAAGCCGTCGCCTTCCGAGTTATGGGCCAGTAACACGTCGAAAATATTCAATTGCCCTGGGCGCGTCAGGGCGCTGCGCAGGTGCGCTTCATCGAAGCTCACCAGACGTTCGCGGTGCAGACTGATCGGCCCCACTTGCTCCAGCGGTGCCGCCAACGGCGCGGCACTGGTCACCGAAACCTGTTGCGCGCCATTGTGGGCGTAGCGTTTGTCGAGGTAGGTCTGGATCAGCGACAACAGGCCGTTGGTGAGGTAGAACAGGGTCACGTTGCGCTTCGCCGCACCGGGGTCCTCGGCCAGCCCCTGGGCCAGCCGCGCCTCGATATCCGGCACCAGCGCCCGGGCGCCGTCGCCGACAAACGCCAGGACATTGCCGGTGCCGGTCATGGCGATATAGGGCAAGGCCATTAGCGCATCACCCATCAAGGCGCGCCCGTACCAGCCGGAAAAACCCGGATCGGTGCGCGGCACATTGCGCACCGCCGAGATGCCACAGCGGCCGACGTCATAGACGCCGATATAGCGATAGTCCTGCTGCTCGATCAGTTCGCGCACCAGGTTGCCCAAGCGACGAAAGAAGTAGTTGGAGGTCATCGGCAAAGTTTCGATGTGGTCCGCCGCCACGCTCTCGCTGGTGGCCGACAGCTCCTCGAGCTTGGCACGACGCATGGCGAGGATCTGCGGCTCGACCTGCAAGCCTCTTTCAATGTGATCGAGGAATACATCCAGCGGCACATCCAGCGCCAGGTCGGTAAACGGCGAAAGATGCCGCGGCTCATGGTTGACCTGCACCACCCGCAATTGACGCTTGAGCTTGCCCTCGGAAAACGGCGTGGCAGCCTGGTCGACCTTACCCTTGAGGAAAAACACGCAATGGCTTTGCGGTCCGTTCAATTCGTGGTCGGTGTGCACGAACCGATAGACCCGTCGACTGAAGCCGTACAACGACAATGGCCCCAGATAGTGCGGCACCGGCCGCCCTTCGTGGTAAGGGCCGACACTGCCGGGCTGGGTGATGCTGTCGGCCAGGCCGATGGCGCCGCGTTCGGCCAGGGCATGCACCCGTTGCCGTTGCTGATCGCTGAGCTTGCCGCATTGCCAGAGCAGGTGCAGCGGCTGGTGGTTGATCAGGTCCAGGGCCTGATCCAGCGCCTCGATCTGGTTACTGCTGAGGAGAGTTGCCGGGGTCGCTGGCGGCTCGGGCAGGCGCACATCCAGCGGCGCCAGAGGCCGGGATTCGAGCACGCCTTGAGTGGCGAGGATGAACACCGGTTCGGCCCGTTCGGCGAGCATCGCGAAGGCTTGCTCCAGGCAGGCGCCGATCTCCTCGACCTTGCGGATGAACACCTGGCGCAGGCCCTTGGCCTCGATCACCCGGCGCCCGTCGTTGTCACCGTCATGAGTGCCCTGGAAGGCGTACCAGACGCTTTCCGGACTGTCGGCGCAGATGATCAGCCCCGGCGCGCCCAGGCGCTTGAGGTTGGCCAGGGTGCCACGGAATTCATCGATCATGCCCGAGGTCACGGTGATCACATAGGCCCGGCCAAACAGCTGCCAGCCGGCCATGGCGCTCACCGCCAGACTGTGTTCATTGCAGCCACTGAGGCAACGCACGCCCGTGCCGGCAACGTTTTGCTGCATGGATTGAATCAACCCGGCCACCATGGAACCGGTGTAGGAATGAAAATCCCAGCGCTCCTGCCAGCGACTGCGCATAAAACGCGTCACTTCCGTGGCCAGGCTCACCGACATCAGCGGGCCGCTGATGGAGCGCGCCAGCAAACGGTTGAAGTGGGCATGTTCCAGGTGATCGAGGAGGATCCGCAACAAGTCCGCGCGCCGCGCCGCGCGGTCCTCCCCCGCCACCCGCAGATGGCGATTGCCACCGATGCGGTTCATCCATTCCGGCAACGCCGACAGGCTGCAATACAGCAACGCCGAATGAGGCGACAGGCGCGAGTTGGGCGCGGCGGCGATCAGTTTGTCGAAAGGGTCTGCGACGCCGGCGTCGGCTTGCTCACCCAGGTCGAGAATAAACAACTCGCTCGACAGTTGCGGGTCTAGCTGGCGCAGCCGCGATTGCGCAGCCTCGACTGAATCGAAGGTCATCAACCACAGATCGGGCAGCGCCGCGGTATTCGCCGGGCTACCCTGCAGGTAGCTCTGGGCCTGGACCATCAGGGTTTCCAGAACCGCTTCGCTGCGGGGGCGTGCCCCCAAAGCCCGGTGCATTTCTTCGCAGCCTCCGATCGTCAATGGCCAGTCAGCGGCGGTGGCAGGTAGCTGCAAGCCGGCCTGCAACTGCTCGATGACAAAGGTTACATCCTCGATCAGAGGCTCAGCCTGGGTAACCAGACAGATACCTAAGGTTGCCTTCATGAACTCATCCTTACTCAAGTCAGACTTACGATTGAATGGCTCGCTGCTGTGGCCCATGGCCCTCAGCTCGAACCGGACGGGGCGCCAACCGCCTTGTTGGCGCCTCCTGGTGAAGACCGGCCGTGGCCGTCGCGATCGAACGCCGGGCAGCCAGGGCCAGCGCACAGACCACGAACATCGCCAGGGACAGACCGGCCAGCATTCCCACATGCCCGCTGTAGTCGAGCAGCACCCCGGCTGCAATCGGCACCAGCAGGCGTGTCAACACGAACAGGCTGGCTTGCAGCCCGTAGTCGGCGGCTTGCCGATGCTCGCGGGAGAAAAACATCATCAGAGCGAAGACCAGTGTCGACACCGCCCCCATGGCCGTGGCCAGCACAAAAGCCGCGGCCACCAACCAGGCCATCCCGGCCTGCAACCCCACCGCCGCGGTCAGCGCCAGCAGGGCAAACAAGGCCCAGACCATAAACAGTGGAGTCGCCCGCCCCGGCCCCAGGCGCTTAATCAGCCGCCCACCCAGCACGCTGGCCAGGGCCCCCACCACGCCGCCGCCAACACCGGCAATCAAGGCCACTTGCTGCGCGGCCATACCCTGGTCCAGCAGCAAGGGTTTGAGATACAGCCAGGCGGCACCGACAAAGGGAAAGCTGCTCAGCAATATCCAGGTCCACAGGTGCGCACCGGGCTGGCGGAAATAGCCCGACCAGTCGGCCAGAGAAAGTCTGGTTGGCGCAGGAGTTGCGATCTCAGCGCCGCTTTCGCGCAACCAGGCCAGGGGCAGCAACGCCAGCAGCAGCCCAGCGGCCATCAGCAGAAACGGCGCCTGCCAGCCCCAGCGGTTGTGCACCAGCAACATCACTCCGGCACCGACGATGGCGCCGAGAAACAGCGCCGCCGAGCGAATACCACCGGCACGAATCTGCTGGGACTGTGGCAGCAATTTGATCGCCAGGGCATTGACCGGAATGTCCGCCCAGGTCGCCAGCACCCCGGCGACGAACGCCAGGCCGAACAGGTACCCGCGTTGGGCCGTGATCGCCTGCTGGCTGACCACCACCAGCAACAGCGCCAGTAACAGGCACAGCACCAGGGCCCAGATTCGGTAATGCCCGCGTTTGAAACGATAGCGCTGCACGGGCAAGGCCAGCAGGAACTTGAACACCGCCGGCAAGCCGGCCAACTGGAACAGGCCAATCTCGGTGCCGGACCAACCGTGCTCGCGCATCACCAGCGGCAACCCGAGCAGCAGGTAGATACTCGGCACCGCCAGCACGAAACTCAGCCAGCCAAAGAGCAGTTGCAGCCGCCAGGCACCGACGTTGCCTTGGCGGTTCATGAGGCACTCCGACGCGCCACCAGCACCGACACTGGCGCCACGGCGAAAGCCACTTCGGGGTAACTGTCGATGTTGACGAAACCGGCCTGCTGCAAGGCGTCGCTCAAGCCGCCGGCGTGGGTCACCTGGCGTCCGAGCATCTGCATCGACAGGTAATAAGGCATGACCCGCCGGGCGTGCTCCGGGTCTGCGGGGATTTCCGCATGGGCGCTGACCAGCACCCCGCCCGGGCGCAGCGCGGCATGGATCTTGGCCAGGGTCGCGGCCATGTCCGGGACGAAATGCAGCACCGAAGAACACCAGATCAGGTCGTAGCCTTCGCCAATCAGATCGCTCGCCAGATCGCCACCGCGCACGTCCAGCCGCCCTTCAAGGCCGGCCTGGCGAATGTTATCCGCCGCCACCGTCACGGTCTGGGCGAAGTCGAACACCTCGCCGGTGAGCAGCGGGTTGTCCCGGGCCAGGGCAATGGCCACCAGTCCCGGGCCACCGCCCAGGTCGAGCATGCGCCGCGCGGCGGAGAACTCCGGCACCTGGGCCATCAGGCGCAGCGCCATATCCACGGTGACCGCCCGTTGTTCCTGGGCAATCTGCAAGCGCGCCGCCGTGGTCCAGTTGTCGATGGTGGTCGCCACATTCGGCGCCTGGCCGCTGAGCTGGCCGCTGCGCACCTGATCACCAAGCTGGCTGCCGAAATGCCGCAAGCCGCGCAGGCGAAAGGTCCAGGCGTCACCGCAATAGTCTGGCGCCTCGGCGCGCAGGTAATCGCTGGCCACCGCGGTGTTGCGGTAATGGGGCGGCTGGCGATCGTCGCGCTCCAGCAGCTCCATGCTCCACAGTGCCTCCAGCCAATAGCCGGTATTGGCTGGGTCGAGCTGTAATTGCCGGGCAACCGCCAGGGCCGTGGCCGGCACTTGCAGCAGGTTGAACAGTTTCCAGTCCAGGGCAATGCGCAGGGCATCGGCGCGTACCGCCGCGAGGGTCAGGTCCCAGTAAGGTTGCAAGGGATGGGGGGATGCCAGGTTGATTCCATTCATAATTCGCAGCTCACTATTTTGATCATTCATAGTTCGTAGCTGACCCGCAGGCCGATCTCCCGCGGTGGGCTATAGACCCGGGCGGTGCCATTCAGATAGCCGACGGCGTCGTAGCGCTTGTCCGCGGCATTTTTCACGTAAGCGGAAATGCTGTAGTGGCTGAAGTCGTAACCGGCATTCAGGTCGATCAGGCCGTAGCCGCCACGGCTGTACTGGTTGGCCGAATCCAGCCAGGTCTTGCCGACGGCACTGATGCCGCCCTGGGCGTACCAGCCCTCGGGCGCGTCATAGCGCAGGCTGAGGTGGCCGGTGAAGTCCGGCGCGAAAGGGTTGTGGTTGCCCTGGTAGTCGTTGCTGCCTTCCTTGAAGCGCTCGAACCGGGTGCGGTTCAAGCCCACGGCACTGACCACCCGCCAGTTGTCGGCAAACAGGTATTCGGCTTCCAGGTCGAGCCCGGTGGAGCGCGCCGAAGCGGCGTTGGTGATGTGCACCACTCCGGGCTGGATGATCTGCTGCACCTGCATGTCACGGATGTCCATCCAGTACAGCGCCGCCGAGTAGCGCAGGCGTTTGTCGTCGAGCCAGCCCTTGGCCCCGACCTCATAGGTTTTGACTTTTTCCGGGTCGTAGCCGGGGTAATTGGCGGCACTGGAGAAGGCGTTGAAACCGCCGGCGCGAAAACCTTCGGCGTAACTGCCATACACAAAGGCGTCGGGCTGCCATTCGTATTGCAGCGCCGCCTTGGGGGTGAAGCGTTGCCATTGATCGCTCTGGCGGCTGCCGACCGCCGGGTCGATATGCACCTTGTCCTGCTCGGCCCGAGCACCGAGTGTCAGCGTCCAGCGCTCCGCCAGGGGCATCACCCATTGGCCGAACAACGCCGTGGTGTTACCGCCCAATTGCACATCGGTGCGGGTCAGGCTCAGGGGCAGCTTCTGCTCATAGGACAGGTCATTATCGTCGCGGTCGGCATAGGCACCGAGCAGCCACTGGTTATCGCGCCACTGGCCCTCCAGGCGAAACTCCTGGGACAGGGTGTTCATGTGGTAGTCGCGGCCTACGTGAAACAGGTCCGCCGGCATGAAATCAGTGTCCTGACGCACCCGGTCGTAGAAGTCATTGCGCGCGGTGATCGAACGCAGCTTCAGCCCCGAATCGAATTCATGCAGCACGTCCAGGGACAGGCTGCGGCCACTGGAATGGTTCCAGCTTGAAGTACCGGAACGCACCTCGCGCCGCGAAGCGTTCACCGCGCCCCACTGCGATCCGCCGTCGCGATAATCCTGGCGGCTGTAGCGCAGATTGACGTCGGTGGCCAAACCCGGGGTCCAGCGCAGAACCGTCCGTGCGCTGTGCCGTTCGCGATCATCGGCCTGGCCGCCGCGATAGGTGTTGTCGATAAAACCGTCCTGCTCCAGCCATTGCCCGGACACCCCGGCGTAGAGGGTGTCTGGCACCAGGGCGGTGCTGGCATCGGCGCTCAGGGTGCGCTGGTCGCGGCTGCCGCCACCGGCTTCAATCCGTGCGTATGGCTCGGCACCGGGCTGGCGGGTATGAATGCTCAAGACCCCGGCTTCGGCATTGCGGCCGTAGAGAGTCGACTGTGGCCCACGGAGGATCTCGACGCGTTCCACTCCCAGCAGGTTGTGATCGAAACCCTGCGCCATCAGGGTCGGCACGCCGTCCACCAGCATCAGCATCGAAGACGAAAACGCCGTGGGGCTGGAGGTCAGGCCGCGAACTACTGGCAGGTTGGTGCCAGACTGGCCGAAAGGTTGAAAGGTGAACCCTGGGGTGACCCGGGCCAGGCGCTCCAGATCATCAATGGCGCCCTTGCGCAGGTCTTCGCCGCTGAGCACCGACAGGCTGGCCGGGACTTTCTCCTGTTCCTGTTCGATCTTGTTCGCCGTGACAATGACCGACGGCAGTTCTGTCTGTGCGTTTGCAGTCGTCGCCCCAACTGCCCAGCAGCCAACAAACAGCGTATAACCGCTGGCTTTCAACACATGCATGCTCATTGCTTTCCCCATCAATGAATCAGCGCACTGCCATGTCCGGAGATGGCAGCTGACCTGGAAACATGTTATTCATTAATGCGAATGCTTATCATGTGTGTACGTATGGATTCTGGATCAATCCATATGCGAGCCGCAGTCAAATCAAGGAGGGCAGTAAAAGTGGCGGTTTTACAGAGGATTTCTCAGTCGTATCGAGTCGCGTCAACGCACTCGCGGCTGGTCAGCAACGACACCTGCGGCTGGATGCGCCAGCAATTGCCGGAAGAGTTGGGCGAGTGCTATTCCGAACGCTTGTGCCTGGATGACGACTTGATGGTGGTGCGCTCGCGCTACCGCCCTACACGCAACCTGATCGAGGAAACCGTCAGCCCGCACAATCGCCATATGCTGGTGATCACCTTCGGCATGCAGGGCGACTCCGGGTACAAGGGCGCCGACGGTTCGGCGGTGTCGTTTCGCGCCGGCTACACCACCATCACCTCGTTCCAGATGAGCCTCGGCGAGCGCTGTTACGAAGCCGGGGCAACGGTGTCGCAGCTGCGGCTGCTGATCGGCGAAAGCATGCTCAACAAGTACATTGGCGAACAACGCACCCGCCAGATACTGGGCAACGGCAACGTCCGCCAACTGGCGTTCCAGAAGACCTCGGCGGCCAGCGCCAGCCACGCCACCGCCCTGACCCGCTACCTCAACCAGGGGGTGACCGGCACGCTGGAGATGCACATCCACACCCTGAGCCTGCTCTCCGAACAGTTGAAACTGCTGAGCCCCGCGACCAGCTCCGAAAGCCTGCAGTTCAGCGCGGTCGACATCGAGAAACTCGACCGCGCCCGGGACATCATGATCGAGCAGATGGACCAGCCGCTGACCATCCCCTACCTGTGCGCCGCGGTCGGGCTCAATGAGTTCAAACTCAAGGAAGGCCTGCACTACCGCTTCAACTCCACCCCGCACCGCATGCTGCACGAGATCCGCATGCGCAAGGCCTACACCCTGCTCGAAAGCGGTTGCCAGGTGGCCCAGGCGGCCTATCAGGTGGGCTACAAGTTCCCCAACAACTTCAGCGCGGCTTTCACCCGATTCTTCGGCAAGCCACCCAAATCGGTATTCGGAAAACGCCGCTGAGTCATCAGCGGCGCACTCCCCGCCAGCAGACCGACCGGTGCACGAGGCGCCTCAGGATTTGGCATCGACACTCGCGAGCATTGCCTCTCCCAGCACTATTTTCCCGCTGTCCTTGAGCGCCTGACCTGCACCGCGGATGTCTCTCGCTTCCTTGTTCTGGCTCAACTTGAATTTACCGACCAGGCGAGTGATCTCGATCTCGACCCCAACGATCGCTTTAAGCATCGAAGCGATGTAGTCCTTCGGGGCGTCGGTCATTTTCCATGGCTCGGCCTGGGATGACTCATGGGTTCGGGTCAGGAGAGCCACCAATCCACGGACGTAGCGCTCATCATCGTGAAGGGTGATCCTCCCGTGGGCGTGCACCACTTTATAGTTCCATGTCGGAACCTGTTTATGGGTTTCGTGCTTGCTCGGATACCAGGTGGGAGAGATGTAAGCCTCGGCACCGCGAAAAACCACCAATACTTCGTCGCCATTTTTAACGTCTTGCCAGACCGGATTGGCGCGCGCGACGTGTGCATGGAGAACACCGAACTGCCCTTCCGAAGCCTTCAACTCGAAAGGAATATGGTTGGCATCCAGTCCGCACTCACCGTTGGTAAACAGAATGCCCAGCGGGTGCTGGACGATCAGCTCATGAAGGGCTTCGGCGCGAGGCTCATCAAAATGGGCAGGTACGTACATAACAACTCCGTCAATCGATCAAGGGTGGGGACATCGCGCCAGTGGTGAGGTGGCCTTCATTTAAATTGTGTTGATGAACTGGCCCATGGTATAGAGCCAATATCCAACATAATCACTGAGCCAGAATTGATGGCACGTAAAGCCAACGTCGTTGAAATCCCATCGCTGGGCACGCTGGATCGAACCGCAGGTCAATTGGGACGACAGCTTGCTCAAGCGCTGCGGTCCGCGATCCGCAGGGGCGACCTCAAGCCTGGTGAGCTGCTGCCATCGACGCGCATTCTCGGCAAATCGCTGATGATTGCCCGAGGCACCGTTATCGAGGCCTTTGAGCAGTTGATCGCCGAGGGCTTCCTCGAATCCGAAGGCAGAGCGGGCACGCGGGTGGCCCGCTCTTTGGCAGATGCGTCGCCAACCGCCCGGCAGGAGCAAGGTCGCCCAGCTGAAGCCAGGTCGTGGACGCCCTCCGCGCGAATCGAACGGTTCGCTCAGGTGGCCCGGCAATTTGCCGCAGCGCCGCAGATTCCGTTCTCGGTCTCGGTGCCGATTGGCAAAGCGGCGCCTGACGATATCTGGCGTCGCCTTGGCAATCGCATCAGGGCGCGAGGGGCTGGAGCGCCCTCGGGATACGGTGATCCACAAGGCGCGCTTGAGTTACGGGAAGCGGTCGCGGATTACGTGCGCAAGTCACGCTCTGTGCGCTGTGAAGCGAGCCAGGTGATCATCACCTCCGGCACGCAACAGGGCCTGTACCTGGCCTGCCAGGTGCTGCTCGATGTGGGGGATTTCGCGTGGGTGGAGGATCCCTCCTACCGGGGTATCACCGGGATTCTGGAAAGCGCGGGCCATAGCGATCAAATGATCCGCGTCCCGGTTGATGCCGAGGGGCTGAATGTAGAAAACGGCATAGCGCAATGCCCCCAGGCACGGGCAGCCTTCGTGACCTCGTCACATCAATATCCGCTCGGCATGCCAATGAGCATGGCCAGGCGCGATGCCTTGCTGGCATGGGCCAGGGCGTCCGATGCCTGGATCGTCGAGGACGATTACGACAGTGAACTGCGTTACGCCGGCCACCCTTTTCCATCCTTGCAGGGGCTGGACCCCGACCGGGTTATCTACCTGGGGACGTTCAGCAAAATACTGTTCCCCTCGTTACGACTCGGCTACGCAATCGTTCCGCCTTATCTGGTGCAAGCCTTTTGCGGTGCGCGGGCCCTGATGGATCGGCATCCCGCCAACGCCGATCAGCACGTGCTCGCAGCGTTCATCGCAGAAGGACATCTGGATCGGCACATCCGGCGAATTCGCGGCGTGTACGCAGACATCCACAGGCAAATCATCGAGGCGGTTGCCAGACTGATTCCTCGCGAACTTGCATGGCTGGAGCCAAGCGATCAGGGCATGCATCTGGTGCTTTGGCTAGCGGAAGGTATCGACGATCAGTGGGTCGCCGCCAAAGCCTCCGAAGCTCAGGTATCGGTACGCGCCGTGTCGCCGATGTATGCCGGTGGCAATGGCCGTTCGGGATTGATTCTGGGCTTGGGCGGTTTCAGTGCCGAAGACATTGAGTCCGCCACCCGGCGCCTTGCGCAGGTCATCACGATAGCTGCGCAGAACCCAGCGGCGGCCAAAGACTCGATCACAACGTAGCCATCGGGCAGCATACGGGTGCCGGTCAAGCGTTTCGCCGCTACAATGCGCACCTTGACCGTGACAAGCCAGACTAAAAAAACATGTCCCTACCCAAGCATCACCTGGAATTGCTCAGCCCCGCCCGTGACGTGGCCATCGCCCGCGAGGCCATCCTGCATGGCGCCGACGCGGTGTACATCGGCGGCCCGAGCTTCGGCGCCCGCCACAACGCCTGTAACGAGGTGAGCGATATCGCCCAATTGGTGGAGTTCGCCCGTCGCTATCACGCGCGGGTGTTCACCACCATCAACACAATCCTGCATGACAACGAACTGGAGCCAGCACGCAAGCTGATCCACCAGTTGTATGACGCCGGCGTCGATGCGCTGATCGTCCAGGACCTGGGCGTGATGGAGCTGGACATTCCGCCGATCGAGCTGCACGCCAGCACCCAGACCGACATCCGCACCCTGGCGCGGGCGAAGTTCCTCGATCAGGCCGGTTTCTCGCAGCTGGTACTGGCCCGCGAGCTGAACCTCCAGGAGATCCGCGCCATTGCCGACGAGACCGACGCGGCCATCGAATTTTTCATCCATGGCGCGCTGTGCGTGGCGTTCTCCGGCCAGTGCAACATCTCCCATGCGCAGACCGGCCGTAGCGCCAACCGTGGCGACTGCTCCCAAGCCTGCCGCCTGCCCTACACCCTCAAGGATGAAAAAGGCGGTGTGATCGCCTACGAAAAACACCTGCTGTCGATGAAGGACAACAACCAGAGCGCCAACATCCGCGCGCTGGTGGAAGCCGGCGTACGCTCGTTCAAGATCGAGGGGCGCTACAAGGACATGGGCTATGTGAAGAACATCACCGCCTACTATCGCCAGCGCCTGGACGACGTCCTCGAAGACCGTCCGGACCTGGCTCGCGCTTCCAGCGGCCGCACCGCGCACTTCTTCCTGCCCGATCCGGACAAGACCTTCCACCGCGGCAGCACCGACTACTTCGTCAGCGAGCGCAAGATCGACATCGGCGCCTTCGATTCGCCGACCTTCACCGGCTTGCCGGTGGGTGTGGTGGAGAAAGTCGGCAAGCGCGACCTGCTGGTGGTCACCCATGAACCGCTGTCCAACGGCGACGGCCTCAATGTGTTGGTAAAACGCGAGGTGGTGGGCTGGCGTACCAACATCGCCGAGCCCAAGGGCGAGTTCGAAGAGGACGGTGAAAAGCGCTACCGCTACCGTGTCGAGCCCAACGAAATGCCGAAGGGGCTGCACCAGTTGCGGCCGAATCACCCGCTGAGTCGCAACCTTGACCACAACTGGCAGCAGGCCCTGCTCAAGACCTCCGCCGAGCGCCGTGTGGGCCTGGCCTGGGTCGCTCGCCTGCGTGAGGATCGCCTCGAGCTGACCGCCACCAGCGAGGAAGGTGTCAGCGCCAGTGTCGCCCTCGACGGTCCATTTGGCGTGGCAAACAAGCCGGAACAGGCCCTGGAGCAACTGCACGACCTGCTCGGCCAATTGGGCACCACGCAGTACCACGCCACGGATATCAAGCTGGATGCACCGCAGGCGTATTTCATCCCGAACTCGCAGCTCAAGGCCTTGCGCCGCGAAGTCATCGAAGCGCTGACCGCAGCCCGCATCGAAGCCCACCCACGAGGTGGTCGCAAGGCCGAGACCGATCCGCCACCGGTGTACCCGGAGTCGCACCTGTCGTTCCTGGCCAACGTCTACAACCAGAAAGCCCGCGACTTCTATCACCGGCACGGCGTCAAGCTGATCGACGCCGCCTATGAGGCTCACGAGGAAACCGGCGAGGTGCCGGTGATGATCACCAAGCACTGCCTGCGCTTCTCCTTCAACCTCTGCCCCAAGCAGGCCAAGGGCGTCACCGGCGTGCGCACCAAGGTTGCGCCGATGCAGCTGGTGCATGGTGACGAGGTACTGACGTTGAAGTTCGACTGCAAGCCCTGCGAGATGCACGTGATCGGCAAGATGAAGGGCCACATCCTTGGCCTGCCGCAACCGGGCAGCGTGCAGCAGGTTGTCGGCCACATCAGCCCTGAGGACCTGCTCAAGACCATCCCTCGCGCACCCCACTGAGTGACGGGCGAGCGCGCCGCTACGGCGTCGTGCTCGCTGCGCTCGGAGGGATATTCAACCGACACAAAAAAACGCCAGGCCGGATAGGCGCTGGCGTTTCTCGCAAACACGACCATCCAGGACTCGCGCAATACTGCCGACTGAGTCATAACTGAATGAGTGTAAGGAAAATGGCAGGGGCGGCTGGATTCGAACCAACGCATGGCAGGATCAAAACCTGCTGCCTTACCGCTTGGCGACGCCCCTGTGGCTGTTGCGACGAGTGCCTGGCACTGTCTTTCTGATTGTGCAGCTTGCGAACAATATCGAGCTGCTGCGTCCTTACGCTAAAAGCCCTGTGAGGGCCTCTGCAAGAACGCGCGGAAATTTATCAACTTTCGCGGCGTCTGGGAAGCCCAAAAACAAACTAATTTGTTTTAAAACAGACGTTTACTGTTGATCCAGGCTATTCGGGATATCCGGAGGGTGCCATGGCAGCCGTTACCGATACGCTGAAGCTGTTTCTCACCGGCGATGTCATGACCGCCCGTGGCATCGACGCAGTGCTGCCACATCCTGGCGATCCGCGGCTTTACGAAGACTACGTCAAGAAAGCCGGCGATTACGTCCGGCTGGCAGAAAGACACAATGGTCCGATCCCCCACCCGGTCGATTTCACCTATATCTGGGGCGTTGCGCTGGATGAGTTCGAACTTCGCCAGCCACACGCACGCATCATCAATCTGGAAACAGCGGTGTCCCGCCGCGGACGACCGGAGCCGAAGGGCATCAATTACCGCATGAGCCCGGAGAACTTCCCGGCCATCAGCGCCGCCGGCATCGACTGCTGCGTGCTGGCCAACAACCATGTGCTGGACTGGGGCCCCCCAGGCCTGGCCGATACGCTAGGCACCCTATCGAGCAACGGTATGCGCAGCGCCGGCGCCGGGCACAATCGGCAATCTGCCGAAGCGCCCGCCTTGCTGTCGCAGCCTGACGGGCGGCGCTTGCTGGTGTTTGGCCTCGGTGCTCCCGACAGCGGCATTCCACCGCAATGGGCCGCCACGGATAGCCGCGCGGGCGTCGCGCGGCTGGAAGATCTGTCGATGCAAAGCCTGCGCCCTGTGGCCGAGCGGATTCTCAAGTACAAAAATCCGGGAGATCGGGTGGTGGCCTCCATTCACTGGGGCGGCAACTGGGACTTCGATATCCCGCGCGAGCAAATCCGGTTCGCCCATGCCTTGATCGACGAGGCCGGAGTTGACGTGGTGCACGGGCATTCCTCGCACCACATCAAGGGCATCGAGGTGTACCGCGAACGCCTGATTCTCTATGGCTGCGGGGATCTGCTGAACGATTACGAAGGCATTGAGGGCCACGCAGATTATCGCGGCGACCTGGGGCTTCTGTACTTTGCCTCGCTAGCCCCGGACGGACGCCTGCAGACACTGGAGCTGATCCCCACTCGCCTACAGCGCTTTCGCCTCTGTCGCGCCGAAGGGGGTGACCGTCAATGGCTGCACGACACCCTTTCTCGCGAGTGCAAACGCTTGGGCAGCAGCCTCCAGCCAGGCACGCAAAATGCCTTCGAGTTGCGTTGGTAGGCTTTTTCATTTCTGCGTCGCTTTTGCGTTTCCGCGCATCGGACAGTTACCGACACTCTGATCTCCCCTTTCGGACCCGCCATTCTGGCGGGTCCATCGTTTTGATCGTCTTGCCATGAACCGGCGGCTCTCGCATAACTGGCCTATTCTGAATCAACCGACAAGAAGTCAAACCCCACCTGACGTACCCGGACTCTTTACAGCAATGGAGGCTAGGCGATGAAGGAGCAATCGATTGAGTTCCGCGCTGGAGATGGCGACTTTGGAGAGGGGCATTCTGCGCTTCTCGCCACGACCCACGCCCCCCAATCTTCCACGACCAATAGCCGCATAGAGCTTTACACCCAGGAGTCGATGGTCAACTGGCTAGGCCCGTTTCAGCTCATGCGCACGGGCTTGCAATCGGCAGTAGCCACCACCATGGGTGCCTTCGCGGACCCACGCGATGTGCTGGCCATGCTCAACCCTCGGGACTCTAACCCGCCCATTCAGGTGGCTGCCGACGGCGACGTGTGGATCGACTATCTGGCGGATACCGGCGATGGCTGGGACTCCACCTATTCCATGGCGCTGTGCGTCAGCCAGGAAGTCAAGTTGCCGGAGCTCACGCTGCCGCGCGGCGACGTGCTGCTGCTCGGCGGCGATCAGGTCTACCCCACACCGGCCCAATCCGGCTATCGCACCCGTTTCCAGGACCCCTTCCGCGCCGCCTTCCCCGCGCCGGTCCCCAAGGTGCGCCCTAATGAGCAGGACCAGCCCGTGCCGCAGCCGGGTGCACCGTGGATGGTGGCGACGCCCGGCAACCACGATTGGTATGACGGCCTGCGCGGTTTCTCCCAACTGTTTTGCGAGCAGAAACCCATTGGCGGCTGGGAAACCCGTCAGCGCACCAGTTACTACGTGCTGCAACTGCCCAATGGCTGGTGGATCTGGGGCCTGGACCTGCAATTGGAGTCGTTGATCGACCGACAGCAGAAGCAGTACTTCGAAGAGATGCACGCCAAACTGCAGCCAGGCGACCGCGTGATCCTCTGTACCCCCGAGCCAAGCTGGGTGGACGAAGCCGAGCGACTCGCACGCGTGGGGAGCAAGACCTTGCCCTCGATCGAGACCCAGACCCTGCGCTTCAGCAGTCTGCGCGAGATCGAGGAGCTCTTGGGTGACCAGTTGGCGGTGGTCCTGGCCGGGGACTCGCACCACTACGCGCGCTACCAGCCAAAAGCCGGCACCTTGGCGCCGCAACGCATCACCTGTGGAGGCGGTGGCGCCTTCCTGCATGGCACGCATCAGCTTCCAGATCCGCCCGAGCCGATCAGCGTCGGCGGAACCCGGCAGCATTACGAGCTGGCGGCTACCTACCCGGACAAAAAGACCTCCGAACAGCTGCGTAATCGGGCATGGCGGCTACCCACCCACAACCTCTCGTTCTGCGGCATGCTGGCCATCTTGTACCTGCTGTTCGACTGGATGGTAGAAAGCGCCAGCAAGGTGCCCCACCCGGCGCGCGATAACCGCAGCCTGATCGAGGTATTGTCTGGCCTCGAAGCGTCTATTCCCAACCTGCGCGAGGTATGGCGACAACTGGTCCTGGTCCTGGCACACAGTCCTTCCTCGGTGATGCTCGCCGTGACCATTGTGCTGGGCTGCGCAGTGCTCTCAGCCGCCGGGGTCAAGCGCACCCGAAAGCTTGCCTATGGCGTCGGGGCCGTTCACGGGTTGCTTCACCTGGGACTGGCGATCGGGCTGCTGTGGCTCATGGGCCGTATCAACATCCATTACTTGCAGTTCGAGGTAGAAAACCTGCTCCAGGTCTTGTTGTTCCTGGTGGGGACACTGGTGCTCGGCGGTAGTTTGGGAGGCTTGCTGTTCGGTGCCTGGATGGTCATGGGCAATACCTTTTGGGGACTACATAGCGAGGTGGTTTTTTCCTCGCAACGCATCGCCGACCACAAATGCTTCCTGCGCATGCACTTCAACGGCGACCAACTCACCATCTACCCGCTCAAGCTGGAGAAGGTCTGCCGGCGCTGGTCCGTGGCGTCGGGAGTCGCCAAACTGGCGAAGGTGCAGCGCACCTGGAGGTTGCGGGCAACGCCTGAAAGCACTGGCCCGCGCTTTGTACCAGCCTCGGGTGAGCTCGAACTGCGGTTGATTGAGCAGCCCATCGTGATTCGGCGTGGAGGAAGCACCTCATGAGCTCGCCTGCCTTTATGGACAAGGGTTAGATTTGCATGACGCTGGCGGCATACCAGTGTCATTGCGGGATCCCGGCCGCCCGAGCTGACTCAAACTCAGCTCGACGCGCTCGCGGTTAACGCCCGGGCGGCCTTAGAACCCCTGCGTCCTGTCCTCATTCACAACCGCAATAAGCGACACGCTACGCCTTCGCGCCCTCCTCCCCTTTCCCCTCCCAAGTAGTCTGAAACTCCCATCCCGCATGGGAGTTTCGGCCGATGCGCAATTGCTGGCGTTTATCCATAGTTGCGGCCAAAGGTCAACGGTCAGGCCTCGATGACCGCACTTGCTCTGGAGAAAGTCATGGCTATCGGCGAGCAAAATTCATCGCTAACGGGCGATCCGCCCCCCCTATACATTCCGACCCTCGACTCGGTGGTCAACGCTCTAGGTGTTGTGGCCTCCGGCGCAAGCGTTTCGCTGGACGAAACGGCCGGATTGCAGAACGCCACCGCCACGCCAAGCCCTGCCGGAGACGCGGACGACAACGACATTCTGGTGGCGTCCCTGCCCTCGACTTTCTCTACCCGTTTGACCGCACTGGGGGCAGGTACCGCAACGGGTGCGGCCTTGAGTGGCTATACCGGTGCCGCAGGCAATACCGGCAGCAATGCATTCACCCTCACTGTTGACCCCGGAGCAAGTATTACCGATGTCAGCTTCGTCGACAGCGCCGGCGCACCGCTCAATGGCCTGGACAGCGGACTGGATACCCTCGATGGCACCAGCATCCTTCTCTACACCGATACCAATAACAACATCGTTGTGGGCCGAGCCGGGAGCGCAAGCGGCGCGATCGTGTTCGCGGCCTATATCGAAGAAACCGGGTCGCCGGTCTCGGGCGGCAAGATCTGGACCGTGGAGTATCAACCGCTCAAGCATCCGGATATGACGAACGCCGATGATTCGCTCAATCTGTTGAATAAAGTGTTCATCGGAGCCAGTCAGGACGCAGAATTCAGTCTGGACAAAGCGCCGTCAGGCCAGCAGTTGTTCCTGATGTTCACGACCGTGGGCGCGACGGCCGATGCGAACGGCCGGATTCCCGGTGTCTCTATCGTCGTCACCGGCAGGGATCCGCTGGATCAGTCGGCAAGCAGTGCTGCCATCACCAGCGCCGACACGGTCAACAGCAGCCAGGGCGGCGGCAACACAACCCTGGGCACCAATAACCAGGCGATCACCGAACAGGAAGGCCTGCGCTTCAGCTTCGTCAGCGGTGCCAAGGCGGACTTCACGATCCCCAACCTGAGCCCGGGCGAAGCGGGTGTCGAACAGAACATTGACTTCACCCAGTACTTCGGCGCCCGCTCCGCGACCTTCAAAGTTGTACAGGAAACGGGCGGCACGACCTCGAAGCTCTTGCTCACCGCATTCAAGAACGCCGACAACGTCAGCGGGTCGCAGAGCGGTGTCAACTTCGTCAACAGCTACGCCAACGACAGCACCGAAAGGGTCGCGATCACCAACGGCAGTGTCACCGTGAAGACGTTCGCGGGCGCCACCGTCAGCGGCGCCGTCATCACCTACAACGCCGACGGCACGGTGCTGATTACCGGCGTTCCGACCGACTCACAGATCACCTACGGCACGGCAACCGACCACAACCGCGTGATGATCGAGAACGCCGGGTTGCTGACCGACAAGAACGGCGACAAGACGCACGCTGACTTCGACATTGGCGGCTTCAAGGTGCTGCAGTCCAGCACGTCAACCGCCGAGATCGGCTCCAAGATGATCTTCGAAGACGACGGGCCGAGCATCAGCACCACTGGCACCGAGCCAACGCTGACGGTGGACGAGACGGTACTGGCGACCAACGATACCAAGAGCTTTGCGGCTAACTTCACTTCGGCGTTTGGCGCTGATGGTGCGGGCACGCTGACCTATGCGCTGGGCGTGGTGGCAGGTGCCTCCGGGTTGACCGACACGGCCACCGGCCAAGTGGTGAATTTGTCGGTTAACGGCGGCGTGGTCGAAGGCCGCACAGCCACCACCAACCTGCTGGTGTTCACGGTCAGCGTGGCCGCCAATGGTGACGTCACCCTCGACCAGATCCGCGCCATAGTGCATCCCGATGCCACCAATCCCGATGATTCGAAGACGCTGACCTCGGACACTCTGGTGACGCTGACGGCGACCAAGACCGATGGGGACGGCGACAGCGCCCAGGCCACCCTGAACATCGGGCAGAACCTGGTGTTCAAGGATGACGCCCCCAGCATCAGCACCACCGGCACCGAGCCAACGCTGACGGTGGACGAAACGGTGCTGGCGACCAACGATACCAAGAGCTTTGCCGCCAACTTCACCTCAGCGTTTGGCGCTGACGGAGTCGGCACGCTGACCTATGCGCTGGGCGTAGTGGTCGGTGCTTCCGGGCTGACCGATACGGCCACCGGTGAAGCCGTGAACCTGTCGCTCAACGGCGGCGTGGTCGAAGGCCGAACAGCCACCACCAACTTGCTGGTGTTCACCGCTAGCGTGTCCACCACTGGTGAAGTCACCCTCGACCAGCTACGCGCTGTGGTGCATCCCGATGCGAACAATCCCGATGATTCGAAGACCCTGACCGCGGACAACCTGGTGACGCTGATAGCGACCAAGACCGACAAGGACGGCGACAGCACCCAGGCAACGCTCAACATCGGCCAGAACCTGGTGTTCAAGGATGACGGGCCAAGCATCAGCACCACCGGCACGGAACCGACGCTGACGGTGGACGAAACGGTACTGGCGACCAACGATACCAAGAGCTTTGCCGCCAATTTCACCTCAGCGTTTGGCGCTGACGGGGCCGGCACACTGACCTATGCGCTGGGCGTGGTGGTGGGTGCCTCCGGGCTGGTGGACACGGCCAGCGGCCAAGCGGTCAACCTGTCGCTCAACGGCGGCGTGGTCGAAGGCCGTACAGCGACGAGCAACCTGCTGGTGTTCACGGCCAGCGTCGCCGCCAATGGTGACGTCACCCTCGACCAGCTCCGCGCGGTGGTGCATCCCAACGCCAGCAATCCGGATGATTCGAAGACGCTGTCGGCGGACAACCTGGTGACGCTGATAGCGACCAAGACCGATGGAGACGGTGACAGCGCCCAGGCGACCCTCAATATCGGGCAGAACCTGGTGTTCAAGGACGACGGCCCAACACTCGCCTTCGGCAACCTGATCGGGACCGGCAGCATTCTTCCGCAACAAGGGTACTGGGATCATTCAAACGGAGCCGACGGTCTGGGTGCAACCGGTCTGGATATTTCGTTGGTGAATAACCAGTTCACCCTCGTCAGGCCAGACAACACGACCGCGACCGGGACCGGCACGCTCACCGAGCAGTCGCCTTCACCGGACGTCAATGGCGCCTACCATTTCGCTGGCACGTTGACCGGCGATTTCGACAACAACGCCGCCACCGCGAATACCTCCGTCGACTACACGCTGACCGCCTATAGCAATGGCAGCTATACACTGGACCTGGTGCAAGGCTTCAGTTCGCAGATCGTACTCAGCAGTGCCGACGGTTCGCTCAGTGCCGGTGGCCCGGATCCGGTGCGCACACTGTTGATCCCGGCGCAGAATCCACCGACCATTCCTTCACCATCAGAGGAGATTGTGTTCTTTTCCGCGAAGGCGCTTGCGTCGACTTCGGACATCCTGACCGGCATCGGGGTCGGGAAACCCGACCCCACCGAAGCCCAGCTGCAGACTAACCCCCTGCCGTCGTACATCGACCCGGCGGCCATGAACGTCAGCACGTCCGGCATCGGCGTCGCCAATAACATTCTCCAGGGAGACAACCTGGTGGCCATCAGCAATGCCGATGAAAGCTTCGTGATCAACCCGGAAAGCTTGCTGGCGGGCATGAAGATCTTCATCGATAACTCCGTGGCAGGGTACAACACGGCGACCGAGGACCTGTACTACAGGGCCTACTACGAGGATGGCACGTTCTCGGCCCTCACCGAGGTGAACACCGTGACACCGGAGGCCGGCGGACAAGTGTCCTTCCTCGTTCAGCAGCAGGGCACGAAGTTGATCGACGCGGTTCAGCTCACGATGGGCCGAGGCGATATCAAGATCCCGGTGATCGAATTCATTAAGCCAACCGAAAGCCTGGCCAGCGATATCAAGCTGGCATTCAACGCGACGCTGACGGACAAGGATGGGGACTCGGCGACGAGTGCGTTTGACGCCAACCTGTTCGCCAACGACCTGGGCACCACCTTCGACTTCACGCTGGTGGGCACGGCCGGTGAGCGGGATGCCTTCAACGTCGATTTGTCATTCACCCAAAACAAGTACCAGATCACCGGCTTCGATGCGAGCGCAGGCCTGCGCGACACGCTGGTGCTCAACGGCGACCAGAGCTCCGTTGCCCAGATCGACAACAGCGGCGCAAACAGCATCGTGACGGTTACCGAAACAGGCGGACAAATAACCACCATTACCCTGGTCGGGGTTGATCTGCTGAGTACTGACATAGTCCATGGCAGCGCCTGAGGACGCGCGCGCGTAAAAAAATGCGAGGGTGGTGAAAAACACCCTCGCTTTTTTTTTTGCAGTTCCGGGAGGTGAACAGACGCTTCGGCGCTGACTCACATCCAGCTCGACACGCTGGCGTTTAAAGTCCTGGCGAGCATCAGCAGCCTGTGCTCATTCACAAACGGAATATGGGCAGCACGCCTTCGCGTCCTCATCCCGTTTCCCCTCCCAAGTAGGCCGAAACTCCCACCCCGCTTGGGAGTATCGGCCGATGTGCAATTCCCGGCGATTAGTCATAGTTGCAGAGGTCAATGGTCCGACCTCGATGACCGCAATGGCTCAGGAGAAAATCATGACTATTCGCGAGCAAAACTCATCGCTAACGAGCGATCCGACTTCCCTCAACTTAACGTCACTTACGGCCAACGCTCTGAGCGTGGTGCCCGGCGCGAACGTTACGCTGGACGAAACAGCCGGGTTGCAGAACCTCACCGCCACGCCAAGCCCCGCGGGAGACGCTGACGATAACGATATTCTGGTGGCGTCCCTGCCCTCGGCCTTTTCTACCCGTTTGACCGCACTGGGTGCAGGTACCGCAACGGGTGCGGCCTTGAGTGGTTATACCGGTGCCGCGGGCAACACCGGCAGCAATGCATTCACCCTCACCGACCCGTCCGGCGTTACCGACATCCGCTTCGTCGACAGTGCCGGCGCACCGCTCAATGGCCTGGATAGCGGACTGGATACCCTCGATGGCACCAGCATCCTTCTCTATACGGATACGAGCAACAATAACATCGTTGTGGGCCGCGCCGGGGGCCCAGCCGGCGCGATCGTGCTCGCTGGCTATATCGAAGAAACCGGATCGCCGGTCTCGGGCGGCAAGATCTGGACCGTGGAATACCAACCACTCAAGCATCCAGATATAACGAACCCCGATGATTCGCTCAATCTGCTGAATAAGGTGTTCATCGGAGTCACTCAGGATCTGGGATTCAGTCTGGCCGGTGCCCCCTCCGGTCAGAACCTGTTCCTGATGTTCACGAAAGCGAACCCGGCAACTGAAACCGTTAATGGTGTCGTGCGGATCACGGATCCAACCATCATCGCCACCGGCAAGGACCCCGCTGACGAGTCAAGCGGCGCCAAGATAAACACTGGCGACACGATCAATACCAGCCAGGGCGGTGGCCCGACCACCATCGGCACCAATAACCAGATGATTACGGAACAGGAAGGCATCCGCTTTTCGTTCGTCACCGGCGCCAGGCAGGATGTGACCGTTCCCAACCTTAGTCAGACCGAAGCCGATGTTGAGTCCAACATCGACTTTACCGGCGTCTACAATTCGACATCGGCCAATTTCGACGTCGTGCAGTTGCAAAGCGGCAAGAGTGCTGTGGTAAAAATCAGCGCATTCAATACCGCTGCTGAACCTGGCGCGAATTTCATCAACGGCTATGCGAATGACGCGCCGGTGGCCATCACCAATGTTCGTGTCTTCAGCAATAGCACCGGGCTGGTGATCGAGAATTCCGACGGCTCTGTGAATGATCCGACCATCACCATCAGCTTTACGGGTGGGGTTGCAACACTCACCGGCATTAAAGCCGGCTACCAGATTGAATACACCACAACATCGGATCACAACCGCGTACTCGTCCAGAACGGCGCGGCCCTAGACGCCAGAGGCGATAACCACGCCGATTTTGATATCGGCGGCTTCTCGCTGCGCAAAGCCTCCACCTCGACCGCCGAAATCGGCTCCAAGATGATCTTCGAGGACGATGGGCCAAGCATCAGCGCCACCGGCACGGAACCAACGCTGACGGTGGACGAAACGGTGCTGGCCACCAACGACACCCAGAGCTTTACCGCCAACTTCACCTCGGCGTTTGGCGCCGACGGTGCAGGCACGCTGACCTATGCACTGGGCGTGGTCGCGGGCGGCTCCGGGCTGACCGATACGGCCACCGGTGAGGCAGTCAACCTGTCACTCAACGGCACAGTGGTCGAAGGTCGAACGGCCATCACCAACCTGCTGGTGTTCACCGTCAGTGTGGCCGCCAATGGTGACGTCACCCTTGACCAGATCCGTGCCGTGGTGCATCCCGACACGACCAATCCGGATGATTCGAAGACGCTGACCTCGGACAATCTGGTGACCCTGACCGCAACCATCACCGACAAGGACGGCGACAGCGCTCATGCGACCCTCAACATCGGGCAGAACCTGGTGTTCAAGGATGATGGGCCCAGCATCAGCACTACCGGCACGGAGCCAACGCTGACGGTGGACGAAACGGTGCTGGCCACCAACGACACCCAGAGCTTTACCGCTAACTTCACCTCGGCGTTTGGCGCCGATGGCGCGGGTACGCTGACCTATGCGCTGGGCGTGGTCGCTGGCGGCTCCGGGCTGACGGATACGGCCACTGGTGAGGCAGTCAACCTGTCGCTCAACGGCGGTGTAGTCGAAGGCCGTACGGCCACGACCAATCTGCTGGTGTTCACGGTTAGCGTCGCCGCCAATGGTGACGTCACCCTCGACCAGATCCGCGCCGTGGTGCATCCCGACACGACCAATCCCGATGACTCAACGAGTCTGACCTCGGACAATCTGGTGACCCTGACCGCAACCATCACCGACAAGGATGGCGACAGCGCTCATGCGACGCTCAACATCGGGCAGAACCTGGTGTTCAAGGATGATGGACCGAGCATCAGCACTACCGGTACGGAACCAACGCTGACGGTCGATGAAACGGTGCTGGCCACCAACGACACCCAGAGCTTTACCGCCAATTTCACCTCGGCGTTCGGCGCTGACGGTGCGGGTACGCTGACCTATGCGCTGGGTGTGGTGGCGGGCGGCTCCGGGCTGACGGATACGGCCACCGGTGAGGCAGTCAACCTGTCGCTCAACGGTGCAGTGGTGGAAGGTCGAACGGCCATCACCAACCTGCTGGTGTTCACCGTCAGTGTGGCCGCCAATGGTGACGTCACCCTCGACCAGATCCGTGCCGTGGTGCATCCCGACCCAACCAACCCGGATGATTCGAAGACGCTGACCTCGGACAATCTGGTGACCCTGACCGCAACCATCACCGACAAGGATGGCGACAGTGCTCATGCGACCCTCAACATCGGGCAAAACCTGGTGTTCAAGGATGACGGGCCAAGCATCAGCACCACCGGCACCGAACCAACGCTGACGGTCGACGAAACGGTGTTGACGACCGACGATACCCAGAGCTTTACCGCCAACTTCACCTCGGCGTTTGGCGCTGACGGTGCGGGCACACTGACCTATGCACTGGGCGTGGTCGCGGGCGGCTCCGGACTGACCGATACGGCCACCGGTGAGGCCGTCAACCTGTCGCTCAACGGCGCCGTGGTCGAAGGCCGTACGGCCATCACCAACCTGCTGGTGTTCACCGTCAGTGTGGCCGCCAATGGTGACGTCACCCTCGACCAGATCCGTGCCGTGGTGCATCCCGACACGACCAATCCGGATGATTCGAAGACGCTGACTTCGGACAATCTGGTGACCCTGACCGCCACCATCACCGACAAGGATGGCGACAGTGCTCATGCGACCCTCAACATCGGGCAAAACCTGGTGTTCAAGGATGACGGGCCCAGCATCAGCACCACCGGCACCGAACCAACGCTGACGGTCGACGAAACGGTGTTGACGATCAACGATACCCAGAGCTTTACCGCCAACTTCACCTCGGCGTTTGGCGCTGACGGTGCGGGCACACTGACCTATGCACTGGGCGTGGTCGCGGGCGGCTCCGGACTGACCGATACGGCCACCGGTGAGGCCGTCAACCTGTCGCTCAACGGCGCCGTGGTGGAAGGCCGTACGGCCACGACCAACCTGCTGGTGTTCACCGTCAGTGTGGCCGCCAACGGTGACGTCACCCTTGACCAGCAACGGGCGGTAGTGCATCCCGATCCAACCAATCCGGATGATTCGACGAGTCTGTCGGCGGACAATCTGGTGACCCTGACCGCCACCATCACCGACAAGGACGGCGACAGCGCCCATGCGACCCTGAACATCGGCCAGAACCTGGTGTTCAAGGATGACGGACCCAGCATCAGCACTACCGGCACGGAGCCAGTCCTGACGGTCGATGAAACGGTACTGACCACCGACGCCACCCAGAGCTTTGCAGCCAACTTCACCTCGGCGTTTGGCGCCGACGGTGCGGGCACGCTGACCTATGCGCTGGGTGTGACTGCCGGCCCGTCGGGACTGACGGATACGGCCACCGGTGAAGCGGTCAACCTGTCGCTCAACGGCACCGTGGTCGAAGGCCGCACCGCCACCACCAACCTGCTGGTGTTCACGGTTAGCGTCGCCGCTAATGGCGACGTCACCCTCGACCAGCAACGGGCCGTGGTACATCCCGACCCTACCAATCCGGATGATTCGACCAGTCTGACCTCGGACAACCTGGTGACCCTGACCGCCACCATCACCGACAAGGATGGCGACAGTGCCCATGCGACGCTGAACATCGGCCAGAACCTGGTGTTCAAGGATGACGGACCGAGCATCAGCACCACCGGCACGGAGCCAGTCCTGACGGTCGATGAAACGGTGCTGGCCACCAACGCCACCCAGAGCTTTACCGCCAACTTCACTTCGGCGTTTGGCGCCGACGGTGCGGGCACTCTGACCTATGCGCTGGGTGTGACTGCCGGCCCGTCGGGACTGACGGATACGGCCACCGGTGAAGCGGTGAACCTGTCGCTCAACGGCACCGTGGTCGAAGGTCGCACGGCCACGACCAACCTGCTGGTGTTCACCGTCAGTGTCGCCGCTAATGGCGACGTCACCCTCGATCAGATCCGCGCCGTGGTACATCCCGACCCTACCAATCCGGATGATTCGACCAGTCTGACCTCGGACAACCTGGTGACCCTGACCGCCACCATCACCGACAAGGATGGCGACAGTGCCCACGCGACGCTGAACATCGGGCAAAACCTGGTGTTCAAGGATGACGGGCCCAGCATCAGCACCACCGGCACGGAACCTACGTTGACGGTGGACGAAACGGTGCTGGCCACCAACGACACCCAGAGCTTTACCGCCAACTTCACTTCGGCGTTTGGCGCTGACGGTGCTGGCACCCTGACCTATGCACTGGGTGTGGTCGCGGGCGGCTCCGGGCTGACCGACACGGCCACCGGTGAGGCAGTGAACCTGTCACTCAACGGCACAGTAGTCGAAGGTCGCACGGCCACGACCAACCTGCTGGTGTTCACCGTCAGTGTCGCCGCTAATGGCGACGTCACCCTCGATCAGATCCGCGCCGTGGTACATCCCGACCCTACCAATCCGGATGATTCGACCAGTCTGACCTCGGACAACCTGGTGACCCTGACCGCCACCATCACCGACAAGGACGGCGACAGCGCCCATGCGACGCTCAATATCGGGCAGAACCTGGTGTTCAAGGACGACGGACCCAGCATCAGCACCACCGGCACGGAACCTACGTTGACGGTGGACGAAACGGTGCTGGCAACCAACGACACCCAGAGCTTTACCGCCAACTTCAGCTCGGCGTTTGGCGCTGACGGTGCGGGCACACTGACCTATGCACTGGGTGTGGTCGCGGGCGGTTCCGGGCTAACGGACACGGCCACCGGTGAGGCGGTGAACCTGTCACTCAACGGCGGTGTAGTCGAAGGCCGTACGGCCACCACCAATCTGCTGGTATTCACGGTTAGCGTCGCTGCTAATGGCGACGTCACCCTCGATCAGATCCGTGCCGTGGTGCATCCCGACACGACCAATCCGGATGATTCGAAGACGCTGACCTCGGACAATCTGGTGACCCTGACGGCAACCATCACCGACAAGGATGGCGATAGCGCTCATGCCACGCTCAACATCGGCCAGAACCTGGTGTTCAAGGATGACGGACCCAGCATCAGCACCACTGGCACGGAGCCAACGCTGACGGTCGACGAAACAGTGCTGGCGACCAACGACACCGAGAGCTTTACCGCCAACTTCAGCTCGGCGTTTGGCGCTGACGGCGCGGGCACGCTGACCTATGCACTGGGCGTGGTCGCGGGCGCTTCCGGGCTGACCGATACCGCCACCGGTGAGGCAGTCAACCTGTCGCTCAACGGCGGCGTGGTGGAAGGCCGCACGGCCATCAGCAACCTGCTGGTGTTCACGGCTAGCGTGGCCGCCAACGGTGATGTCACCCTCGATCAGATCCGTGCCGTGGTGCATCCCGACACGACCAATCCGGATGATTCGAAGACCCTGACCTCGGACAATCTGGTGACCCTGACCGCAACCATCACCGACAAGGACGGTGACAGTGCCCACGCGACCCTCAACATCGGCCAGAACCTGGTGTTCAAGGATGACGGACCCAGCATCAGCACCACCGGCACGGAACCGATCCTGACGGTCGACGAAACGGTGCTGACGACCGACGATACCAAGAGCTTCGCGGCGAACTTCACCTCGGCGTTTGGTGCCGATGGCGCGGGCACGCTGACCTATGCACTGGGCGTGGTCGCGGGCGCTTCCGGGCTGACCGACACCGCCACCGGTGAGGCGGTCAACCTGTCACTCAACGGCGGTGTGGTGCAAGGCCGCACGGCCACCACCAACCTGCTGGTGTTCACCGTCAGCGTGGCTGCCAACGGTGACGTCACCCTCGACCAACAACGGGCCGTAGTGCATCCCGATCCAAACAATCCGGATGATTCGACGAGCCTGTCAGCGGACAATCTGGTGACCCTGACCGCAACCAAAACCGACAAGGATGGCGACAGCGCCCATGCGACGCTGAACATCGGGCAAAACCTGGTGTTCGAGGACGACGGCCCATCACTCGCGTTTGGCAACCTGATCGGGACCGGTAGCATCCTTCCACAACAGGGATACTGGGATCATTCGACCGGAGCCGACGGACTGGGTGCAACCGGTCTGGATATTTCGTTGGTGAATAACCAATTCACCCTCGTCAGGCCAGACAACACGACCACAACCGGAACCGGCACGCTCACCGAGCAATCGCCCTCACCGGACGTCAACGGTGCGTTCCACTTCGCAGGGACTCTGACCGGCGATTTCGACAACAACGCCGCCACCGCGAATACCACCGTCGACTACACGCTGACCGCCTTTGCCGATGGCACCTATGCACTGGACCTGGTGCAAGGCTTCAGCTCGCAGATCGTGCTCAGCAGTGCCGACGGCTCGCTCAGTGCCGGCGGCCCGGATCCGGTGCGCACCTTGTTAATCCCGGCGCAGAATCCGCCGACTATTCCTTCGCCATCTGAGGAGATCGTGTTCTTTTCCGCGAAGGCAACGGCGTCGACTGCGGACATCCTGACCGGTATCGGGCTTGGAGCCCCCGACCCCACCGAAGCCCAGCTACAGACCAACCCGCTGCCGTCGTACATCGACCCTGCGGCCATGAACGTCAGCACGGCCGGCATCGGCATCGCCAATAACCTGTTCCAGGGAGACAACCTGGCGGCCATCAGCAATGCCGATGAAAGTTTCGTGATCAATCCGGAGAGCCTGCTGACGAGTATGAAGGTCTTCATCGACAACTCCGTGGGGGGTTACGACACGGCGACCGAGGACCTGTACTACAGGGCCTACTATGAGGATGGCACGTTCTCGAACCTGATCGAGGTGAACACCCTGACGCCGGAGGCCGGCGGACAGGTGTCCTTCCTCATTCAGCAGCAGGGCACGAAGCTGATCGACGCTGTTCAGCTCACGATGGGCCGAGGCGAGATCAAGATCCCGACGATCGAGTTCACTCATGAGACCGAGAGCCTGGCCAGCGATGTCAAGCTGGCGTTCAACGCGACGCTGACAGACAAGGATGGGGACTCGGCGACGAGTACATTCGACGCCAACCTGTTCGCCAACGACCTGGGCACCACCTTCGACTTCACGCTGGTGGGCACGAGCGGTGAGCGGGATGCTTTCAACGTCGATTTGTCATTCACCCAGAACAAGTACCAGATCACCGGCTTCGATGCGAACGCAGGGCTGCGCGATACGCTGGTGCTCAACGGCGACCAGGGCGCCGTTGTCCAGTCGATCGACAACAGCGGCGCAAACAGCATCGTGACGGTTGCCGAAACGGGCGGACAAATCACGACCATCACCTTGGTCGGGGTTGATGTTCTGAATACCGACATTGTCCATGGCAGCGCCTGAGGCAGCGCATGCGTGAAAGGATGCGAGGGTGGTGGAAACCACCCTCGCATTTTTTTGCAGTTCCACTATCAGATCCGCATCAATCGCATTCATTGTGAGCGCTCGAGTACCACGCCGGGCACCCTGCGACAGGCCTCCAACGAGGATGGCTAGTCTGAAACTCCCAGCCCGCGTGGGAGTTTCGGCTGATGCGCAATTCCCGGCGCTTCTCCATAGTTGCGACCAAAGGTCAACGGTCAGGCCTCGATGACCGCACTTGCTTTGGAGAAAGTCATGGCTATCGGCGAGCAAAATTCATCGCTAACGAGCGACCCTGCCCTCCTATACATTCCGACCCTCGATTCAGTGATGACAACGTCGCTTACGGCCAACCCTATGAGCGTCGTGGCCGGCGGCGCGAGCGTTTCGCTGGACGAAACGGCCGGGTTGCAAAACGCCACCGCCACGCCAAGCCCTGCAGGAGACGCGAATGACAACGACATTCTGGTAGCGTCCCTGCCCTCGACTTTCTCTGCCCGTTTGACCGCACTGGCAGCAGGTACCGCAACGGGTGCGGCCTTGAGCGGCTACACCGGTGCCGCAGGCAACACCGGCAGCAATGCGTTCAGCGTCTCCGCTGACCCCGGAGCAAATATTACCGATATCAGTTTCGTCGACAACACCGGCGTACCGCTCAATGGCCTGGACAGCGGACTGGATACCCTCGATGGCGCCAACATCCTTCTCTATACCGACACGAACAACAACATCCTTCTGGGGCGAGCCGGAAGCGCAAGCGGCGCGATCGTGTTCGCGGCCTATATCGAAGAAACCGGATCGCCGGTCTCGGGCGGCAAGATCTGGACCGTGGAGTACCAACCGCTCAAGCATCCAGACGCTAGCAATCCCGACGATGCGGTCAATCTGCTGAATAAGGTGTTCATCGGAGCCGGTCAGGACGCGGAATTCAGTCTGGCCAATGCGCCGTCGGGCCAGCAGCTGTTCCTGATGTTCACGACCATGGGCGCGACGGCCGATGTGAACGGCCGGATTCCCGGTGTCTCTATCGTCGTCACCGGCAGGGATCCGCTGGATCAGTCGGCAAGCAGTGCTGCCATCACCAGCGCCGACACGGTCAACAGCAGCCAGGGCGGCGGCAGCACAACCCTGGGCACCAACAACCAGGCAATCACCGAACAGGAAGGCCTGCGCTTCAGCTTCGTCACCGGTGCCAAGGCGGACTTCACGATTCCCAACCTGAGCCCGGGCGAAGCGGGTGTCGAACAGAACATCGACTTCACCCAGTACTTCGGCGCCCGCTCCGCGACCTTCAAGGTCGTGCAGGAGACGGGCGGCACGACCGCGAAGCTGTTGCTCACCGCCGTCAAGAACGCCGACAACGTCAGCGGGTCGCAGAGCGGCGTTAACTTCGTCAACAGCTACGCCAACGACAGCACCGAAAAGGTCGCGATCACCAACGGCAGTGTCACCGTGAAGACATTCGCGGGCGCCCCCGTCAGCGGCGTCGTCATCACTTACAACGCCGACGGCACGGTGCTGATCACCGGCGTTCCGACCGACTCGCAGATCACCTACAGCACGGCGACCGACCACAACCGCGTGATGATCGAGAACGCCGGGTTGCTGACCGACAAGAACGGCGACAAGACGCACGCTGACTTCGACATTGGCGGCTTCAAGGTGCTGCAGTCCAGCACGTCAACCGCCGAAATCGGCTCCAAGATGATCTTCGAAGACGACGGGCCGAGCATCAGCACCACTGGCACCGAGCCAACGCTGACGGTGGACGAGACGGTACTGGCGACCAACGATACCAAGAGCTTTGCGGCTAACTTCACTTCGGCGTTTGGCGCTGATGGTGCGGGCACGCTGACCTATGCGCTGGGCGTGGTGGCAGGTGCCTCCGGGTTGACCGACACGGCCACCGGCCAAGTGGTGAATTTGTCGGTTAACGGCGGCGTGGTCGAAGGCCGCACGGCGCTGAGCAACGATCTGGTATTCACGGTCAGCGTGGCCGCCAATGGCGACGTCACCCTCGACCAGCTCCGCGCTGTGGTGCATCCCGACACGACCAATCCCGATGACTCGAAGACCCTGACCTCGGACAGCCTGGTGACGCTGACCGCAACCAAAACCGACAAGGACGGCGACAGTGCACAGACCACCCTCAACATCGGGCAGAACCTGGTGTTCAAGGACGACGGACCGAGCATCAGCACCACCGGCACCGAGCCAACGCTGACAGTGGACGAAACGGTGCTGGCAACCAACGACACCCAGAGCTTTGCCGCCAACTTCAGCTCGGCGTTTGGCGCCGATGGTGCCGGCACGCTGACCTATGCGCTGGGCGTGGTGGCGGCTGGCTCCGGGCTGGTGGACACGGCCACGGGCCAGGCGGTCAACCTGTCGCTTAACGGCGGCGTGGTGGAAGGCCGCACTGCGATTAGCAACGATCTGGTGTTCACGGTCAGCGTGGCCGCCAACGGTGATGTCACCCTCGACCAGCTACGCGCTGTGGTGCATCCCGATGCGAACAATCCCGATGATTCGAAGACCCTGACCGCGGACAACCTGGTGACGCTGATAGCGACCAAGACCGACAAGGACGGCGACAGTGCCCAGGCCACCCTCAACATCGGCCAGAACCTGGTGTTCAAGGACGACGGACCGAGCATCAGCACCACCGGCACCGAGCCAACGCTGACGGTGGACGAAACGGTACTGGCAACCAACGATACCAAGAGCTTTGCGGCTAACTTCACCTCGGCATTTGGCGCTGACGGTGCGGGTACGCTGACCTATGCGCTGGGCGTGGTGGCGGGTGGCTCCGGGTTGACGGATACGGCCACCGGTGAGGCGGTCAACCTGTCGCTCAACGGCGGCGTGGTGGAAGGCCGTACGGCCACCACCAGCCAGCTGGTGTTCACAGTCAGCGTCGCCGCCAATGGCGACGTCACCCTCGACCAGCTCCGCGCTGTGGTGCATCCCGACACGACCAATCCCGATGATTCGAAAACCCTGACCTCGGACAGCCTGGTGACGCTGACCGCGACCAAGACCGACAAGGACGGCGACAGCGCCCAGGCCACCCTCAACATCGGCCAGAACCTGGTGTTCAAGGATGACGCCCCCAGCATCAGCACCACCGGCACGGAACCGACGCTGACGGTGGACGAAACAGTGCTGGCGACCAACGATACCAAGAGCTTTGCGGCTAACTTCACCTCGGCATTTGGCGCTGACGGTGCGGGTACGCTGACCTATGCGCTGGGCGTGGTGGCGGGTGGCTCCGGGTTGACGGATACGGCCACCGGTGAGGCGGTCAACCTGTCGCTCAACGGCGGCGTGGTGGAAGGCCGTACGGCCACCACCAGCCAGCTGGTGTTCACAGTCAGCGTCGCCGCCAATGGCGACGTCACCCTCGACCAGCTCCGCGCTGTGGTGCATCCCGACACGACCAATCCCGATGATTCGAAAACCCTGACCTCGGACAGCCTGGTGACGCTGACCGCGACCAAGACCGACAAGGACGGCGACAGCGCCCAGGCCACCCTCAACATCGGCCAGAACCTGGTGTTCAAGGATGACGCCCCCAGCATCAGCACCACCGGCACCGAGCCAACGCTGACGGTGGACGAAACGGTACTGGCAACCAACGATACCAAGAGCTTTGCCGCCAACTTCACCTCGGCGTTTGGCGCTGACGGTGCCGGCACGCTGACCTATGCCCTAGGCGTGGTGGCGGCTGGCTCCGGGCTGGTGGATACGGCCACGGGCCAGGCGGTCAACCTGTCGCTCAACGGCGGCGTGGTAGAAGGCCACACGGCGATTAGCAACGATCTGGTATTCACGGTCAGCGTGGCCGCCAACGGCAACGTCACCCTTGACCAACTCCGGGCCGTGGTGCATCCCGACGCGACCAATCCCGATGACTCGAAAACCCTGACGGCGGACAACCTAGTGACGCTGACAGCGACCAAGACCGACAAGGACGGCGACAGCGCGCAGGCCACCCTCAACATCGGCCAGAATCTGGTATTCAAGGACGACGGACCCAGCATCAGCACCACCGGCACGGAACCGACGCTGACAGTCGACGAGACGGTACTGGCGACCAACGATACCAAGAGCTTTGCCGCCAACTTCACCTCGGCGTTTGGCGCTGACGGGGCCGGCACACTGACCTATGCGCTGGGCGTGGTGGTGGGTGCCTCCGGGCTGGTGGACACGGCCAGCGGCCAGGCGGTCAACCTGTCGCTCAACGGCGGCGTGGTCGAAGGCCGCACGGCCACCAGCAACTTGCTGGTGTTCACGGCCAGCGTCGCCGCCAACGGTGACGTCACCCTCGACCAACTCCGCGCGGTAGTGCATCCCAACGCGACCAATCCCGATGACTCGAAGACCCTGACCGCGGACAACCTGGTGACGCTGATAGCGACCAAGACCGATGGGGACGGTGACAGCGCCCAGGCGACCCTCAACATCGGCCAGAACCTGGTGTTCAAGGACGACGGCCCATCACTCGCCTTCGGCAACCTGATCGGGACCGGTAGTGTCCTTCCACAACAAGGGTACTGGGATCATTCGAACGGAGCCGACGGGCTGGGTGCAACCGGTCTGGATATTTCGTTGGTGAATAACCAGTTCACCCTCGTCCGGCCAGACAACACGACCACGACCGGAACCGGCACACTCACCGAGCAGTCGCCCTCACCGGACGTCAACGGCGCGTTCCACTTTGCAGGCACGTTGACCGGCGATTTCGACAACAACGCCGCCACCGCGAATACCTCCGTCGACTACACGCTGACCGCCTATGCCAATGGCAGCTACACACTGGACCTGGTGCAAGGCTTCAGTTCGACGATTGTGCTCAGCAGTGCCGACGGTTCGCTCAGTGCCGGTGGCCCGGATCCAGTGCGCACGTTGCTGATCCCGGCGCAGAATCCACCGACCATCCCTTCGCCATCAGAGGAGATTGTGTTCTTTTCCGCAAAGGCAACGGCGTCGACTGCGGACATCCTGACCGGCATCGGGCTAGGTAAACCCGACCCCACCGAAGCCCAGATACAGACCACCCCGCTGCCGTCGTACATCGACTCGGCGGCCATGAACGTCAGCACGTCCGGCATCGGCGTCGCCAATAACATTCTCCAGGGAGACAGCCTGGTGGCCATCAGCAATGCCGATGAAAGCTTCGTGATCAATCCGGAAAGCCTGCTGACGGGCATGAAGATCTTTATCGACAACTCCGTGGGGGGTTACAACACGGCGACCGAGGACCTGTACTACAGGATCTACTACGAGGATGGCTCGACCTCGAACCTCACCGAGGTGAACACCGTGACGCCGGAGGCCGGCGGACAAGTGTCCTTCCTCGTTCAGAAGCAAGGCTCGCTGCTGATTGACGCGGTTCAACTCACGATGGGCCGAGGCGATGTCAAGATCCCGGTGATCCAGTTCATTCAGCAGACCGAGAACCTGGCCAGCGATGTCAAGCTGGCGTTCAACGCGACGCTGACGGACAAGGATGGAGACTCGGCGACGAGTGCGTTCGACGCCAACCTGTTCGCCAACGACCTGGGCACCACCTTCGACTTCACGCTGGTGGGCACGAGCGGTGAACGGGATGCCTTCAACATCGATTTGTCATTCACCCAAAACAAGTACCAGGTCACCGGCTTCGATGCGAGCGCAGGCTTGCGCGACACGCTGGTGCTCAACGGCGACCAGAGCTCCGTTGCCCAGATCGACAACAGCGGCGCAAACAGCATCGTGACGGTTACCGAAACGGGCGGACAAATAACGACCATCACCTTGGTCGGGGTCGATCTGCTGAGTACTGACATTGTCCATGGCAGCGCCTGAGGAAGCGCGCGCGTGAAAGAATGCGAGGGTGGCGTAGAAGCCACCCTCGCATGCCTTACAGGTCTGATATGAGATTCACGGATGGCGACACAGTGACGGCCTGGGTGCCCCAAAGAAATTCAATGCAGTTCAACCCAAGTGGACTCGGGCGGTTCTTCATTGTTGGTGAGCCCGTGCTTCTGTGCGTATATCAGCAAGTCGATACGGTTAACGAGATCAAGCTTTTGATAAATGTTACTGAGGTGATTGTGCACGGTGTGCTCGCTGATACCCAAGCGCCCGGCGATGCACATGTATTTGGCAGACGGATCCCCCACGATGGCGCGAATCAGTTCCCTTTCACGCAGCGTCAGCCGCGCCTGTTTCGCCTGCTCCGAATTGCATTTCAAAGGAATATGCCCGGTCGCGGCATAGTCGGAAAGCCCACCGACCCAGGCTCTATCCAGCCCGATGTCGCGATGGTGGACCTGGATGATGGCTCGGATGATCGATTCCGTCGGGTCTTCCGCCAGCACGACGCCGCGTGCACCCGCCTCTATCGCCTGGGCAACGGGGACGGCTTCGTACAGGCTCTTGAGCACCAGGACTTTCATTTCGGCGCTGCGGGCGAGCCCCGCGACGACCGCCAATGGGTTCAGCGCATCCGGAAAGAAACTGAAAAAAATGACATCGGGACGCAACTGATCGGCAAGATCCAGCGCTTTGGTATAGGTGGTGGCCTGACCGCTCACTTCCATCTGAGGCTTGCGGGCATTGATCAAGTCCTGAAGGCCCATCAGAACAAGGGGACGACAATCGATCAGCATCACGCGTATTGGTTTTATTTGGGTCGTCATTACCGTCCTGACTCCCTTGGAATATGAACGATGGCCTCCACCCGTTGGCCTTCCTGGATCAGCAGCTCAATCACCTGGCCACCACGATTGAAGGACAGATGCGAGCGCCGACAGGCCTTGACAGTGCCCGCCCGGGTATTAGCCTTTGGGACACTTCCACCCGTTGCACCGGCAGGGATTGCGGACGTTCCCAGAAGCCGGGCAAAAGCCATCGAGACAACAGAAACAGGAATAATCATCAATAGTTTGCGCTTGATGATGTGCTCCCTCGAACCGCTCAACTGAGTCTAGGCCAGCCCGGCGCACTGCCAGCCTAGCCATTTGCCAGTCGTCGACTTAGCCTCATACAGGTAGCCCGGCCGACGTTCCCCAGGGTGCCCTCAACCCTAGAAAATCAAGGTCTTAGGCTCGCCGCCGGCGACCTGCGGTCAAAGCCTGACCCGATCAAAATCGTCAATTAACCGACGAGTGGCGCGCAGCAAAGTATGACAATAAAACAACCGTCAATTTATCGGCGAAATCTACCTCGCCGAACCACCCGCAAGCCGGCCTCAGGCCCGTGGGGCAGGCACTGAAAAACCAGTCTGGCTGGAGGGTATACAACGTCGGTATTGCTGGCAGGATCAGGGGGATGTGAGGTTTTTGCTGGAGCTGCCGGGGCTCAACCAGGCATTGACGTTTTCGACACCCTCGACAGGCGGTTTTCCCGCCCAGCGATTGAGCGTGAAGACATTGGTGACGAAGTCGTATTGCGTCTTGAGCAGATCACGACGAGCCCGGAATTCGTTGCGTACGCTGGTCAGTACATCGACGGCATTGACCATTCCGTAACTGAGTCCTTTCTCTGCCGCCACTCTGGACAGCTGTGCCGAGGCCAGGGCATGCCGGCTCGCACTGATCTTTTCTGCGCTCGAGTTGGCGGTCAGGTAAGCGGTGGTGATCTCCTTGACCACCTGGCGCTGGACCGATTCCAGTTGCTGCTCTGCCACAATCTGATCCTGGTAGAGCCCACGCACCCGCGCCGAGGTTGAGCCGCCGCTGTACAGCGGCACTTGCACGCCAATACCGGCGACATAACTGTCGGTGCGCGGCGCCAGGGAGTTGTTGTAGCCCTCGTTGGTCTGCTGTGCGCTCAGAGTAAGGCTCACGGTCGGATAGTGCCCGCCCTTGCCGCCGCGCAACGCAGCACCTGCTGCTTCGACGCCGCTTTGGTTGGCCTTGAGCGCCGGGTTTTGCTCTATACCCTCGCGGACCCACGATTCAAGACTCTGCGCCGACACCTGCAGTTGCACGTCATCGCGAATCCGGTTGAGCTTCTCCTTGACCGGCCGGCCGACGATCTCCGCCAGCGCCTCGCGAGTGATACTGGCCTGGTTCCGGGCATCCAGTTCCTGCGCTGCCAGCAAATCGACCCGGGCCTTGAGGTCGAGCTGATCGGTAATCAACGCCAGCTGCTTTTCGTACAACGCATTGACTCTGTCCAGACTCTTTTGCGTGGTTTGACGCTCCGCCTTTACCAACTCCAGTTCATCCTCGGCCGCCAACGCGGCGAAGTAACGCTGGGCCAAATCCACGGTGGCCTCGGCCTGGGCCTCCTGCGCTTCCGATTCGGTTTGCTTGGCCAGGCTTTTGAATCTTTGGTAGTTCTCCCACGCGGCCTTGTTGTAGAGGTACTGACGCAGCACCAGGCTGTAGATTTCGCTATCGTAACTGCGCTGCACCAGGTCGCTCTCCTGATGAATCCGGTTCTGCCCGGCGTTGAGCGATACCTGTGGCAACAGCGAGCCCAGGGCCTCGCGTTGATGTTCCTCGCCCGCCTTCGCTCGCGCATACGAGGCCAATACTCGCGGATCTTCCAGCCGGGCTTCGCGATACAACTGCATGAGGTCAGTGGAATACGTCGAGGCATTGACCCCGGTCGGTGACGGCGCAGTGGTTTGCGCCAAGGCAATATCGCTGCCCAGTGCAAACATGAGCAGACCGCCCGGCAGAGCTGCTGGCATTCGCACGATCATTCCTCGATCATCGATTGAGAGATGGCATTGCGGGCCGGCTGCATCAGGTATTGCAACAGCGTGCGTTGCCCTGTGATGATCAACACGTCCGCAGGCATCCCCGGCAGTAATTTGCGATCACCCAAGGCGCGCACACCGGCTTCGGTAACCCGGACCCGGGCCAGGTAATAGGGAGTCCCGCTCTTTTCGTTGACCAGCCGGTCCGCCGAGACATTGATGACCTCGCCCTGGATCACCGGCGTGGTCGCACTGTTGAACGCACCGAAACGGATATCGGCACGCTTGCCGATGGCGATGCGATCGATATCGACCGGCGCCACCTGGGCCTCTATGACCAGTTCAGAAACCGAGGGAACAATGTCCAGCAGAGGCGTCGCCGAGCGCACGACACCGCCAATCGTATGCACCGTCATGCCAATCACCATGCCCGACTCAGGTGCGCGGATGATGATATGGCTGAGCCGGTCCTCCAGGGCGGAAGCCTTCTCTTGCAGGTCGTAGATTTTGGTCTGAACATCGGCCAATTGTTTGGCGACATCGGCATTGAAGTCTTTATCGACTTGTAGAATCTGCAGCTGTGTTTCATTGATCTGCAGGCGAGTCCTGGTGATGGTCGAACGATGGTCGGCCAATTCGGACTTGACCATTTCAAGCTTGCGCTGCTGCTCAAGCAGCCGTTGTTTGTCGACGAATCCTTGCGACAACATGTCGGTCAATTCAACGATTTCACCGCTGTAGGATTTATTCAGTTGGCCCTTGACCCCGATCATCGCCTCCAGCCCCTTGATCTGTTGATTCAACTGACCAATGCGCTCTTTCAGAACCGATATCTGGCCCAGCCGTGACCCCCGTCGTGCGTTGAATACCTGGGTCTCGCCCTGGCGCGCTTCGGCACCTCGCTGACTGTCGGAATCGGTCATGACGTCAAAGCCAATTACTGGCAGATTGTCCCGCTCAGCCTTGAGTCTTGCCTCCATGGCTCTGGCGGCAATGAGCTGGCTTCGGGTCATCTCGTATTCGGATCGCAGCTGGGAATCATCGAGAATAATCAGCGGGTCATCTTGCTTGACGATGTCACCGTCATGGGCCAACACCTGTTTGACGATGCCACCTTCGAGGTGTTGTACCGTTTTCCGGTAAGCCTGCACGGTGACCACGCCAGGCGCGTAAGCCGCACCATCGAGCGGTGCGACCGCCGCCCAGGTGCCGAACACCCCGAAGATCATCAAGACAATGCCAAAACCCAGGCGACGGATCTTTCGATCAGATACCGCCAGGTCGGCGAAGTTATCTGTTTGACGACTGAGCATCGTACTGTTCATCGGCATCACCCTTGCGAGTAGCCACCGAAGCCACGCTTGCGCCCGCTTGCGTGGCGTGCTTTTGTGCCCGCTGCGCGAGTTCGGCCAGCACTTGTTCGCGTGGTCCATAGAGACTGATAGCGCCATCACTCATCACCATCAGCCGGTCAAGTTGGGACACAATGTTGGTTCGGTGGGTAATCACAAAAACGGTTGCACCTGTCAGCTTGAGCTGCTGGATGGCCACCGCCAGGGCACGATCACCGACTTCGTCGAGATTGGAATTGGGCTCGTCGAGGATAATCAGCCGCGGGTTGCCATACAGGGCACGGGCCAGGCCTATGCGTTGGCGCTGCCCTCCCGACAGCATGACGCCATCGCTGCCAATGACGGTGTCATAGCCATCGGGCAACAGCAGAATCATTTCGTGAACGCCGGCAGACTTGGCCGCCAGAACGACTTTCTCGGAATCGACCTCGGCGAAGCGGGCAATGTTCTCGCTGACGCTGCCTTCGAATAATTCGATGTCCTGGGGCAAGTAACCTATGTACGGCCCAAGTTCATGTTTGTCCCACGCACAGATGTCCGCGCCATCGAGCCGGACCACCCCATGCTGCGGCGCCCATACCCCCATCAGTGCCCTGGCCAGGGTGGACTTGCCCGCGGCACTTGGACCGATGATTCCGACAATGCAGCCGGCAGGTACGCTGAAACTCATGTTTTTGATGATCGGGGTTTTCGAGCCTGGTGCCGAGACGATCAGATTCTCCACCTGCACATGCCCCTGGGGCGCAGGCAATGACATGCGCTCGGGCTGAGCCTGTTGTTTGTCGAGGATGTCGTTGAGACGGCGGTACTGCGAACGGGCCGCAATAAAGCCCTTCCAGCTGCCGATAATCAGATCGATGGGGGCCAATGCACGCCCTAGCAGCACGGACCCGGCAAACACCATGCCTGGCCCCACCTGGTGGTCCACGGTCAGGTACGCCCCCAGGCCCAGGATCAGCGATTGCACCAGGATCCGGAAAGACCTGGAAAGCGTGCTGATGATGCCACCTCTATCGCTCGCCCCGGACTGCAGCAACAGGACATTTCTCTGGCGACGCCCCCAACGGTCCATCAGGGTATCAAGCATGCCCATGGACTCGATGACTTCAGCGTTGCGCAGATTTTTCGTGGTGTGGAGCGTCGCGCCAATATGTTCCTTGTTAGCCTGGGCAAGTGCCGGCCCCGTCAACCTCTCGTTGAGAAACGCGAGCAATAACAACAACAACGCACTGCCCACCGCCACCCAGCCATACCAGGGATGGAACATGAACATCACAGCGACATAGATAGGCAACCAGGGCGCATCGAAAAAGGCGAACAATCCATTGCCGGAGAGAAACTGTCTCAAGCCCGTCAAGTCATTGAGCGACTGGGCCGAGGCATCCATGCCGCCACTTTCCAGCGCCCGTTTGAAACTGGCCTTATAGACCTGGCGACCCAGCAACACATCCAGCCGGGTACTGACCCGAACCATGATGCGCGAACGGACCCATTCCAGCGCGCCGAGCGTGACCACCAGCCCGGTCATGATCAACGTCAGCATGGCCAGGGTAGTCAGACTTCCGCTGGTTACCACTCGTCCATATACCTGAAGCATATAGAAGGTAGGAACGAGCATCAGCGCGTTGATGAAAAAGCTGAAAAAGCCAACAGAAACAAAGCTGTCTCTACAGGCTTTCAACGCTATTTTCAGACTGTTATCAGGTGTGTTTCGCATGGAAACCCCTGCTCGAAAAGCCATACCTTGAGGAGCTTAGATCATGCCGAACGACTGTGCGCAGCCGTTGGCCAGATCGCTTCAAGCAACGAGTTCTATCCCCGGATTGACGGTCATTTCGACCGGACGCAGATAAAGCGCCACCGACAAGGTCCGCCACACCGGCACTTGTCCTATTCTTCCCTCCAACCCATCACTGCGGACATCGAAATGCCCACCCTCGAATCCACCCTCCTCCAGAGCTGGCACCACAACGCTCAATCCTGGATTGAGGCCATCCGCAGCGGCGCCATCGAAAGCCGCCTCAAGGTCACCGACCAGGCAATCCTGCTGGCGATACTGGGCCGCCAGCCCGAGCGTGTGCTCGACCTGGGCTGCGGCGAGGGCTGGCTGTTGCGCGCGCTGGCTGAACGGGCCATCAACGCGGTCGGTGTGGATGGCGACGCGACGCTGGTCGAGGCAGCGCGGGCGGCGGGTTCTTCGCGGGTGCATTTGGCGAGCTATGAAGAGTTGGTAGAGGCGAAGGTGGACATCGGCAGCGACTACGACCTGATCTGCGCCAACTTCGCCCTGTTGCACCAGGACATCATCCCCCTGCTCGCCGCCATGAACGCCCTGCTCGCCCCGGGCGGCGCGCTGGTGATCCAGACGCTGCATCCGTGGACCGCGGCGGCGGGCGACTATCAGGACGGTTGGCGGGAAGAAACCTTCGCCGGGTTCAAGGGGCAGTGGCGACCCATGCCGTGGTACTCGCGCACCATGTCCAGTTGGCTCAACGCCCTGGACATGGCCGGTTTTCGGCTGGCCGCCCTGCAGGAGCCGCAGCACCCGCAAAGTCCGGTGCCGCAGTCGTTGTTGTTGGTGGCTGAGCGATGAGATGCCTCGGGAATAGAGCAGCCTCAGGCGAGGCGTGAGGCACAGTGAAGTTCACACGGCGCAAACTACTCGAGGCTGGCATGACCTGCATAGCAGTCAATGCACTGTCGCCTTGGCGGTTATGGGCTGCGTCTTCAGGCGTCCTGGTTAACGACGTCACGCTTCTCAACCCGATTGGGGTTAACCGTCTCCTCACCCCGCATACGACGGATGATATTCGGCAAGCGCTCGCCGCAGGATCTGGCCCGGTCTGCATTGGTGGTGGCCGCTATAGCATGGGCGGACAGATTGCCACCGAGGACAGCCTGCACATCGACATGCGTCAGTTCAATCAGGTCATCCATTACTCGCCCGAGAACAGGCTCATACGCGTGCAAGCAGGGATTCGGTGGCGCGACCTGCAGTCGGTCATCGACCCACACGACCTTTCGGTAAAGATCATGCAGAGCTATGCCAACTTTACCGTCGGCGGGGCACTGTCGGTCAATGCGCATGGGCGTTATGTCGGTGCCGGCCCGGTGATCAACTCGGTGCGCTCCCTCCAACTGGTGCTCGCCGACGGTTCGGTAGTAGAAGCGTCCCGCACCGCAAATGCCGACTTGTTCCACGCAGCCATCGGTGGCTATGGCGCACTGGGGGTCATCACTGAGGTCGAATTGGACCTTGCGTCCAACGTCACGATGGAGCGCCAGGTACACCGAATGTCAGTTGCCAATTACCCGACATTTTTCAATGAGCAGATCCGCGGGAACGAACAGGCAATCCTGCACAACGCCGATCTGGCGCCCCCCTACTTTGATCAGGCCACCTCCGTCACCTGGCGCACCACGGACAAAGAGCTGACAGTCGAAGACAGGCTGGTCGCACCGGGGCAATCGTACAGGTTCGACCAGATCGCCATGTGGAGTGTGGCCAAACTTCCCGGCGGCCCGTTGATTCGCAAGGATGTGATCGATCCACTGCGCTACCTCAGCCACCCGGTTGTACGGCGCAACTACGAGGCCAGTGCGGATGTCGCCTCGCTCGGGCCTATTGCAACCCGAAACAGCACCTACGCGTTGCAGGAGTATTTTGTACCGGTCGCCCGGCTCAACGCGTTCGTACAGCAATTGACCACCATCCTGCAGGCGTACCGCGTTGACGCCGTCAACGTCTCTATCCGGCACTCGCCGGGCGACCCCGACTCGTGCCTGTCTTGGGCACGCGAAGAAGTGTTTTCATTCGTACTCTATTACTGGCAACACGTTAGCGTGGCCGACCGTGAAAAAGTCGGCGTGTGGACGCGCGAACTTATCGACGCCGCGTTGTCGCTTGGGGGGACTTATTATCTGCCCTACCAGTTGCATGCGACGCGAGAGCAGTTCTCACGTGCCTACCCCAATGCGCGACGCCTGTTCGCACTCAAGGCGCAATACGATCCGGGCAAGCGATTCCGCAACAAGCTCTGGGATAAGTACTACACGGGGTAGCGCGGGACCTGAGGCTCGTTTGACGCCCGCATGATCGCCTCGACGCTGATCACCCGCCCCTGGCTCACTCCTTGACGAAGTTGCCAATGTAATTGTCGGCAAGGTTCATCACGACTTCCCTTCATCCATCAACAGAATCGGCGCGTTTCAATGCCTGGGCGGCGCGCTAGCCGCGACACACTCTCTGTGGCAGCTGCCGAGCTTGCGAGGCTGCGTTCGGCTGCACAGCAGTCGTGAATTCGGCTTGCGCGGTCTGCCTGACGCACCGCAAGTTCCGGTTTGACGACTGCTTCGCAGCCGAACGCAACCTCGCCGGCTCGGCAGCTGCTACGGATTACCCGATGGTTTTTATTTCAATCACATGCAAATGACAAATCCCATCGGTGCATCCAGCCTTTGGGGTGCAAGCCATCAAGAGCGTCCCACGGAACCTGTGACCGGTAGATTCCCCAGCAAGTTGAGCCCGGTACTCTTTACGAAAGCGTCATAGTCCATCGGCTTCTCGATACGGGTTTCAGCGTTGGGCAGTACGTAAGCCCAGGCACGCTTGGACGATGCGTCGTAAACCAGCTTGAACAGGCGGGTCGGCACCCAGACCTTGTTGTCGCCGACGGTGGCGTGGCCTGAATCAAAGAGCGGGCCGGTAAAGACAAAGACATTGCCATCGGCTCGTTTGGCAAACTTTCTGACATCGGACTCGACCTTACTCCAGATCTTCCGGTTGTTGGTTGGGTCTTGCGGCACCATGTTCGACAGCGCAAAGGATTGGGCCATTGCATTGGGGTTCGGTGCATCGGCTGCCGGGGATTGATGGCCACGGTCCACGGCCGGATGTTGGCTACGGTAGTCGCTCAACTCTGCCCGCCCACTCTTGGGGATGCGTGGGTCCGGGTAGAACTGGTTGGTGCGCTCCTCCCCTTTGGCATCCTGCAGCTGGGCGGCATTAAGGCGTTCGACCACTACCAGCGGCGTCTTGCTGGTTTGCGAGTACAGCACCGCGAAGTTGTCGGAGCACAGGGCCAAGGGTTTCATTGTGGCAGGCACAGTGGCGGTGTTGATCGGTTTCGCTGCCGGGAACAGATCCGCGCAGCCGTCAAACGATGCCTGTTTCTGTTTGTTTGAATAGAGTTCCAGGGCCGCGTTCTGGCTGATCGAGCCCGAGTGGGACGCTTGTTCCTGATGGTGGCTGGGGGGGTTGAGGAGGTCCAGCAGACTGCGGGCTTGTGCCCCGGTCGAGAGCAAAACAAGGGCCGACAGCCCAACTGCAATTTTGCGTAGGTGCATGCTTTAAATCTTCGAATTGGATTGAGGGGTAAACGTACGGCGAGTCCCGATTCACGGGGCCAGGTGGAGGCGGTTGCGGATTATATTGCGGTGAGCATGCTTTCACTGTCCTTGATCAAAATGCCGATACGGATCCGGTCGGCGCCGGGCAGTACGACCGCTGACGGTCGCGCGGGGTTTATTGACCATGACAAGTCACATTAGTGCTGAGCAGCGTTCACATTCTACTTGCCCATGCTCGTCGAACGGGCATGCCTAAGCGGGCTCTTTAGTCGGCGCGAAACGTTGTGCGTACTCCTTTGGACTCACCCCCATGCGTCGCACGAAGGCTTTTCTGAGCACGTCGACACTGTGGTAGCCGCATCGGCGCGCAACCTCCTCCATCGACCGTCTTCCCAGCTCTATTTGCCGACAGGCCGCTTCGACCCGGACGTCCTCGACGTACTTCGCAGGCGTTGTCTTGAACTCCCGCTGAAACATGCGAATCAAGGTCCTCACGCTGGTGGCGAGCCTGTCTGCAAGTATCTCGACCGTCAGCTCCGTATGCAGATGCTCACTGATCCATACGCATAACTCATCCAGGTTCGAACCTGTCGCATGCTGCGACTGGAGTGCAACGCTGAACTGTGCCTGGCCGCCTGGACGTCGCAGAAACAGAACCAGATTTTTCGCGACCTCCAAAGCGATGTCGTCACCCAGGTCTTCGCTGACCAATGCAAGCGCAAGATCGATTCCCGCCGATATGCCTGCCGAGGTGTACACGTTGCTGTCTTTGATCCAAATCGGATTGGGGTCCACCTGCACGCTGGGATAGCGATCGGCCAGGCTGCGTGCCATCCGCCAGTGGGTTGTTGCCTTTCGACCATCCAGAAGCCCTGTTTCGGCCAAGGCGAAGGCCCCGACACAGATCGAACACACACGCCTGACATCTCTGGCTCGCGTGCGGATCCACTCGATGGCCGTTTGATCCAGATGATCCATGGCTTTCCAGCCCGACGTCACGATCAACGTGTCGATGGGCTTGTTTTCAAGACGCTCCTGTTCAAGCGTCTTGTGCGCCATAAGTGCGATGCCGGTGCTGCTTTCCAGGTGTTCATTGGCACCCGCACAAACGAGTTCGAGTGTGTAGGGGGCAGCGTCACCACGGTGCAGATTGTTCGCATAGGCAAACACCTCTGCCGGGCCGATCACATCAAGCGAATCCACGGGCGGCAACCCTAGAATCACCACTCGTTTTTGCGCTACGCCGACAAAGGAATGGACTGATTTCTTTGTTTTTCTCACAGCGATCTCCCGCATTGAGCTGCTTCGCATATTGGCACAAATCATCTGAAAATAGTCAATTTTGCCAATAGCGACTACTTAGAATGAACTGCAAGCCAACTTAATCCCCGGAAGCAAACATGAGTACCCCAGTCATCATCGGCGGCTTCAGCGCTCCAGACTCTGAACTCGCTCGCAAGGCCTCGTTCCTCGTAGAACGCGTTCACTCGACAGCGCTCCTGCACCATGTGCATCGCACGTGGTGGTTTGCCGAGTTCCTCGGCCGGCAGCGAGGCCTGAAATACGACCGTGAGGCCGTCTATCTCGCCGCCCTGCTGCACGACCTGGGTCTGACGTACGAGTTTGCGGCCGACCAACGCTTTGAGGTCGACGGCGCCGACGCCGCCAGCCGCTTCCTGCTGGACAACGGTTACCCGGAATCGAAAGCCGAGCTGGTTTGGGATGCGATCGCCCTTCACTCCAGTGCCGGCATCGCCGACCGCAAGCAGCCAGAGATCGCCCTGATCTACATGGGCGCCCATGTCGACGTGATGGGATTACGGCTGGAGGAAATCACGCCATCGCTGGTCGAGGATACGCTGGCCCTCTACCCCCGCATTGGCATGAAAGCCGCGTTTACCCAAGCGGTCGCTGAAGTGGCCAAGAAGAAACCTCACACCGCGATTGGCACTGGGCTCGCTGACGTCGGACGTCGTCACGTGCACGGGTTCGATTGCCCGAATGTGTGCGACCTGATTGATCACGCTCCTTTCGATAGCTGACAGCGGTGCGCTACTGCGCAACCTTCTTGAATTGGTAACGCCTGATACGTGATATCGGCGCGAGCAATGTGTGTTCCTTAACTTTGGAGTATTCACCATGCAGCAACGCAAATACCTCGTCACCGGCGCTACGGGAAAAACGGGCGTCTACACCATTCGCCACCTTCTCAATGGAGGTCATGCGGTTCGGGCTTTTGTGCACCAAGAGGACGAACGCAGCGCAGCGCTTCGGAGCGAGGGCGCCGAAATATTCGTTGGCGACCTCCTTGAACATGACGACATCATTCGTGCGATGGAGGGGGTCACAGGCGCCTACCTGTGCTATCCCGTGCGTCCTGGCTACATTCAGGCGACCGCCTATTTTGCGGATGCCGCCCGGCGAGCCGGCGTCGAGGTCGTGGTGGAAATGTCGCAGATTTCCGCTCGGGAAGATTCATTGAGTCACGCCGCGCGCGACCACTGGATCGCGGAGCGCGTACTTGACTGGTCTGGCGTGCCCACCGTCCATATCCGCCCGACGTTCTTTTCCGAGTGGCTGATCTTTCCGTGGGTGCTTGATCAGATCGTGAAAGAGAACAAGATCACGCTGCCATACGGCACCGGCCGACATGCCCCCATCGCCGCTGAAGACCAGGCACGACTGATCGCTGCCGTTCTCACGCAGCCGTCTGGCCATATCGGGAAAACCTACCCGCTGTACGGCCCTGTCGAGCTGAGCCATCAAGAGATTGCCGACGAAATCAGCGGCATCGTAGGTCGCACCATCACCTACAGCCCTTCAACTCTGGAAGAGTATCGCCAGCATCTGCAGACCTACGACCTGCCGGAGTTTGTGATCCAGCACTTCCTTGCAGTCGCGGTCGATTACCAGAACGGAATCTTTAGCGGTGAGGACGGGGTTATCGGCGAAATCACCGGACAAGCGCCTCAAACGGTGGGTGACTTCGTACGCGCAAACCGGCAAGCGTTCGAGGGGTGATCACGATGGTCGTATGCGCCTGGTCTTGAAGACATGCGCATACGCCGCTTTTCACTTAGCATCCAATGATCATCCATTCATTTCCAGGAAGTGCCTGATGAACCCCAAAATAGAGCTGTATGGCGCTCCTACCGGCAACAGTCTGAGGGCTGCAATAGCCTTGGAGGAAGCAGGTATCCCCTACACCGCACGAAGACTGAATTTGCAGGCGAATGAGCAACGCGACTTGTCGTACCTGGCGCTTAATCCGGCAGGAAAAGTCCCAACCCTGGTCGACCATACATCGACACCCGCGCTGGTCATTAACCAATCGAACGCAATCATTCAATTCGCTGATGCAAAAGCTCCCGGTCGGCTTGCACCAGCGCATCGCGGACCAAAGCGCGACCTGGTGTTTGATCGTTACTTCTTTTTCGTAACGGACGTAATCGGGCCCAGTCATGCCGCATTTTTCCTGCGCCAGGCAGGGTTTAATGATGCGGCCACACTCATCGATCTGCGCGTCATTGAACAACTTGTCTATGCAGAACGGTTTCTTACCGACGACTTTATGGCCGGAGACCAGTTCTCCATGGCGGACATCTCTGCTTTCACCATTGCGGCATCATTTCGTGACTGGCTGGATTGGAAAGTGCTTTCACGCTTATCACGCTGGTTCGATGCGATCGAAGCCAGGCCCGCGGTACAACGAGGATTGAAAGCGTTCCAGGATCACTGAGCGCTACCGTTCGGCGTTAGCTCGGCGTGGTCTTTTACATAGTCATGGCACTGTTTCATCTGGCCACCTCGCTACCATCGGCCAAGGATGAAGACGACAACGAAGTGACTTCTTCCTTATTCGCCTGTACGGCTCCGTTGTCCTTGGGGACGAGCAACACAATGGCCCCCACGATCACTTCGAAAATCCCGGCACCGACAATAATCAGGCCGGTTTCAAAGTGGGCATACAGCGCCGCACCGCAGGCACCGGCTATCAGAATCGACGCCCCCAGCGCGGCAAAGCGCAGCCTTGCCAGCCCCGCGATCTCGCTTTGCTTGAATCTGGTTTGAATGAGCAGAATGAACGAGATGTCGATCAGTGGCCCACCGAGTGCCGCAAGACCTGCGCCGATCATCATCCCCGCCAGAACATGCTCCGCTGGCAGATACATCACGGCTGCACCGATGGCTGCGATGCCCAAGCCGTTAACCACGGAACCGAAGGTAAACCCGTGATACAAGCGGCGGATTTGCAGATTGCCCACGACAAAAATGGAGATCAGGTTCCCTGCCCCATAGGCGCCCATGATCAGGCCGTAGGCAGCAAAACCCTGTACACCGTAACCCTGGATATCGTATTTGACGACGGCCAGCGCCATGCCGATCGAGATACCCACGCTCCAGGCAACATTGCCCAGTCCCGCACACACATACACTGCCTGCATTTGCCTGCGCCCAACAAGGCTTCGCCAGCCGGCAGTAAAACCGGCACGTCGGCTGGTCGCCCTGACAGGTTGGCGCGGCAACGCTTTACCCAGCTTCATGACCGCCCAGGCGGAGATCAGGAATGTGATGCCGTTCAGGGTAAAAAGATGCTCGATCGGAATCAGCAACGTAATCGCCGCGGCCAGCATCGGCCCGATCACCCGGGCAACCCGGATGATGGCATCGAACAGTGCGTTGACCGATTGCAGTTGGTCCGGTGCCGCAACAATGCGCGGCAGACTGGCCCGCAGCGCTGGTTCGAAGAGCGAGTTGACGATCATCATGAGCATGAGCGGCACCGCCAGCATCCAGAGACTCATGATGCCAAGCCCCCAGGCGATCACCGGAATCAAGGCAAGCCCGGCCCGCGCCAGATCGGCGCCGATCATCGTGCGACGGTGGTCCCAACGCTCCGCCCATATTCCACCCAGCAATGCGCCTGCCAACGCAGCAGCACCGCGTAAAGCACTGAGCCAGCTCGCATCGGTACCGGCGATCTGCACCGCCATCCAGGCGATGGCAATCGCGAAGAGTTCGTCACCAATTGAGGAGAGCGCCAACCCTCCCCACAGCAAGGCTACGGGCCGCTGAAGTAACGGCCTGAACAATTTCATAGCATCAACTCCGCACAGTCACTCAGCAGGCCTGAAAGCCCCCCGTATCGCACGGGCATGATTTTATGAGTGTCAACGCGTTTTTCGGACTCGGCTCAATGCAGACAACGGCAAATTCCAGATCCGCGCACGGCAGCATAGATGCACTGGCTCCATATCAGGCAACGCCCCACCCCCCTATTCGCATCCTGCCTGAGGTCTGAGCCCTTCCGCGATAGTTACAAAGGCGCAAAGCACTGGCAGAAACTGTATGACACCAATGTGACCGGAACCGAGCGCCTGTTGCAAGCCGCTTATGCCGCTGGCATTCGTCGTGCAGTCCATACTTCATCCATTGCCGTGCTGAAGGGCAACAAAGATCAAGTGATCGATGAAACAATGTCTCGCAGTGAATCGGAGGCTGACGATTATTACTTGAGTAAAATATTGTCTGAACAGAAAGTTCAGGAATTTCTGTTGCGGCACCCAGACATGTTCGTCGCCATGGTATTGCCTGGCTGGATGTTTGGCCCTGGGGACATCGGCCCGACCTCATCAGGACAGTTCCTGCTCGACTTTGTCGGAAAAAAATTGCCCGGCGTACTGCCTGGAAGTTTTTCCGTTGTCGATGCCAGGGATGTAGCGGAGCATCAACTTGCGGCAATCACACGCGGCCGATCCGGAGAACGCTACCTGGCAGCCGGCACTCACATGGACATGAAAAGCATTTTCCAGGCGCTCTCCAGTGTCAGTGGCGTAAAAGCGCCAGAGCGCAAAGTGCCACTGTTCATGCTGCGTATCATTGCCTTGATTTATGAAGGTTATTACCGAATTACGAAAAAGCCGGTGCTCATCAGTACCTCCACTGTCAAACTTATGGAGCAAGAGCAAGGGCGCACCCATTTCAGCCACAACAAAAGCCAAAAAAAATTGGAGTGCAAGTTCCGCCCCGTGACGGAAACATTGACCGATACCCTGGATTGGTATCGGAGAAATAACTACATCGATGCTTAATTGAAACAATTTACATACAGCCTGCCTCTGTAGTACTTTCTTATCTAACCATAAATTCTTTGTTCTACCCAATGAGGTGCAGTTCCGGTCATTCTCAACTACAAACTGACGCCATTCGAAATGAACAGCGTCATCAGCATTGCCAGACCGACGCTGGCAGTGACCACCGAAACGCTATTCGAGCAGCATAGCGAGACATTTCAGCCTGCCTACGGCGTTCGGCACTCCTTGGTGTTGAACGTCGCAAGCGAGCCATCGAAAATTATTTCTCCCGACAAGTACACCCACTACCCATCACTACATCACACCTCATTTAACATTTGTTATTGGCGGCCTTCTAATATTCACATTTCCCACCAATAACACAACACCCTAATAACATTCACATGAACACTAACAAGCCTCGCTGACTTTTTATAACAATCATTGACACACTGACATAGACGCCCTAAATTAATGGCACTCTGCCAACGCCCAGACTACGCATCAACTTTGTTAAGTTAATGGAATGCTGAGTTTCTAAGTTATTTCATTCTTGGTATAACGCATGAAATATGTAGACGACATTACGAAACTCTTTACACGTTTTGGCGCCAACGTGGAGACTTACCAAGAAATACAACCGAACTATAAAGACTTCAAAGACGACCCGGTTATACCTGCGGTGGCTGAGTCAGAACCGTCGACGGCATTGTCTCCAGCAACACCAACGCCCCCTGTTTTTCTGCTGGACGAGCCACAGCCTTCTTTATTGATTGGCGCGCCGGTCGAGCCTGTGAAAAATGTTGCCCTCTCGCCACCGTCACCCAAATCCCCTCCCCTGACCGAGTCACCTGCGAGTTCTGCTACGGGTGACCGTCAGCGATTGAGCGACCTGTTGCGTGAACTTAACCAGATTCGTCGAGACGGCCTGCCAGAAACGACTCGCAAGCGGACCAAGGCGAAGGTCATTGCTATCGTTTCAGCGAATGGTGGGGTGGGTAAAAGCACCGTCGCCGCTGGCCTCGCGAAAACACTTCGGCACCCTGGCGGGCGAGTCATCGCGATTGATCTGGACCCTCAGAACGCGCTGTCCAGCCACTTGGGTATCACCAGGCCGGCTCCCGGGCTGATCCAGCTCAAAGAGCAGGACGCCGACTGGGGCGCTCATCGCCTGCCGGGCTTTAGCGACAGTGAGTGCCTGCCCTTCGGCACTGGCGAGCTGAACGATCGCCGATTGCTCAGGCAGTTGATGCTTGAAAATCCTGACTGGTTGAATCAGCACCTTGCGTCAATGAACCTCAGCGAAAACGATACTGTGATCCTGGACACTCCTTCGGGTGCGACCGTCTATTCGCAACAGGCACTCGACGCCGCCGATCTGGTGCTGGTGATGACGGTGGCCGACGCGGCCTCCTACCTGGCACTGGACACCATGACCCAGTGGCTGGAAACCAGCCTGCGACGCGCACAGCGGCAGCGGTATGTGCTCAACCAACGGGATGACTCGCGCTCGTTCAGCAGGGACATGGGCGTGCTGTTTCGGCGACGGCTCGGCGCTAACCTGATCGGGACGATTCGCCTCGATCACCAGTTCAACGAGTCGCTGGCCTATGGTCGGGACCTGATGCAGTACGCACCTGAGAGCATTGGCTGTCAGGACATTCTGTCGTTATCAGGCGCGGTCCATGCCCTGCTTTTCGCGGACGCTTCCAGCCAGCAGGGCACGCCATGACCGCCCAGCTGAATCAGCTACCTGCAAAGACCTGGTGGTTGCAAAAGCTGCTGGATAGCTTCCAGGATCGCGTCAGTCAATGGCCCCGGCATTGGCGCCTGGGCCTGAAAATCTCAGGCGGTCTGATTGCAGCATTGTTGGTGCTGGGTATCCTCACTGCGCCGCAGAATCTGTATTCCCAGGCCGTGTTTGCCTCCGTCTGTTTTGCCGCCAGCCTGATCATCCGCAAGCAAACCGGGCGTCTGGCGATCCTGACCCTGATCACCCTCTCGCTGATCGCTTCGTTGCGTTACATGTACTGGCGCCTGTCCGACACCCTGGACTTCGACAACTGGCTGGATGCCGTATTTGGCTACGGGCTGGTGCTGGCAGAACTGTATGCCTTGCTCGTGCTGGTCTTCGGCTATATACAGACCGCCTGGCCGCTGCACCGTAAACCGCAGTTTCTGCAACAGCCACCCGCGCAATGGCCGACGGTAGATGTGTTCATTCCCACCTATAACGAAGCATTGGGTATCGTCAAACTGGTGGTGCTCGCGGCTCAGGCCATTGACTGGCCCGAGGGCAAACTGCGGGTGCACGTGCTCGATGACGGACGCCGGGAGGAATTCAAGGCTTTCTGTCAGCAGATTGGTGTCAACTACATTACCCGCGACAACAATCAACATGCCAAGGCCGGGAACCTCAACGAGGCCCTCAAAGTCACCGATGGCGAGTTCATTGCCATATTCGACGCCGACCACGTGCCCACCCGCTCCTTCCTGCAAATCACCATGGGCTGGTTTTTAAAGGATCCGAACCTGGCGTTGCTGCAAACGCCGCACTTTTTCTACTCACCCGATCCGTTCGAAAAAAACCTCGATACCTTTCGCTCGGTACCCAATGAAGGTGAGCTGTTCTACGGCCTGGTGCAGGACGGCAACGACCTGTGGAACGCGGCATTCTTCTGTGGGTCCTGCGCGGTCATCCGGCGGACTCACTTGCTGGAAGTCGGCGGCATCGCCACCGAAACCGTGACGGAGGATGCGCACACGGCACTCAAGCTCAATCGCCGTGGTTTCAATACCGCTTACCTCGCCATTCCACAAGCGGCGGGACTGGCCACCGAAAGCCTTTCCCGACACATCAGCCAGCGCATACGCTGGGCGCGGGGTATGGTGCAGATTTTTCGGACCGACAATCCATTGTTTGGCAAAGGACTGAACCTGGGGCAGCGCATCTGCTACCTCAACGCCATGATGCACTTTTTCTACAGCCTGCCTCGCCTGGTGTTCTTGACCGCACCATTGGCCTACCTGTTCTTCGACGCGCAGATTTTCCACGCCTCGGCGTTGATGGTCACGGTCTATGTACTGCCGCATATTTTCCATTCCAGCCTGACCAACTCCAGCATCCAGGGGCGCTTCCGCCACTCCTTCTGGAACGAAGTGTATGAGTCGGTGTTGGCCTGGCACATCATGCGACCGGTACTGCTCGCCCTGATCAGCCCTTCGCTGGGCAAATTCAACGTAACCGACAAGGGCGGCACCATCGAAAAGGACTATTTCAACTGGAAGCTCGCGCGGCCTTACATCGTCCTGCTGACCTTGAACATGATCGGTCTGGCGATCGGCGTGGTGAAACTGGTCGGGAGTGATTCGTCCGAGGTCACTACCCTGCTGATCAACCTGATCTGGACCGTGTACAACATCATCATCGTCAGCACCGCCGTGGCGGTGGCCACTGAGTCCTCTCAGGTGCGCAACGAGCCCAGGGTGCCCGCGGATCTGCCCGTGCGCGTCTATCGCGAAGACGGCACATCGTTCGATTGCATAACCCGGGATTTCTCACAAAACGGCGTGGGTCTGGCACTGCCACCGCAGGTTCAGCTCAGCGCCAAAGAGAAGCTGCGGCTGTGCATTCTGCGCACACCTCCCTCAAGCCTCTTTACCGCAACAACGATCTTCAGCAACGACAACGTGGCAGGCGTGAAATTCGAGGGTTTGACCCTGCGCCAGCAAAGTGAGCTGGTGCGACTGACCTTTTCACGGGCCGACACCTGGGCCAACACGTGGGGCAACGGCCGCCTCGACGCGCCAATGTCGGCGTTGCGCGAGGTCAGCAGCATTGGCTTGCGCGCCATCCTGCGCTTGTTCGTTGCCACCCTGAAGGACAGCCAGGCGCTGCTGCGCAAACGCCCGGACACTCCATCCCCTATCGACCCCACCGCGGACACGCAACGATCTTGAAGCCTTCCACTCGCCGGACCTTTCCTCCTCGTCGCTCACTCATGCTGCTCGCCTGCTCACTAGTGGGCTGGAGCGACTGGGCGTTGAGTGCTACCACCCCAATCAGCGCCACAGAGCCGGCGGTGATGCCGGTCGCATCGTTGCCCGGGACAGATGCCCCGAGCAACAGCTATACCCGCACCCTCAAGGAGCTGGGCAAAAGCTATTCGATGAACCTTAAAGGCGTGGAGGCTACCGACAGTGTGAATTTCGATGTGCGCGCCGATGAAGTCGTCACGGCTGCGCAGGTCACACTGCAGTACAGCTATTCACCGGCGCTGCTGGCCGACCTTTCGCAAATCAACGTGCTGATCAACGATCAAGTGGCCGCCAGCCTGCCCCTCCCGAAGGAAGAGGCCGGTAAATTGCAGACCCGGACCGTGCAGATTCCGCCGCAGACCATCACCGAATTCAACCGGCTCAGCCTGCAGTTCATCGGTCACTACACGATGCAATGTGAAGACCCTTTGCACTCCAGCCTGTGGGCCAAGATCGGCAACGAGAGCCAGCTGAGCCTCCAGGTGTCCTCGATTAAACAGCCCAACGACCTGTCCGCTCTGCCTCTGCCCTTGTTCGATCGTCGAGACGCCTCGCCCCTGAAGCTGCCCTTCGTGTTCGCCGCGCGCCCGGGCGGCCCTGAGCTTGAGGCCGCCGGTATCCTGTCGTCCTGGTTTGGCGCCCTGGCCAGCTACCGCGGCGCAACCTTCCCCGCCAGCCTCAGCAGCCTGCCGGCCAAAGGCAACGCCGTGGTGTTTGTCAGCGGCAGCGAATCAACGGCCTTGAGTGGCTTACCGATCAAAGAGGCCACGGGGCCGACATTGACACTCGTGAGCAACCCGAATGATGCTCAGGGCAAACTGTTGATCGTCTCCGGGCGCGATGGCGCCGATCTCAAGGTCGCCGCGACAGCGCTGGCCCTCGGTGGCTCAGCCTTTTCCGGGCAGAGCGTGGTGATCGACCGGATCGACTCGCTTAAGCCACGCCGACCGTACGACGCGCCTAACTGGCTGCCCTCCGACCGCCCGGTTCGCCTGGGTGAACTGGCGAAGCCCGCAGAACTCAATGTGTCGGGTTACAACCCGGGACAAATGACGGTGGCGCTGCGCTTGCCACCCGACCTGTTCAACTGGCGTGAACCCGGCGCGCAACTTGACCTGAAGTACCGCTATACGCCGCAACCGGTCTCCACCAATTCCTCGTTGCTGGTCCACTTCAACGATACCTTCATCAAGTCGATCGATCTGCCTTCGATCGAGAAACTCGGCAACAGCGACAGCCTGCTGGCGATGCTCAAAACCGACGACAGCCTGGCCCGCACATCGCGCATGCTGTTGCCGCTCAATTCCGTAGCGCTGCAATCACGCCTGCAATTTCGCTTTATGTATGACTACATCAAACAGGGCGACTGCCGCGACATCATCATCGACAACATGCGCGGCGTGATCGACCCGGACTCGACCCTGGACCTCAGCCAATACGAACACTTCATGGCCATGCCCAACCTCGGGGTGTTCAAGGACAGCGGCTTCCCGTTCACCCGCATGGCCGACCTTTCTGAAACATCGGTGATCCTGCCCAACGAGCCGGGCCCGGCGGACCTGAGCGCCTATCTGACCGTGCTGGGGCGCTTCGGTGACTCCACCGGTTACCCGGCCACCGGTGTAAAGGTGGTCCACGCCGACCAGGTGGCAGAGCAACGCGACCGGGATTTGCTGGTGCTCGCCTCGGGCAACAATCAGCCGCTGCTGGAGCAATGGCAAAGCCTGCTGCCGGCCAAGGACGAAGCTGCTGCGCAGTACTTTGAACTGTCTGACCTGCCCTTGCGTCTGCGCAACTGGATCAGCCCGGATACGAAAACCAATCTGCGTGAAGCGCGCAGCAGCTTCAGGTTCAGCGCTGACGACGGCAGTGCTTATCTGACTGGATTCGAATCGCCGCTCAAGAGTGGGCGCAGTGTGGTGTTTATCGCCAGCGCAAGGCCTAACGGCTTGGCTGACGTGACTAACGCCCTGCTCAGCAGCGAAGAAAACGCCCACGAGTTGCAAGGCAGTCTGGTGGTGGTCAAGGGCAAACATGTCAAATCGCTGGTCGCCGAACAGGATTACTACGTCGGGAGCATGGGCCCATTGCGCTATCTGCAGTGGTACCTCTCGCAAAACGTAATGGCACTCATGCTGTTCACTCTCCTCGGGGTCCTGCTGCTTGCCTCGATGGCCTACCTGGCCCTGCGCTTACGGGCCAAACGTCGTCTTGGCCAATAAGCCGCGCATGCCTGTGCCGTCCATGAGCAGCCGGGTTGTTTCACTTCGCCAGTGCCTGCGCGGTAACGCGCGCAGGTTGAGCGCGGTGCTTGCGCTCGCCCTGCCGGCCCCTGTGATAGCGGCCGCAGCCCCCTGTGAACTGCCGACCTGGCCACTATGGCAAACCTATTCAACACGCTTCGTCCAGGCCGACGGCCGGGTTCTGGAATCGAGCCTGGAGAACAATCACAGCACCTCTGAAGGGCAGTCCTACGGCATGCTCTTCGCACTGATCGGCAACGATCAGGCACGCTTTGACAAACTCTGGCGCTGGACATCAGCCAACCTCGCAGGCTCCGCCACCGCCACACGCCTGCCAGGCTGGTTATGGGGGCAAGGCCCGGACGGTCAGTGGCGCCTGCAAGACGCCAATTCGGCCGCCGACGCCGACCTGTGGATCGCCTACGCCCTGCTCGAAGCCGCACGCCTGTGGCATCGGCCGGACTATCGCCAGGATGCCCTGCACCTGATGGCGATGATTGAAGCGCAATTGGTCGTCACGCTGCCCGGACTGGGGCCGATGGTATTGCCTGGACCACAGGGCTTCGTCCTGCCGGATGCGCTCTGGCGCCTGAACCCCAGCTACCTGCCACTGCCACTGTTACGGCGGCTGGCCAAGGAAGCCCCCAACGGGCCCTGGCAAGCGATTGCCAACAACACCGCAACGATGATTGCCCAATCAAGCCACCACGGTTTCGTCGCTGACTGGGTCGGTTATCAAGGCACCTCCGCGCAATCGGGTGCCTTCATAAGCGACCCGATCAACGGCGACACGGGCAGCTACGATGCCATTCGCGCGTACCTCTGGCTGGGCATGGGTGACACCTCCGAACCGCTGGCAGCGCTCCTGCTCAAACGGCTGGACGGCATGGCCCGCAGCACAGTCGCGACGGGTTCCCCCCCGGAAACAGTCCAGGTTATCCACGGCAGTGTTAAGGGTCAGAGCCCGTTCGGATTCTGGGCTGCACTGATTCCCTACCTTGAGGCCAAGGGGCATCCCCGGTTGGCCGATCAGCAACGACACCGCGTGGAACTCGCCTTGCAAGAGGCGCTGGCCAGGCCTGATGCCGACGCCAGTCCGCCGCGTTACTACAACTTCATGCTTAGCCTGTTCGCGCTCGGTTGGGCAGATAAACATTACCGATTCCGGGAAGACGGAACGCTGAAACTCTCCTGGGAGACCGCATGCACCCGCACCACCGCACGCTAGCCATCGGCATCATGAGCGCATGGACGGCCGCTGCTGCACACGCTCAAAGTCCGACACCACAGACATTGCTCGTCGAGCAAGGGCAGTACTGGCAGTCGCACAACAACCCTCAACGCGCTGCGGAAGTCTGGCAGAAAGTCCTGCTGCTGGACCCGGTCCAGGTTGACGCACTGTATGGCCTGGGCTTGATCGGCGTGCAACAAGGCAAGCCACAACAGGCACAGCAATACCTCGCCCGCTTGCAGGCCATCCAGCCACCGCCTCGGCAGGCACTGCAATTGGCGCAGGACATCAACGTGGCCCAACCGCAGAACCAGCAGCGTCTGGCAGAGGCTCGGCGCCTCGTCGATGCCGGTGAGCGTGACAAGGCGACCGCCGTGTTTCGCTCGCTGTTCGATGGCCGCCCACCTCAAGGTACGATCGGCCGCGAGTATTACAACAACCTGGCCTTCAATCAGGCTGACTGGGCGCAAGCACGCAGCGGATTCCAGCGCCTGCAACGAGAGATGCCCAACGACTCGATCGTCGCGCTGTTTTACGCCAAGCATCTGATCCGCCATGAAGACAGCCGTGCCGAGGGCATTCGCGCCCTGGCCGCGCTGACCCAGCGTACCGACATTGCCGGTGATGCCGACGAAAGCTGGCGTCTGGCGCTGACCTGGATCGGTCCGCCCAATCCGGCACAAGTGCCGTTGTTCGAGACGTACCTCAAGACGCATCCGGATGACGTGGAAATCCGCGCGCAGATGAACAAGGGCAAGCAACAGCCGGCAACGACGCCCAGCAAGGAATGGCAACCGCCCGCCGAAGTCGCGCGCGGCCTGAAGGCGCTCAAAGAAGGCGATCAGGCCACCGCCGAACAGGCTTTTCAAGCACGCTTGAAAAGCCGGCCCGATGATGCTGACGCGCTGGGCGGCCTTGGCGTTATTCGCCAGCAGCAACAGCGACTGGCCGAAGCGGAAAAGCTCCTGGGTCAGGCCACGCGACAACACGACGGCAGCCGCTGGCAAGTGGCGCTGAACGAAGTGCGCTACTGGTCTGCGTTGCAGCAGGCCCGCGACGCCCAAGCCAAAGGCCAGACAGCCCAGGCACAAGCCTTGGTAAACCAGGCGCTGCGGCAGAATCCAGACGGGGTGGACGCTCGCCTCGCCCAGGCGGATATTCAGGCCAGCGCGGGCCAGTTCGATGACGCTCAGCGCAACTATCGGCAGATTTTGAATCTGCGCCGCGACGACCCTCAAGCACTGGAAGGGCTGGTCAACGTGCTGCTCAAGAGCGGCAAGAACGATGAAGCCCTGCAACTGATCAACAGCCTGCCAGCCACCGGACAGGCAAAGATCGGCCAGTCCGCACGCCTGCAAGCCTTGCGCGCGACACAACTGGCCGCCCTCGCCGAACAACGCAACGACCTGCCCGCTGCGCGCAACGCCTTGCAAGACGCGCTGCGCGTTGAGCCGGACAACATCTGGACACGTTTCGCCCTGGCCCGCCTGAACCTGGCAATGGGCGAACCGCAAAAGGCTCGGGAGCTGATCAACACCATGCTTCAGGCCCATCCCGACAATGCCGATGCGCTTTACGTCAGCGCCTTGCTGTCGGTCCAGATGGGTGAGTGGAAAGCCGCCCAGGCAACCTTGGGACGCTTGCGCCCCGACCAGCGCACCCCGGACATGGAAGCACTGGCCGCTGATGTCAGCCTCAACCTGCAACTCAGCCAGGCGATCGGGTTGGGCAAGCGCGGACAGCGCCAGGAAGCCCTGACCTTGCTCGATCGTATTCAGCCGATGGCTAACAACAGTCCAGATCGCACGGAGAGCCTGGCCTCGGCCTATGTCGAGATCGGCGAGCCGACCCGTGCGCTGGCCCTCATGCGCGGACAGTTGCAACACACCCCTGCGCCCTCGGCGGACTTCATCCTGCAATACGCCGCGGTCCTGCTTGAGTCCGGAGAAGACGCACAGGTCAACGAGATTCTGCGCGACCTTCAGAACAAGCCCTTGAACGCACCGACTCGCAAGCGTTTCGACGACCTGCTCCATCTCTATCGCATCCGCCAGGCTGACCATTTGCGTGAACAAGGCAATCTGGCCAGCGCTTACGACACGCTGGCGCCCGCGCTGGCGCAACGTCCCGGTGACAGCGCTGCCGTCGCGGCGCTGGCGCGAATGTATTCGGCCAACGGCGACACGGCAAAAGCCCTCGAACTCTACAAACCGCTATTACAACGTCAGCCAAACGACCCGCAACTGCTGTTGGGTGCCGCCGACGCGGCGGTGTTGGCACATGACACAGGCTTTGCCGAACAGGCACTGCAACAGTTGCTCAAGACCGAATCCGGCAACCCTCAAACGCTGACCGAAGCCGCACGCCTCTACCAGAACATGGGCAAGACCGGCACGGCGACCGATCTGCTGCGCAAGGCAGTGGCCATCGAACAGAGCGAGAAACGCAGAAACCAGAGCGGCCAACTGGCCGGTTCGACAGTGGCGCCCAACCCTTTTGCGGGGGTGTCGGGTCCACGTAGCGAGGTCAGTCGCGACACCTTGCTGGCAGCGATCCCGCCACCGGCTCAGGAGATGCCGGGCAGCGTGAGGTCTAACAACCCTTTTGGCATCGACGCCCTGCCAAGGCCACAGCAGGCGAGCAATCCATTCGAGTCGCAGCTGCCGCGCGCAGCACTGGTGAGTGAAGACATCAGCCCCGCGCAACTGGCGCTAAATAAAATCCTTCACGAGCGCAGTGCCTACGTCACCCAGGGCGTGAGCATTCGCAGCAACAACAGTGAGTCGGGGTTGAGCAAACTGACCGACATTGAAACGCCGCTGGAAATCAATATCCCGCTGGATGAAAGCCGCGTCGCCCTGCGCGTGACGCCGGTCTCGCTGAACGCCGGCAGTGCCAGCGGCGAGGCACTGCAGCGCTTCGGTAGCGGTGCGCAGAACGACGGCGTTGGCTCGCAAAAAGCCGAGGGTGTTGGCCTTTCCGTCGCTATTCAACGGCCCGCGGATGGGCTCAAGGCCGATCTCGGCACCACCCCGCTCGGCTTCAAATACTCCACCGCCACCGGCGGCATCAGCGTTGATCGCCCCATAAGCGACTCCTCTAATGTCCGCTACGGGGTGAGCGTTTCCCGGCGTCCGGTGACTGACAGCGTCACCTCGTTTGCCGGCACCACGGACAAACGCAGCGGGCAGTCCTGGGGCGGTGTGACCGCCAACGGCGGGCGCGGCCAGTTGAGCTATGACGACAGCGAAGTCGGCGCCTATGGCTACGCCTCCTGGCACCAGCTGTTGGGCAACCATGTCGAATCCAACAGCCGCAGTGAACTGGGCAGCGGTGTCTACTGGTACCTGCAAAATGCAACAGACAGCAAGCTGACCGTCGGCCTGAGCATGACCGGCATCAGCTACGCGAACAATCAGGACTATTTCACCTATGGGCACGGCGGCTATTTCAGCCCGCAGACATTCTTCGCGCTGGGCGTGCCGGTGACTTGGGCACAACGCACCGGGCGCTTGACGTATCAAGTCAAGGGCTCGGTCGGCGTGCAGCATTTCGAGCAAGACAGTGCCGACTATTTCCCGACCGACAAAGCCCTGCAGGCGGCCTCCGGCCTGCGCTACGCCGGGCAAAGCAAAACCGGGATCGGCTACAGCGTCGCCGCGGCAGCTGAATACAAGCTCGCTTCGAACTTCCTGCTGGGCGCCAATCTGGGCCTGGACAACGCCCACGACTACCAACAATTCAGCGGCGCCCTGTCTTTGCGTTACCTGTTCGAGGACATCAGCGGCCCCATGAGCCTACCGGTCAGCCCGTACACCTCGCCTTATTCCAACTGATCATTCTGGAGTTTTCGATGCCCACTTCTGCCCTTGCCGGCCTGACTCTCCTTGTTCTTGGGGAGAGCCATATGAGCCTCGCGGACCATTTGCTGGAGCCGCTGCACGACAACCTGACTCGCCAAGGCGCCCTGGTTCACTCCATCGGCGCCTGTGGCGCCAGCGCTGGCGACTGGCTGATCAGTAAAAAGGTCGACTGCGGTGCCGAGCGCAAAGGCAACGAAAAGATTGTGATCAAGGGCCGTGACGCCACCACCACACCGATCCAGGACCTGATCGCCGCCGACAAACCCGACCTGGTGGTACTGGTCATCGGCGACACCATGGCGTCCTATGACAAGCCCGTGTTTCCGAAGGCCTGGGCATGGCAAAGCGTCACCGGCCTGGCCAAGGCCATCGCGGCCACCGGGACCCGTTGCGCCTGGGTGGGCCCGGCCTGGGGCAAAGCCGGCGGCATGTACCAGAAGAATGATGCCCGCACCCAGTTGATGTCGCAGTTTCTGGCCGCGAACGTGGCGCCTTGCACCTACATCGATTCGCTGACGTTCTCCAAACCCGGGCAGTGGATCACCACCGATGGGCAGCACTTCACCGTCGCCGGTTATCAAGCCTGGGGCACTGCAATTGGCAGTGCGTTGGCCAAACTGCCCGCCAACACCGTCAGCAGCACAGGAGCCGGCAAATGATCCGATCCGCATGTGGCTGGGCGCTGTTCGCGCCCTTGATGCTGAGCCTGCACGCCCAGGCCGCCGACATTGCCCTGTACCCGACGGGCCCGGATCAGGACTCGGCTTTCCTGCGTTTTATCAATGCCGCCGACCGCCCCTTGCAGCTGCTGGCCGAAGGCTCGCGGGCCAGCCTCAGGCTCGAGGGTTCGAATGCCGTGTCCGAATACCTGCCCGTGCCCGCCAACCAGCCGATCAAGGGCACCCTGGAACGCAACGGCAAAAGCCAGCCGCTGGACATCCAGGTGGCAGCAGGCGAATTCGCCAGTGTGATCGCTTTGCCAGACAGCGCTCAAGGTATCCGCCAGGTCGTCATCCGTGAGCAACCCGACGATTTCAATAGCCTGAGAGCCTCGCTGGCGTTTATCAGCGCCGATCCAGCGTGCACCCAGGCCGGTTTGCGTGCTGCAGGGAAAAACGCTGACCTGTTCAAGGAGGTGGCCGACGGCAGCGTGCAACGCCGAGCGATCAACCCGGTCAACCTGTCGGTTCAATTGGTCTGCGCCCAAACCAACGTCGGTGCCCCGCTTGACCTCGGCCAGCTCAAGGCCGGCGAGCGCTACAGCGTTGTGCTGCTACCTGGCGCAAATGGCCCGCACCTGTTGCTCGCGACTGACGTCCTGGCCCACTGATCGGATCGCGCCACCACCATGGTTTTTGCCTCTCTCGAGTTTCTGACGTTGTTCCTGCCGCTGTTCTTGTGCAGCTATGCAGTGTGCCCAGCCGCCTGGCGCAACGTCACGTTACTGATCGGCAGCTGGCTGTTCTATGGCTGGTTGAGCCCTCGCTTTCTCGCAGTGCATGTGGTGCTGACGATCACGGCGTGGGCCGGCGGCTTGCTGATTGACGCCTTGCGGGAAAAAGACCAGGGCCGCGTGCGGCTACTCGTGACATTGATCGTGCTCAACACGGCGGTGCTGTGCTGGTACAAGTACGCCAACATCGTCGCCGGTACGTTGATCGATGCCCTCACCTGGTCTGGCGCCATGCCGCTGGAATGGCAGCGGGTCATCATGCCGGCCGGGCTATCGTTTATCGTATTGCAGGCGATTTCCTATCTGGTGGATGTACACCGCCGTACCGTGCCGGCCGAACGCAGCTTCATTAATTACGCCACCTATATTTCGATGTTCGGCCATTCGGTCGCCGGTCCCATCATTCGCTATGACTGGGTTCGACGTGAGCTGAACCAGCGTCACTTCAACTTGCAGAATTTCTCACTCGGCGCACGCCGGTTCATGGTCGGGATGAGCATGAAGGTCCTGGTGGCCGACACCCTGTCGCCGGTGGTCGACGTGGCGTTCAATGTGCAGAGCCCAAGTTTCTCTGACGCCTGGATCGGCTGCCTTGCCTACTCCTTGCAACTGTTTTTCGACTTCGCCGGCTACAGCGCCATGGCCATTGGTCTTGGATTGATGCTGGGCTTCCACTTCCCCGAGAACTTCAACCGTCCCTATCTGGCCAACAGCATTCAGGACTTCTGGCGCCGCTGGCATCTGTCGCTGTCCAGCTGGCTGCGTGACTATCTTTATATTTCGCTGGGTGGCAATCGCAATGGCACCTGGAAAACTTATCGCAACCTGTTCCTGATCATGGCCATCGCCGGCCTCTGGCACGGTGGCGATAGCTGGAATTATCTGCTGTGGGGCAGCGCCCATGGCATTGCGTTGTGTGTGAATCGTCTCTGGAACAGCTCTACCCTGCCCCCGATACCGCCAGTGTTTTCCCATGGGCTGACGCTGCTGTTCGTCTGCCTGGCCTGGACACTGTTCCGCGCCCCCGACTTTCATAGCGCGTTGAGCCTGTATGCCGGACAGTTCGGGCTGCAGGGCATTGCCCTCGGCGACGAACTGTCCGCGACCCTACGCCCGGTACAAGGCCTTGCGGGTTTGCTGGGGGTGTTCGGTGTCGTTGCACCGTTGTTGCACCCTTACTGTGAGAAACGACTGGGCGGCCTTTTGCTCTACCCCACCGCCCTTTGGCCCATCGCCGGTTTCATGCTGTCGTTCGCACTGATCGCCAGTCGCGAAACCGTACCCTTCCTGTACTTCCAATTCTGATGACAAGCCTAAAGCACACCCCGCCCCCTACTCAGGCAGATGATCTGGCGACACGCAGCAGTCGGTTGGCGGGCGTGGTACTGCTGATATTCCTGTTCGTCGGGCTGCTGTCCTCGGGCCGTCTGATGGTTTCAGGGCAGATCTCGCTGTTACCCGGTGAAGTGCTGACCTCGCAGATTCTTGACGGTGATATTACTCATCGGATCGCCAAGGAACTGTCGAACGCTCACCTCCCCACGACCTTCGCCGAGCTGGAGCGCGGAGTCAGTTGGCTGCTCCTCAGTGACACCGGGCCGAGAGTTCGCTCAGGCTGTCCTGGCTGGTTGTTTCTGGCCGATGAGCTCAAGGTCAATCATCAAGCGCAGCGCAATGCCGACGCCAAAGCCCAGGCCGTGATTGATCTGAAGCAACAGCTCTCCCAACGTGGCATCAGGCTGTTGGTGGTTATTGTTCCAGACAAGAGCCGCATCGCTTCCGGGCAGCGTTGCGCACTGCACCGCCCAGCCGCTCTCGAAGGACGCATCCAGGCCTGGACCTCGAAGCTGGATGCGGGTGGCGTGTCGAATCTGGACCTGACCGCTGCGCTGACGCCACTGGGCACCAGTGCCTGGTTGCGCACCGATACACACTGGAGCGAATCCGGCGCGAGGGCGGCGGCCGATGCCATCACACAGCGCCTGAAGACCCTGGGCATCAGCGCCACGCCAAGCAGGTCGTTCAACGAAAGTCATGCCCCGCTCGCAGTGCGACCTGGCGATCTGGTCCATCTGGCGGGCATCGACTGGCTGCCACTCAAATGGCAACCCGCACCCGACATCGTCGCCCAAACCAGCACCCACGAACTTCCCGTTGCGTCAGCCGCAAACCCTGACACTGAGGCAGACCTTTTTGGCGATGCCGACCTCCCCAACACCGCGCTCATCGGCACTTCATTCTCACGCAACTCCAACTTCGCAGGGTTTCTGCAGCAGGCACTGGGCGCCCCCGTGGGTAACTTCGCCAAAGACGGCGGAGCGTTCTCTGGCGCTGCAAACAGCTACCTCAACAACCCGGCTTCCAAAGAGACGCCGCCAAAGCAAATCATCTGGGAGATCCCGGAGCGGGACCTGCAGTCGGCCTACATCGACCCCATTGCCTATCGCTCGTTGCGGTAGGCCAATCGCATCTGGCTGAAGGCAATCTTCGCCAGCTCGCCCCGCGTGTTCAGGGGCATTTCTCTCGATTGTTACTATCTGCGCAACAGTGTTTCTCCTTTCCGGTAAATGACAATTTGTCGCAGGGTCCGATTTTTTTGATATCTTTGCGCTATTAACCAAATAGTTAACAACTATTTTCAGACTTGCCTTCACTACTCTTAACCCTCCCCACAAACGTTCATGCGTCAGTAGGATCATGCAACATGACTAAATCTCGACCTTCGGCATCCGTCAGCCGCTGGCCCATCTGGGTCGTCGCCTTCGGCGTGCTGGTATTTGGATTATTCTTCGCAGCAGGTGGTGGTTACCTCGCCACGCTGGGTGGCAGCTGGTACTTCCTGCTCGCCGGTTGCGGTTTGATCGTATCTGCCGCACTGCTGTTCAAGCAGCGTCTGCAAGGTGCCTGGCTGTTCGCGGCGGTGATGGCGCTTACCGTGATTTGGGCGCTGGCCGATGTCGGGCTGAACTTCTGGCCACTGATCTCTCGCTTGTTCGCCTTGGGCGTGCTGAGCCTGTTGGTGGCATTGGTCTACCCTCACCTGCGCAAGGCCAATAGCCTGGCCAGCGGTCGCCGTGGCTACGCGCTGAGCGGTGTGCTGGCAATCGCCGTGGTTGCAGGTGGAGCCGGTATGTTCGTCCCCCATGCCCCTGTCTCGCCGACCGGTGATGGCCCAGGCCTGACCAAGGTCGACCCTGCCAAGGCCCAGAAAAACTGGGAACACTACGGTAACGACGAAGGTGGCGGCCGCTTCGCCGCTCTGGACCAGATCAACCGTAGCAACGTCTCGAAGCTGGTGCCGGCATGGACCTACAACACCGGGGACATCGCGATCAGCGACGGCAATGGCGCCGAAGATCAGATGACGCCGTTGCAGGTTGGCGACAAGGTGTTCATTTGCACCCCGCACAACAACCTCATCGCCCTGGATGCCGACACCGGTAAACAGCTGTGGAAGAATGAGATCAACGCCAAGACCCGTGTTTGGCAACGTTGCCGCGGTATCGCCTACTTCGACGCTACCGCTGCGCTCGCCCAGCCTGCTGACGGCAGCACACCTGTCAAACCCGTGTCGGTACCGGCCGGCGCCAACTGCCAGCGCCGTCTGCTGACCAACACCATCGATGCGCGCCTGATCGCAGTGGATGCCGACACAGGGGAGTTCTGCCAGGGCTTCGGTAACAACGGTCAGGTTGATCTGAAAGCCGGTCTCGGCGACGTCCCTGACTCCTATTACCAGCTATCGTCGGCACCGCTGATGGCCGGGACCACCGTGGTCGTCGGCGGCCGTGTCGCCGACAACGTCCAGACCGACATGCCAGGTGGCGTGATCCGTGGTTTCGACGTCGTCACCGGCGAGATGCGCTGGGCATTCGACCCGGGCAACCCCGAAGACAAGCAGGCTCCGGCGGCCGGCAGCACCTACGTGCGCAGCACGCCCAACAGCTGGGCACCGATGTCCTACGACCCGGCAATGAACACCGTATTCTTGCCGATGGGCAGTTCGTCCACCGACATCTACGGCGTGGAACGTACGGCACTGAACCACAAGTACGGCGCTTCCGTTCTTGCACTGAACGCAACAACCGGCGAAGAAAAGTGGGTCTACCAAACCGTCCACAACGACCTGTGGGACTTCGACCTGCCCATGCAGCCAAGCCTGATCGACTTCACCAAAGCCGACGGCAGCAAGGTGCCCGCCGTCGTGATCGGCACCAAAGCCGGCCAGATCTTCGTGCTTGACCGCGCCACCGGCAAACCGCTGACCAAGGTTGAAGAGGTTCCGGTCAAAACGTCGAACATCCCGAACGAACCTTACTCGCTGACTCAGCCGAAATCGGTGGGCATGCCAGCGATCGGCGCGCAAACGCTGACCGAGTCGGACATGTGGGGGGCAACGCCGTTCGATCAACTGCTCTGCCGTATCTCGTTCAAGAAAATGCGTTATGACGGGCTGTACACCGCACCAGGCACCGATATCTCGCTGAGCTTCCCGGGCTCGCTGGGCGGGATGAACTGGGGCGGTCTCTCGACGGACCCGGTACACGGTTTTATCTTCGTCAACGACATGCGTCTGGGCCTGTGGATCCAGATGATTGCGGCGCAGAAAGATGCCAAGGCCTCCTCCGGTGGTGAAGCACTGAACACAGGCATGGGCGCGGTACCGCTCAAAGGCACCCCGTATGCAGTGAACAAGAACCGCTTCCTGTCGGTCGCCGGTATCCCTTGCCAGGCACCGCCCTTTGGCACACTGACCGCGATCGACATGAAAACCCAGAAAGTCGCGTGGCAAGTGCCGGTTGGCACCGTCCAGGACACTGGCCCATTGGGTATCAAGATGCATCTGCCGTTGCCGATCGGCATGCCGACGCTGGGCGGCACGCTCTCCACCCAGGGCGGCCTGGTATTCATTGCCGGTACACAGGACTACTACCTGCGCGCCTTCAACTCCGCAGACGGAAAAGAGGCCTGGAAAGCCCGGCTACCCGTGGGTAGCCAAGGTGGCCCGATGACGTATGTGTCACCGAAAACAGGCAAGCAGTACATTGTCATCACCGCCGGTGGTGCGCGTCAGTCACCCGATCGCGGCGATTATGTGATCGCTTACGCGCTGCCTGACAGCAAGTAAGCCGGGAACACCTGAAAGCCGCTGCCGCCCTGTGAGGGTGGCAGCGGCTTTTTGTTGCCTTTTAAAAATCGAAGAACACCGTTTCACCCTCCCCCTGAATACGGATGTCGAAACGATAAGCCGCCTTGCCATCCACCTCGCAACGCTGCGCTATCAGCGTTTCGCGACGCTGCGGTTGCTCGATCAGATTAAGCACCGGGCACGTCGCGTTGGCGTGTGGCTCATCGGCAAAGTACAGCCGGGTTTGCAGGTGAATATTGATCCCGCGGGCAAACAGCGACACATTGATGTGCGGCGCCATCGGCACCCCGGCGGCATTCTTCACCACGCCGGGCTTGATGGTATTGAGTGTCCACTCCCCTGCATCGAAGGTGGTGGCGGTTCGGCCAAAGCTATTGAAGGTTTTTTCCGAGTCGAAGACCGGGTCGTAAACCCCTTCATGATTGGCCTGCCAAAACTCCAGAAACGAGTCTCGTACCAAGTGACCGTTGCCGTCATAGACATGACCGATCAGCAGAATCTGTTCGCCCTCGGCACCCGGCTTGGCCATCTGATTCCAGATTTCCTCTGGCCGTGTCGGGTTGCCGGCAGCCGCCAGGGCCAGACCGATATGCATGTAAGGGCCGGCCGTTTGCGAAGGAGTTTCGGGTAACAATTCGATAGGCATAAGCGTCGCTCCTCAGCAGTTTTCGAAGTGAGTCTTGCGCTGGCCGCGCAACACGATGTCGAAGCGATAGGCCAGACAATCCATTGGGTTGGCGCTACCCATATCGAGCCGGGCGATCAGGCTCTGTACCGCCTCTGGGTTGGCGATCGACTTGACGATCGGGCACATCGGGATCAGCGGATCGCCTTCGAAATACAGCTGGGTGATCAGGCGCGTGGCAATCGATGGCCCACTGATGGAAAAGTGAATATGCGCCGGTCGCCAGTCATTCGGGCCATTGCGCCAAGGATATGGGCCGGGTTTCACGGTGCGAAAGCTGTAATAGCCATCGCGGTCGGTCAGAGCCCGGCCGACACCGCCGAAATTCGGGTCCAGTGGCGCCAGGTAGCGATCATTCTTGTGCCGGTAGCGACCGCCGGCGTTGGCCTGCCACATCTCCACCAGGGTATGCGGGATGGGCTTGCCATATTGATCACAGACCCGGCCGGAAACGATGATCCTCTCGCCCACCGGCAACCCGCCATTATTGAAGTTGAGTAGCAGGTCGTTATCGAACCGCCCCATCTTCAGGTGAGAGAAATCCGGGCCGCTGGTTTCGCTGGCCGACTGGGGAATGCTCACCAAGGCTTGACTCGGAGAACGGGCGACAGAGGTTTTGTAATCAGGGGTCAGGGCTTTGGGGTGCCAATTACGGTCACGAATAACGAAACGACTGCTGTCTGCATCAGACATGTCGATCTCCTGTTGTTTGATTTATGGAGCACTGCCTGCGCAGTTTCAAACAACAGAAGGCTGGGGAATATTGAAAAGCCAGCCTCAACACATAACCAAATGGTTATGGATAAGCCCCCTCGCGATACGCCTGCCCTACCTCGCGCAGCACCTCGACACACCACTGGGCCGCCAGTGACAAGGGCAAGCTGGCGTTACTGGAAATCCCCACCGAACCACCCGGTTCGCGCTGCCCCAGATTGATCTCAAACAGTTCGCCGCTTGCCAGATCCAGGCGCACGGCATCCAGTGGCGCGATCCAGATCGCCTCGCTGGACAACACATAACGACGGCTCAGGGTCACGGACAAGGTTTCCAGACGCTGCCGCGACTGGCTGATGCCGCATTGCACGAACAGGCTGTCGGCATATTTGCGAATCGTCGTCCCTGCCAGTGGCAGCACCAGCGGGAAATCTTCCAGGGCGCCACGCACCAGTGGCTCGGCCAGCAAGGGATGATCGGGGCGCACCACCAGCGTCATGGATTCACTGTACAGATGCTCGAAGGTCAGCCCCTGAATCTCCGGACTATCGGTCATACGACCGACCACCAGGTCCACATCGCCCACCCGCAACTGCGACAACAAATAGGCGCTTGGCCCGGTCACCACGCTCACCACCAGCGCCGAATGGCGCTCGTGCAAGCGCCGTACAACCTCAGGCACCAGCAAGCTTTCCACTGTCGACAACACGCCGAGTCGAACCTTGCCCGCCGCATATTCGCCACCACGCAAGGTATTCACCCCATCACTCAGCGCCTGCACCGAAGGCCCGGCATAACGCAAAAAGGCAACCCCGGCTTCGGTCAGGTTCACACCACTTTTACTGCGTATAAATAGGCTTGCCGCCAGCAGCTCCTCCAGCTCCTTGAGCGTCTTCGACATCGCTGGCTGACTCACCGCCAAGGTATCCGCCGCTCGCGCCAGGCTGCCCTGACGAGCCATTTCGAGAAAGCACACCAGATGACGGAATTTGATGCGGGTGTCGATGTTCACTACAGAGCCCCGTGAAGTTGCCTCGATGGCGTCGAAACGTTTGCAGGCGATCTTAGCGTGCGTTCAATTTCCTGGCGACCGGATGGTGTTGGGGTGAAACAGGAACGATGCCCCTGCTGACAGCAGGTCCCTTGATCAGTCACAACGCAATACGTCGGCTACGACTAAGCTGTTTCGAATGAACCTTGTCTCTCAAGGGGATCTCCATGAGCGCCGCTTCCCTGTCTGAACTCGATGCCGCTCTGCCCGGTTTGGCCCGCAAGATCCGCGTGCTGGATGCCCTGTCTTGGCCGGATGGAGTCGAGGAAGTCTTCCTGGCGCATTGGCGCGGCGGGAAAGCAGAATTGCCCAGAGTCGAATTGCGCCCGCGCGAGCACAGCGCCGACATCGCCGCCCTGGAAGCTTTTATCAGCCGTTGCGATGAGGGGCATCCGGCCGGGAACTACCTCGCCATGACAGCGCGTAGCTATGCCACGGCTGGACGCATGCTGGGGGCCATCGGCACTCCCGCCTTTACTCAATATTCGTCAGCGCTGTACCGGCGCCCGGATTTCTATTATCAGAGCCAGAACCTGAGCATGCTGGACGCGGCCCATTTCTTCCTCAAGACCACCGATGCCCTTCTGGGCGGTGCCCGGATTCCGCCGAGTCAGGCCGAGATCCCGGCCGAGGCCTTTGCCGCCTGGATGCAGCCGGAACTGGACCGTTTCTTCGGCGCGGGCCGGATCACGGTCATGCTCGACCCGACCCTGGCCGCCAAGGCCATCGCCGGTACGAACCGCATACGCCTGCGTGCCAGCGCTCTGTTCTCGGAACTGGACAAGAATCAGTTATTGCACCACGAGGCCTTCGTGCATGTCGCCACGGCACAAAACGGCGCACTCCAACCCAATCTCAAAAGCCTGGGCCTGGGGGCGCCACGCACGACTCAGACTCAGGAGGGTATTGCCACCCTGGCAGAACTGTTCACCGGCAGCATGGATATCAACCGCTTGCGTCGCCTTGCCCTGCGCGTGCTTGCGGTCCAGCAGGCGCTGGATGGCGCCGATTTCATCCAGGTATTCGAAGGGTTTCTTGCTGCCGGTCAGTCGCAAGAGGAGTCCTTCCGCTCAACCCAACGGGTTTTCCGCGGCGCCGACCTGCATGGCGGTTCGGCGTTTACCAAGGATGCCGCTTACCTGACCGGTTTACTCGGCGTCCATACCCTGTTGCGCATCGCGATCCGCGACAACCGGCCGGAATTGGTGGGCCATTTGTTTGCGGGGCGCCTCAGTCTGGGTGATACCGTACGCCTGGCTCCACTTTTCGAGTCCGGCTGGCTCCAGAGTCCGGTCCATGTACCGGCCTGGGCTTCCGATCTGCGTCTACTCGCCGCCAACCTGGCCTTCTCTGCTTTTATCGCCCGGATAAAGTTGGATGTGCTCGATCTGGAAGTGCTCATGGCATTTGCAGACGAACACGAAACCGATGCCAGCGCTATGTGATCGCGGGACCTGCGCCCCCAACCCCTGCACGACCCCGTGGACTACAAGCTCCATGAACCGGGTGACTGGGCGCTCGACACGGCGCTGCCCCCCAAGTAGAAATCCTGAATATCGCTACGCGCGGCCAACTGCTCGGCCGTGCCTTCGCTAACGACCCGGCCGTTTTCCAGCACGTAGCCGTACTGGGCGTAACGCAGGGCCAGGTTGATGTTCTGCTCGGCAATCAAAAAACTCACGCCATCGCGCTGATTGAGCTGATGGATAATTTCGAAGATCTCCTCGACGATCTGCGGCGCCAGCCCCATCGAAGGTTCGTCCAGCAGCACCAGTTGTGGCTGTGCCATCAGTGCCCGGCCAAGCGCAACCATCTGCTGTTCACCGCCAGAGGTGTAGCCGGCCAGGCTTTTGCGTCGCAGCTTGAGTCGCGGAAACTGGCTGTAGATACGTTCCAGATCAGCCTTCAGTTGCCCAATGGACACCTGACGCGCCAGGGCGCCCGTCAGCAGGTTTTCCTCCACGGTCAGTTGGGCAAAGCAATGCCGGCCTTCCAGCACCTGCACCAGTCCTCTGGCCACCAGGCTATCGGGCGTACTGCGGGTGATATCCTGACCTCGATAAAGAATCCGCCCCTGCACCACCTCGCCCCGCTCGGCCCTCACCAGATTGGACGCGGCCTTCAACGTGGTGCTTTTGCCGGCACCGTTAGCCCCCAGCAACACCACGATCTGCCCTTGCGGCACCGCCAGGGATATCCCGCGCACGGCGAGGATTGCCTGTTCATAAAGGACTTCAATCGCGTCGATCTGCAAGATCGGTACATGGTTCATGCTGCTCTTCCCTCCCCCAAAAAAATGACTGGACACCTGCCTGATGCCAGTCAGTCAAGCCAGCGCCTACAGCGCGCCACTCGCCCGATTCACCTCTCAGCTGTCCTGTCTGCAATCGCGCGGCGTGATGCCCTTTTCCTTGGCGTACTGGTGCGACGAGGCTTCGATGATCGGCCTGAGCAAGGCACGGTCGGCCTGCACCCAGTCACTGATCAGTTTCCACTGGCTGCCATCCCACTGCTGGAAGCGCACCGCACCGCCTCCTTCATGGTCCGAGCACGACAGTTGCAAGGGTTGCACCAGGCCCAACGCACCCAGTGCCTTGAGGCGCGCATCGTCCAGCTTGAGGTGCTCAAAGCCCCAGCGCACCTGCTCGCCGGTGAGTGGTTGATTGCCGAATTTCTCCTGGGCAATGCGCACGGCTTCGACATTGAGAATGCCGTTCACTACACCGAGGTTGTAATACACGGTGCCGAAGCGTTTCGGATCGGCCAGGTCACCATTGCCCTTGGCTACCACCTGCTGCTGGATGCCTTGCAGGACCGGGAAATCGGTGCCCGAGGGGTGCGTGGTGATCGCGATATAGCCTTTGGCGGCGGCACCGGCCGGGAGGGCATCGTCCTCGGAATTGCTCCAGATGTTGCCGATGATGTGATCCGCCGGGAAGCCGACTTTCTGTGCGGTTTTCAACGCCACCGGGTTCATCACGCCCCAGCCGCGCAGAATCACCCAGTCGGGTTTTTCCCGGCGAATGTTGAGCCATTGCGACTGCTGCTCGTTGCCTGGATGGGGTACTTCCAGCAGGGTCAGCTTGAACCCGTACTTGTCGGCCAGGGTCTGCAACACCTCGTTGGTTTCCTTGCCGTAGGGCGATCCGTGATACAGGGTGACGATCTTCTTGCCCTTGAGCTGGTCCAGGCCACCGGTCTGCTGGCCGATGTAATTGATGATCGCCGACACCTCGGAGTACGGGTTCAGCTGCAAGGGGAAGGCATAGGGGAACACGCTGCCGTCAGTGGAATCGGTACGGCCGTGGTTGATGGTAATCAGCGGCAGTTTGTCCGCGGTCGAGCGCTCCAGGGTGGCGTAGGCAATGCCCACCGACAGCGGGTTGGTAGCGGCGGCAGGCGCGTCATTCAGACCTTTTTTCAGGCGTTCGTAGCACTCCACGCCCTTTTCGACCACGTACTCGGTTTCGCACTCGCTCCAGGTCAGCTTGACGCCGTTGACCCCGCCATTGGCATTGACGTACTTGAGGTAGTCGATAAAACCACCAAAAAACCCGGTTCCGCCGGCCGCGTAAGGTCCGACCCGATAGCTCTGCAGCGGGAAGTACTGTTCGTTATTCGCCTGCGCAGTCAATGTGGCAGTGCTCAGGCTGACGGCCAGGGCGAGGCTACTGAGTAGAGATCGTTTCAACATCAATGTTTTCCTTATCAAGTAATCAAGTAATCAAGTGAAGGCTCAACCAAAGGGATTCAGAACAACCGGCGCTTACGCGGTCGCTCAGTAGCGCAGCGGCCACAACCGGGCGCGCTCGCGAAACTTTTGCCAGAGGCGCGCCAGCCCCTCCGGTTCCTTGACCAGGAACACAATGATCAGGGCGCCAAATGCCATCTTCTGCAGGTTTTCAATTTGCCCGGCATCGATCAGCCCGGTCGGCAATAAGGCCATCAGGTTCGACAGCAGCACCGGAAACAGCACGATGAATGCCGCGCCCAGAAAGTTGCCGAGGATGCTGCCCAGGCCACCGATAATGATGATGAAGAGGATCTGGAAGGACCGATTCAAGTCGAAACCGTGGGGCTCCACAGTGCCCAGGTAAGTGAAGGCCCACAGCGCTCCAGCCACCCCGAGAAAGAAGCCGCTGATGGCAAACGCCAGCAACTTGGTCTTGAGCAAGGCAATGCCCATCACCGCGGCGGCCGTGTCCATGTCGCGCACGGCCATCCAGTTACGTCCCAGTTCGCTGCGCACCAGATTTTTACCCAGCCAGAACAACGTCACCACCACGCCCAGGGTCAGCAGGTAACGCCCCACCGGCGAGTTCAGATCCACACCAAGAATCTCCAGACGCGGTGCGCTGATCACCCCCGAAGCGCTGTTGTTGGAGAACCAGCTAAAACGGGTCAGTGCCCAAGTCACAAAGAACTGCGCGGCGAGGGTCGACACCAGCAGATAGAAACCCTTGATCCGCAGGCTGGGCAGGCCGAACAGCACCGCCACCAGCGCTGCCACTGCCCCGCCCAGGACGATGCTGAGCAACAACGGCGAGCCCGGCACCCGCACCTCAATGTTGTAAGTGGCAAAGGCGCCCACCGCCATGAAGGCCGCCGAGCCCAGCGACAGCTGTCCGGCATAGCCGGTCAGCAGGTTCAACCCCAGCCCGGCCAGCGACAGCACCAGGAACGGAATCAGAATGGCGCTGAACCAATAGTCATTACCCAGGTACGGCACACCGACAAAGGCCAATAGCAGCAAGGCAACCAAGCCGTATCGGTCCTGACGCAGGCGAAACACCCGGCGGTCCTGGGCATAGCGGGTGCTGAACTGACCAGCTTCCTGATAAAACATCACGCCTCTCCTTAAACCCGCTCGATCGCGCGCTCGCCAAATAGCCCGGCCGGCCGCACCAGCAGGAACAGCAACGCCAGCACATAGGGAAACCAGTTCTCGATACCACCGCCGATGACGGGGCCCAGGTACACCTCGGCCAACTTCTCCGAGGCGCCGATGATCAGGCCGCCGACAATCGCCCCACTGATCGAGGTAAAGCCACCGATGATCAGCACCGGCAAGGCCTTGAGCACCACCAGCGACAGCGAAAACTGCACCCCCAGCCGCGCGCCCCAGAGCAGGCCGGCCACCAGACCGACAAACCCGGCCACCGCCCACACCAGCACCCACACCCGTTGCAGGCGAATGCCCACGGCCAATGCCGCCAGCGGGTCATCGGCCACGGCACGCAACGACAAACCGATACGGGTCTTGTTGAAAAGCAGCGACAGCGCCAACACCAGCAACGCGGCGGTCACGGCGGCAAAAATGTCGAACTGCGACAGCAGCATGCCGCCCAGTTCCAGTGGCTCGTCACTAATGCCCAGTTCCAGGCCATGCACCTGGGCGCCCCACAGCGCCTGGGCGAACCCTTCGATCACGTAGGACAGGCCGAGGGTGGCCATGAACAAGGTGATCGGCGAGCGGTTGACCAGCGGACGCAACACCACCCGCTCCACAGCCACCGCCAGCAGCACCATCGCCGCCAGGCTGATGGCGAACGCCAGCCAGAACGGCACCCCGCGCTCCAGCAGGCTGACGAAGGTCAGCGCCGAAAACAGCACCATCGCGCCCTGGGCGAAATTGAAGACGCCGGACGCCTTGTAGATCAGGACAAAACCGATGGCCACCAAGGCGTACATCACCCCGGCCAGCAGTCCACCGATCAACACCTCGAAGAAAAATTCCATAGGCCTTCCTGTTTTGCGGGCAAAGAGTCCCCGGCCAGCAGATCGCTGGCGGCGCTGTAGACTCGGGGGTTAGTGGCGCGTGCCGAGGTAGGCGGCAATCACCTCGGGGTTTTGCCGCACCTCATCGGGCGGGCCGTCGCCGATCTTGCGGCCGTAGTCGAGCACTACCACGTGATCGCAAATGCCCATGACCACGCCAATGTCGTGCTCGATCAACACCACCGTGGTGCCCAGCTCACGGTTGATGTCGACGATGAACCGACTCATCTGCTGCTTCTCTTCGGCGTTCATCCCGGCCATCGGTTCGTCCAGCAACAGCAAGCGCGGTTCGGCAGCCAGGGCACGGGCCAGTTCCACCCGCTTCTGCAAGCCATAGGGCAACGTGCCGACCAGGGTGTCGCGCCAGGGCTGGATGTGCAGAAAGTCGATGATCCGTTCGGCGGCCTCACGCTGGCGGTCGTCTTCACCCGCGGCGCGGCCGATGCGCAGGGCCTGCTCGATCCAGCTGCTGCGTCGCTTGAGGGTGCGTCCGGTGAGCACGTTGTCGAGCACACTCATGCCTTTGAACAAGGCAATGTTCTGAAAGGTGCGGGCAATGCCGCGCACCGCCACATCATGCGGGCGCATGCGCCGGTGCTCTTCTCCGGCAAAGCGGATGCGTCCCTGCTGGGCCTGGTACACGCCGTTGATCACATTCAGCAGAGAGCTTTTACCCGCGCCATTGGGGCCGATCAAGGCGCAAATCTCCCCGCCGGCCACGGCAAAGCTGATGTCGGTCACTGCCTTGACGCCCTTGAACGACAAGCCAATGTTTTCCAGCACCAGCAGATGTTCAACCTTTGTCGCCTGTGTCTGTGCCATGAATCATGTCCTTGTCAGGCCGGTTGCGTGCTGTCTTCGATCCAGCCGTTGACCAGCGGGGCTGGCCACGTCGTGGGGCGGTGCCACTGCGCCGGGTCCGGCCAGGTGCGGACCTCAATCGCCAAGGCCTGGAAAAACGCCTGGGTCTGTGGCGCCAGCGCCTCGCCCACCAACAAAGGCGCGCGGATGCGGGAAAAGCCGAGGACGTCGCGCAACGGCCGGCGGATCAGCCAGTACCCCAGGTGCCGTTGCAGCGCACCGGGATGCGCCACCAGCGCCCAATCCACCAGCCGCCGGCGCCAGCTGCCTGGCTCCGGCAAGCGGGCCAGGACCTGAGCATGCAGGCGCTCGTAGGTTTCCCGGGTGCCGGCCACCAGCGTCGGGCCCAGCTCACGACGGTCCTGGTCGCGAGTCGCCAGGTTCTCCGGAAAATTCAGGCGAAAGCCGGCAATCAACCAAGGCGCCAGCAAATAACGCGCTTGACCGCTCGCGGCAAACGCTCGCGCCGCCAGGGCTTCTTCCCGCCGCCCCAACTGCTCGCTGTGCACCAGGCGCCGGCCCTCCTGTAGCAACTCGGCGTGGCTGATGCGCTGCTGCTCGATGCGCTGCCCCGCGCCCAAACGGTAGAAGGCAAAAGCTGTGCGCTCGGCTCGGGCCTGGGGTTGCAGCCGCTGATCGCTGCCCTGCAGCAGTTGTGCGAACGCCAGGGTGTCACCGACCCGACTCAGCTCAGCCAGGCTGCGGCCGTCGGCGTAAATCAGCAGCCTTGGTGCCAGTCCGGCAGCTCGCAGGCGCTGAATCTCCTCATGGCCTTCGGCGAACACCCATTCACTGCGCAACTCATGCAACAGCGGCACCTGCGCGGCCGCAGCCTCCAGCGGATCCAACAGTGCGGCCACGCCGCCCAACCACTGTGCCGCCAGGGCAGCAATCAACGCCTCCGGCCGCGGGCGGCTGACAATCACCAAGTTCGCGCCAGGCACAAAACCACGCACCTGCAAGGCCGTTGCCAGGTGCTCAACCTCAGCGGCCAGTTGACGCCAGGTTCGCACCTGCCACACCCCCAGGCGCTTATGGCGCAGGGCAACGCTCGTCCCTTGCTGACGTGCCTGCTGTTGCAGCCACTGCGGCAAGGTACCCGCGGCGGGTTGCGGGTTATCGGTGAATGTAGGCATGACCTTTCCCGTCCCTTACGCCAGTGCTGCAGCCTTGGTCGCCACCGCCTCGCGCTCCAGCTCACGCACCAGCGGCAACACCTTGCGGCCGAAGTATTCCACTTCCTCCTGAAAGTGCAGGAAGCCACTGAGCACCAGGTCCACCCCCACCGCCTTGAGTGCGACGATGCGTTCGGCAATCTGCAGCGGCGTACCGATCAGGTTGGTCTTGAAGCCATCGTTGTACTGCACCAGGTCTTCGAAGGTGGACTTGGCCCAGTTGCCTTCGCCTTCAGGGCTGGAGGCACCGGCGTTCTTTGCCTCGCTGCCAAAACCATTGACGGCCTCCGGATCGGCCTTGGCGATAATTTCCTGCAATACCGCGCGGGCTTCAGCCTCGGTTTCGCGGGCAATGACAAAGGCGTTCACCCCGATTTTCACCGAGTGGCCGTTGATCGCAGCCTTGGCCCGAATGTCGTCGACCTGGGCCTTGATGCCTTCGACGCTGTTGCCGTTGGTGAAGTACCAATCGGAAACCCGCGAAGCCATGTCCCGCGCCGCGCGCGAGCTGCCACCCTGGAAGATTTCCGGGTGCGGTTGCTGCAGTGGCTTGGGTTTGAGGGTGTAGTCATGGAAGCGGTAGAAGTCGCCGTGAAAACTGAAGTTGTCCTGGGTCCAGATGCCCTTCAGCGCCCGGATGAACTCTTCCGAGCGACGATAGCGCTCATCGTGGTCCAGCCACGGCTCGCCGATGGCCCGGAATTCGCCCTTGAACCAGCCCGACACGATATTCACCGCCACCCGACCGTTGGTGAACTGGTCGATCGTGGCCAGTTGCTTGGCCGCCAGCACCGGACTCCAAGGGCCAGGCAGGATGGCCGCGATCACCTTGAGCTTCTCGGTGGCGGCCAACAGCGCGTGGCTGATGGTCACCGACTCGTGTTGGTTTTCGGCGCCATAACCGGCGGTAAAGCGGATCTGTGACAAGGCGTATTCGAAGCCGGCCTTTTCGGCGATCTGCGCCAGCTTGCGGTTGTAATCGATGTCCCAGCTGGTGCGCTGTTCGATCTTGCTGACCACAAGGCCGCCGCTGACGTTGGGAACCCAGTAGGCAAACTTGATGTTGTCCTGGCTCATTGCACGTACTCCATTGCGACCGCTTTCAGTGTGTTGTTCATTGCCCGTCCTCCTGATGGCAGAGGCCAGCACGGCACCTGCACAAGGACTAAGGCAGCAACTGTGCCACTTAAATAAACCTTTATTAATCAAATAGTTATTTAGTTTTTTCAGACTTGTGCGGTGTCGCCTGGCGGACAGGCTGATGATCAACTGTTGCGCGAACAACAGTTGCCTCCGGGTCCGCGCAACACAGCACGTCTCGGCCACTGTTGCCAGGCGGTCAGTGCTTCCACAAGTTACCCGGCAGGCGACAGTCGCAAGCTTCGTCAACACCCCCGCGCGCCCGGTAATATGGACTTTGCAGTGTCAGGCACGACCTGTGCACTAACAGCAATACGCAACAGATCGACTGCTCTGTTGCGTCTCTTGCCTTCCATAAGGAGCAGCACCATGACTGTCCAGCAACAGCACCTGCCACGCCCCCTCTCCAGCGATACCGAATACCAGGCCCTGGCCGAGCGCTTCCGGCCGATCTTTGCACGCATCGCCGCTGGCGCACTGGAGCGCGAGCAAAGCCGCAGCCTGCCCTTTGAACAAGTGAAGTGGCTGAAGGAAGCGGGCTTTGGCGCCGTGCGCGTGCCAGTGCAGTACGGTGGCGCCGGCGCTTCCCTGCCCCAGTTGTTTGAGTTGCTGATCGAACTGGCCGCAGCCGATTCCAACCTGCCGCAGGCGTTGCGCGGTCACTTTGCCTTTGTCGAAGACCGCCTCAATGCGCAGGCCGACGCGCCGCAGGACACCTGGTTCAAGCGTTTTGTCGAAGGTGACCTGGTGGGCAACGCCTGGACCGAAGTCGGCAGCGTGAAGATCGGCCAGGTCGGCACCCGTGTCTCGCGCCTGGGTGAACAATGGGTGGTCAACGGCACCAAGTACTACAGCACCGGCAGCATCTTCGCCGACTGGATCGACCTCTATGCCCAGCGCGATGACACCGGCGCCGACGTGATTGCCGCCGTTCGTGTGCAGCAACCGGGCATCACCCAGAGCGACGATTGGGATGGTTTTGGCCAGCGCACCACCGGCAGCGGTACCTCAGTGTTCGAGAACGCGGTAGTGGAACCCGAGAACCTGCTGGACTTCGCCACCCGCTTCAAGTACCAGACGGCCTTCTACCAGCTGGTACTGTTGGCGGTTCAGACCGGTGCCGGCCGTGCCGCGGTGCACGACATCACGGAAGAAGTGCGTAAGCGCACGCGCATCTTCAGCACCGGCAATGCCAGCCACGTCAGCCAGGACGTTCAGGTGCAACAAGTGGTCGGCAAGGCGTCGGCGCAGGTCTACGCCGCACACGCCACCACCCTGCGCGCGGCGGCCGCCTTGCAGGTGGCGTACGAAAGCCGCTTCGCCCATGACGAAGTCGCCGAACGCGAAGCCAACATCGCCGCCGAACTGGAATCGGCGCAGGCCCAAGTGGTGATCGCCGACCTGGTGCTGCGCGCCACCAGTGACCTGTTCAACGCCCTCAGCGCCTCGGCCACCAGCACCGGCAAGGCCCTCGATCGGCACTGGCGCAACGCGCGCACCGCGGCCTCACACAACCCGCTGATCTACAAGGAACGCATCATCGGCGATTGGGAAATCAACGGCACCGAACCGCCCTACGTCTGGCAGATCGGTGCAGGATCGAAGTAAGCCGACATCACGCGACTGCTCAATCATTATTGAGCAGTCGCCGAACGTTCGAGGGACACCTTCAACTCCGCGCCCGGCAGCTCTTCGATCACTTGCGATTGCGCCAGCCCTGCCAACCGGGATGATGATTGGGTGCTAAATGCCCTCGCAGAGTGCTGATACCAGGCGTAGGATCGATACGATAACTGCTAATCACGCGTCGTTGGAAGGTGACTTCCAACCCATCTGCATTCACGCGCAAACGCAAGACATATACCGCCGCACTGTAAGGCCGCGCGACTCTTCGCAGTACAAGGGCCGTGTTCTCACAACAACAAAAGCGAGGTGAAATCATGTCTGGTAATCGTGGTGTCGTGTATCTCGGCGCAGGCAAGGTCGAGGTGCAGACCATCCCCTATCCGAAAATGGAAGACCCACGCGGCAAACGCATTGACCATGGCGTGATCCTGCGCGTGGTTTCGACCAATATCTGCGGCTCCGACCAGCATATGGTGCGTGGCCGGACCACGGCCCAGGTCGGGCTGGTGCTTGGCCATGAGATTACCGGCGAGGTGATCGAGAAGGGCCGTGACGTGGAAAACGTGCAGATCGGTGACTTGGTTTCGGTGCCGTTCAACGTCGCCTGCGGCCGTTGTCGCAGTTGCAAGGAACAACACACTGGCGTCTGCCTGACGGTCAACCCGGCGCGCCCCGGCGGTGCCTATGGCTATGTGGACATGGGCGATTGGGTTGGCGGCCAGGCCGAATACGTGCTGGTGCCGTATGCCGACTTCAACCTGCTGAAGCTGCCCGACCGCGACAAGGCAATGGAGAAAATCCGCGACCTGACCTGCCTCTCCGATATCCTGCCGACCGGCTACCATGGTGCGGTGACCGCCGGCGTCGGCCCTGGCAGCACGGTGTATATCGCCGGCGCCGGTCCGGTCGGACTGGCTGCTGCCGCCTCCGCCCGTCTGCTGGGTGCGGCGGTGGTGATAATCGGCGACGTCAATCCGTTGCGTCTGGCACATGCCAAGGCCCAGGGCTTCGAGATCGCCGACCTGACCCTGGACACTCCGCTGCACGAGCAAATCGCCAACCTGCTCGGTGAGCCGGAAGTCGATTGTGCGGTCGATGCGGTCGGCTTCGAAGCCCGTGGCCACGGCCATGACGGCGCGCAGCACGAGGCACCGGCCGATGTGCTCAACGCGCTGATGGGCGTGGTGCGGGTCGCCGGCAATATCGGTATCCCCGGTCTGTATGTCACTGAAGACCCGGGCGCGGTCAACAAAGCCGCCAAGCATGGCAGCCTGAACATCCGTTTCGGCCTCGGCTGGGCCAAGTCCCACAGCTTCCACACCGGCCAGACTCCGACGATGAAGTACAACCGTCAGCTGATGCAGGCGATCATGTGGGACCGGATCAACATTGCCGAGGTCGTCGGCGTGCAGGTGATCAGCCTGGACGACGCGCCGCGCGGTTACCACGAGTTCGATGCCGGGGCGCCGAAGAAATTCGTCATGGATCCGCACAAGCTGTTTACCGCGGCCTAAGAAGCAGGTTAAGAAAAGGGCAGCTTTGAGCTGCCCTTCTTTATGGCCGTTTATAACGTTAGAAACAACGCCGAGGTCCAGACTCGGGATTGATCGCGCTGCCGGGCGCAGATGAACAATGGGTGCTCACGGCCCGGTTGCAGATTCAACCGGGCAAGCTCGATTTGCCCTTGCAGTTCTCGAGGCAGCGGTGCATCGGTTGTCCTTTCGAGGGACACCTTCAACTCCGCACCCGGCAGCTCTTCAATCACTTGCGATTGCGCCAGCAACGCTTCGCCGGACAACTCCATCAACACCGTCGGCGCATGCACGTAAGGTTGCGGCTCAGACGGGTCGCCAACCTTGATGTAGTTATCGATGCGGCTATGAACCTGCAGCGTGGCGCCGGCCAATTGCGACAGGTCGATTTCGATGCTGTCGGTGTCGCCATTGGTGTCGGTGCGAAAAGCCAGAACCGTTGCATCCTTGCGCCATACGGTTTGCTCGGGATGATCGAGCCCCAAGGCGCGAAAGCCGTTGATGACCGCACCCGTCACGCGAATCTCGCCGGTCCAGTAGGCGCCGCGATAGCGATCCTTAATCCGTGCGCCGCCCAAACGCAGCCGAATGCGCTGGCTGGAAAAACCCAGTTCCTGGTGCAGGTTGCGCGACCAGATCAGTTTGTCGCCATCGAACAGATCGACCTGCTCCCAGCCCGCCTCTCCGAGCAGTCGATAGTCCAGCGTGGCATTTGAATCAGCGGTGAAAACCTCACCCATAAAATGCTGGCCCTGGCGCAGGCTGGCAAATGAACGCTCGCCGGTGGTGGCAAAAGTGCGACGAGCGCGAAGGGCCTTGCCAACACTGGCTCGATCGAAGGCCTCAGCCACCACGCCGGTCAACCCGCCGCGAGAGCCGAACACCGCCGTGGCCGGAACACCGCCGCCGCAACGACCCTGGTGCTCATCGCTGTTCGCCGCGGCACCCACCCGATAGCCACGCTGAAGCGCTTCGGCGTAGACCCAATGGAACTGCCCCCAGGCCGAGCCGACTTCGATCAACCGCTCCAGCTCAGGATGATGCCAGTCGAGGTTGCAACGGCGTCCGCCGACGTGAGGCATCATCAAATGCCCTTCGGGGTCCTTGGCATAGGCGGCATACAACTCATCCACCGGCCAGGCACCCGGCTTGATGGTGCCGGCGGTGAACTCGTTCCACTCGAAGGAACGAACCAATCGCCCTTGATTGTCGAAGGGAAACTCGGGTTTGCGGTCATGCAGGAACACCACATTACGGTCGCCGCCCGCGCAAGAGTTGCCGCACCATTCGGTGCCGGGATAGCAAACAAATCGTCCTGGCTCATTGAGTTCGTGAATCAGCTTGACCGCCTGATCCCAGCGCTGCTCGGTGATATTGAAATCATTGGCGGTGTAACCGAGGACATCGAGCCCGGCGACATCGCGACCGTAACTAAGGTTGTACAAGGTGTCGTTGGTGCCCACCGTGTCATCGGAGTGCACATGCAGGTCGGCGTACAGCGGGCGCAATGCGCTGCCGGCCGGATCGACCGTGACAAACGCCTGAGCGGCGCGCACAAAAGGTGCCGCCACCTCGGCCGACAAACGCCACTCCCCCACCGCTCCGAGATCAAAACCCTCAAGCCGGGCAGTCGCCCAGCCTTCAGTCGCTAAAGTGAACGGTTGTTGTCGCTCGCCCCCTTCAGGGTCAACGAGGGTCAGGACACCCTTGAGCGGCAAGTTGCGGCAGGTGTTGCCCCAGGCATCATCAACCCTGAGCAGTACGTCGAACGCCTCACCCGCGCTGACCAGACGAGGCACGATCAACTGCACGCTTTGCGCCGGTCCCGGCACGATGTTCAGCAGCGGATCACCCGGCACCTCGGCAAATTTCGAGCTGCCCAGCGGGTCGATGAACAAACGGAAACGGAAGTCTTTCTCGACGAAACTCTGCACTCGCGTACCCGCGCCGCCCTGACGACGATCACCCAGGCGAATGATGATTTTGTCTCCCGGATTCAGGTAACCGTCGATGATGTCGATGATGATCGCTTTCTGAAACGGCCGTTCATGGCCCTTCTGGTCGAAGCGCACTTTCAGATGCTGCACAGAGGCCTGGCTCTGACCGGGGACCAGCTCGCTTGCCTGATATTCGGCGCTGACATAGTTGGGGCCGGCCGGATTCGACGTCTGGAACAAGGCCCAGTCGGAGTAGAACTTGAAGGCCAGTTTTAGCCAGGCGCCGTCCGCCAGGCCACTTCCGCCGACCTCGTAGACCAGGATGATTTCATCCCATTGGCCGGCAATCAGCGTGTCACGATCACAGTGGATGCTGCCCAGAAACGGGCGTTGTTTGTTGCGTTCGTAGAGGCCTTGAGGGGCAATGTAATGCCCGGCTTCGCGGGGATCGAAAACGTTACTCACATGACACCTCGTGCAGTGGTCCACTGAAGGTTTGAAGGGGGTTGAAATCAAATGACGATGCTTATTGCACTCGCCATTTCTGGTAGTGACGCTCGATGCGCCTGAACACAAAACTCTCCATCAGCCAGGCAATCAGGCCGATCACGACAATGCCCAGCAACACCTGGCTGCTGTTGCCGATCTGCCCGCCCGTCGACACCATCCAGCCGATGCCCTGGGAGGCACCGATCATTTCCGCCGCGACCAATGCCCTCCAGCCCTGGCTGAAGCCGATGCGCAACGCCGCTGTCACGAAGGGCAACGAGGCCGGCAAGTAAACGTGAGCCAGCAGTTGCCAGGAATTGGCGCCCAAGGTGCGTGCCGCGCGGACTTCACCGCCGCGGATGCTCTGCACGCCCTCCTGAATGGTCACCGCCATGGGGAACATCGCGGCAATGAAAATCACCAGCACGATGGAGACATAGCCCAGGCCAAAAATGATCATGATCAGCGGCGCCCAGGCGATCGGCGGGATGGCCATGAACAGGCTGTTGAGCGGTGAGATGAAATCGCGAAACCGCGAAGACAGGCCACCGGCAGTACCCAGCAGCACCGCAACGATCACCGCCGCGCAGAAGCCGCCAACCTCTTCAAGGACGCTGGCCCGCAGGTGCTGCCACAGCGAACTGTCGCCCAGCCAACGCACAGCCTCGCGGGCGACATCCCATGGCTGCGGCAGGATGTAAGTGGGAAAGCGGCTGGCCAGGGCGATCCAGATCAACAGCAGGCATGGCAGCGACGCCCATCCCCAATTCGGTTTTGGCAAGGACATGACAGACTCAGCGCGAGGCTTTTTGCAGGTAGGAGGTGTCCACGATCTGTTCGGTCTTGAGCGTGGTGTCGATAAAGCCCAGGTCGTGGGAGTAATTCATCAGGCGCTGGATGAATTGAATATCCGCAGGCTGCAAGTCCGCTGACCAACCCAACCGGGTACGTGCCTGGGCAACGATGGTTTGCGGGGCGATGGTCTTGCCGTCAGCGCCTTGTACCGGCTCGAGCTTGAACGCCTCGGCGATGATTCGATTCGACTCATCGGGGTGTTCGTTGAGAAAGGCGATGGCCTTGCGGTGCGCGCGCAGCAGCTTCACCACATCGTCCGGTCGTTCCTGCAAGGTTTTCGGTAACGCGATCACCACGTACCACGGGTAGTTCGGCAGCGCCTGATTCACGTCGAGCAGGATCCGGCTCGACCCGCGCAGCAACGACTGGCTGACGAAGGGTTCCCAGGAAAAGGCCGCGTCGACGATGCCGCGCTCCAGCGCCGCGTTCATGTTGCCGGGTGGCATGTCGATGATGTCCAGATCCTTGTCAGGATTGAGCCCGGCCTTTTCCTTCAGCACATAGCCACGCAACAGCACATCCATGCCACTGCCCTTCTTGACCCCGGCCAGTTTTTTCCCCTTGAGTTCATCCAGGGCGGTAACCGGACTCTTGGCGTCGACAATCACCGCAGCCTGACCGTAATTGACCTTGGCCAGAATCCGGCTTTGCAGCCCCCGGGAAAACCATTGATACACCGGCGGCGTACCGACATAGGCCACATCCAGCTCGCCAGCGGCCAGTGCCTGCTGGATCACCGGACCATCGCCCAAGGCCTTGAGATCGACATTCAAGCCTTCCTCGCGATAGTAACCCTGTTTATCGGCGATCAACGCCGGGGCGTTGGCCATGGCGAAGACGTAACCCACACGCAAGGGTTTCTCTTCGCCAGCCACGGCGAATACGCTGCTGGCCAAGGCGGCAACAGACAAGGAAAGGGCAAGCAGCGAATGTTTGATCATGCTGTCAACTCAGGTTGGCGGGTTGGGTAAGCGGAGGCTGCAGACACGTCCATAACCTGGGAAATGCGCTCCATCAGCTCATTGCGGTAATCGAGAAAGGCCGGCAGGCGGCGGGTTTTCAGGTTGGAGCGAGGGCGCGGCAGATGAATATTCAGTTCGCTGTGGATACCGCCCGGGGCGATGTTGAGCACGATGACCCGATCCACCAGAAACACCGCTTCGTCGATATCGTGGGTAATGAACAGCACCGTCTGGCCCAGTTCGGCCCAGATGCGCAAGGTCTCTTCGTTCATGCTGTTGCGGCTGATGGCATCCAGCGCGGCGAACGGCTCATCCATCAGCAATACGCTGGGCTCCAATGCCAGGGTCCTGGCCAGGGAGACCCGCTGCTGCATGCCGCCAGAGAGTTGATGCGGCAACCGATGCGCGGCATTCTCCAGACCGACCAGACGCAGGTACTGCAAGGCTTGAGAACGCTGCTGCGATTCGTTGATCCGGGCCGCCATCCGCAGACCGAAACGGACGTTTTCCAAGGCGCTCAACCAGGGAAACAACTGCGGCGCCTGAAACACATAACCCAACTCCGAACGCTCTGGACGCACCGCCGTCTGGTTGATACTGATCTGACCACTTTGCGGTTGTACAAAACCTGACAACAAGTTCAGCAAGGTGGTTTTCCCGCAACCGGATGGCCCCAGGATCGCGACGAACTCACCGGGTCTGGCGTTGAGACTGAAAGAGGAAAACACGCGATGGCCATTGGGGTAGCTGAAGCTGATGTCATCGACCGTCAGCGCATCGGCTTGCTGCTGTGCGTAAGGGAGGGTTTTGAGCATGGCAAGTGTCGTCAGGTCGTTTACAATGGGAACGCCTGGCATAATACGTATTAATACAAGTAGTCCCAATAACCTATTTTTATAACCTTAGAAGTGAAGGCGCACCGCCCTCCTCCAAGGCCATGGAAACCGACAGTGTCTACGTCCATTCTTCGCGACAGCACAACCTCACTCTACGAACAGATTGCCCATCAATTGCTGGAAGAGATTCAACGCGGCGACTTTGAGCCCAGCGGCAAGCTGCCGTCAGAAGCTGAGCTGGGCAAACGCTTTGCAGTGAGCCGCGTCACCGTTCGCCTGGCGGTGGGCAAGCTCAGCGACGACGGCGTGGTGGAACGCAAGCAAGGCAAAGGCACCTTCGTGGCGGCCAAACAGGTGCGGCACGGCCTGGACGCGTTGCGCAGCTTTCATGAAGCCTTGTTGCTGCAAGGGCTCGAACCGAGCATGCGCGTCATCAGCCATACCCTGCAGCCGGTTCCAGAGGCATTGCGTGGTTTGTTTGAAGAAGCGGACGACTGCCTGCTTCTGGAACGACTGCATTTCGTCGATGACGAACCCATCGCGCTGGGCCGCAGCCATTTACCGGCCGAATTGGCCAGCGTGGTCTGGACTGAAGTCGAGCATCAACCGATCTACTCCATTCTGGAGTCGATCACCGGCATGGCGGTCACCCGCGCCGATCTGGCGATCCGTGCGCAAGAAGCTGATAAAAACCTGGCCAGTGCCTTGCACATCAAACGTGGCGCGGCACTGCTGGTCATGGAGCGCACCTCCTGGTTTGCCGACGGCCGCTGCTGCGACCGTACGACCTTCTACATCCGCCCGGAACGTTATGCCTTTGTCCTGAGTGGTGTGTTCAAGTCCAGACCCGCCAGCTGAATCAGTGCGCGATGCACACCGATTTCAGCTCGGTGTAAGTCTCAATTACCGCGCGACCAAACTCACGGCCCATACCGGATTGTTTAACACCACCAAACGGCATCGCAGGGTCGAGCAGCACGTGAGCGTTGCCCCAAACGGTGCCCGCTTCGATACGCGGCACCATGTGACCCAAAAAGTTACGCGCCTGACCATCTCCACCAGCAGGTATCTGCAAAAAAACGCATAAAACACCCCCTCACTAAAAACGCCCCCCGCCCCCTCAGAAACGGATAGATATCGCCTCGAATCCGGATAGATGCACCGCACAGAAAGGCTTTCAATCGGGTTGTGCCTAAAACTACAAAAAGGGTGTACCTGATGAACAGCTCTAGAAGCATTGCGCAGTGGCAAGATTACATTCAGGGTTGCCTGGATTTTCGGCCGGCCGAAGGTATTTACCGCGTCGCCCGTGACATGTTCACAGAGCCGGAACTGTTCGACCTGGAGATGGAACTGATCTTCGAGAAGAACTGGATCTACGCCTGCCACGAGAGTGAAATCGCCAATCCCAATGATTTCCTGACGATGCGCGCAGGTCGTCAGCCGATGATCATCACCCGCGATGGAAGCAATCAGCTCCACGCGCTGATCAACGCTTGCCAGCACCGGGGCGCGACCCTGACTCGCGTCAGCAAAGGTAACCAATCTACCTTCACCTGTCCGTTCCACGCCTGGTGTTACAAAAGTGATGGCCGCCTGGTCAAGGTCAAGGCCCCGGGGGAATACCCGGAAGGTTTCGACAAAGCAACCCGAGGCCTGAAGAAGGCCCGGATCGAGAGCTACAAGGGCTTCGTCTTTATCAGTCTGGACGTCAATGGCAGCGACTCGCTGGAAGACTACCTCGGCGATGCCAAAGTATTCTTCGACATGATGGTCGCGCAGTCTCCGACCGGAGAACTGGAAGTACTGCCCGGCAAGTCGACCTATAGCTATGACGGCAACTGGAAACTGCAACACGAAAACGGCCTGGATGGTTATCACGTCAGCACCGTGCACTACAACTACGTCTCCACGGTGCAGCATCGCCAGCAAGTCAATGCGGCCAAGGGCGGCGGTGCCGACACGCTGGACTACAGCAAGTTGGGCGCCGGCGATGCCGAAACCGACGACGGCTGGTTCTCGTTCAAGAATGGACACAGCCTCTTGTTCAGCGACATGCCCAACCCGACCGTACGCGCCGGGTATGCCAGCGTCATGCCGCGTCTGGTGAAGGAGTATGGCCAGCAACAAGCCGAGTGGATGATGCATCGCTTACGCAACCTCAACATCTACCCAAGCCTGTTCTTCATGGATCAGATCAGCTCGCAGCTGCGTATCGTGCGCCCAGTGGCCTGGAACAAGACCGAGATCACCAGCCAGTGCATCGGCGTCAAGGGTGAGTCCGACGCGGATCGGGAAAACCGGATTCGCCAGTTCGAGGACTTCTTCAACGTTTCAGGCATGGGCACTCCCGACGACCTGGTGGAATTTCGCGAAGCCCAGCGCGGATTCCAGGCCCGCCTGGAGCGCTGGAACGAAGTATCCCGCGGCAGTGAAAAATGGGTCGAAGGCCCCACCCCGAACAGCGAGGTTCTGGGCATCAATCCGGTACTGACCGGCACCGAGTTCACGCATGAGGGGCTCTACATCAATCAGCACGGATCCTGGCAGCGCTTCCTTCTGCAAGGTCTTGCACAAAAAGCCCTGAAGTTGAAGGAGGTGTGAAATGAGCGCACTACAACATTCCATCGAACAATTCCTCTACCGCAAAGCCGAGCTGTGTGATCAGCAGGATTGGGACGCCTACATCGCCCTGTTTGATGAACAGAGCGAATTCCACCTGCCGCAATGGGAGTCGGAGCATGTGTACACCACCGATCCCAAGCGCGGCATGTCGCTGATTTACTACTCGAACCGCTCCGGCCTGGAAGACCGGGTATTTCGTCTGCGCACAGGCAAGTCGGCAGCTTCAAACCCGATGCCGCGCACCTTGCATCAAATCAGCAATGTGCGAATCAAGGAAATCGATAACGGCTTGCTTGAAGTCAAGGCCGCCTGGGTCACGCTCTACACCCGGCAAGGGTTGTCCGAGCAGTTCTACGGCCATGTGACCTACCATCTCAAAGCGGTCGCAGACAGCTGGAAGATCACCCGCAAGCACATCGTGCTGCTCAACGACACGATCAACTCAGTGCTTGATTTCTATCACCTGTGAACTGTGGGGCACGCTGTCATGAACCATAAAGTCGCCTTCAGCTTCGCAGATGGCAAGACCTCGTTCTTCGAGGTCAAACCCAACGAACTGCTGCTCGACGCCGCGCTACGCAATGGCGTGAACATCCCGCTGGACTGTCGCGAAGGTGTCTGTGGCACTTGCCAGGGTCGCTGCGAATCAGGCCAATTCACTCAAGACTACGTCGATGAAGAGGCCCTTTCCGAACAGGATCTGGCGCAACGCAAAATGCTCTCTTGCCAGACCCGCGTGCAATCGGATGCGTCGTTCTATTTCGACTTCGATTCGAGCTTGTGCAACGCTGGCGCAACCCGGTTACTGCAAACGGTGATCACCGGTGTAGAACAGGTGTCGGCCACCACGGCGATCCTTCATCTGGACGCTAGTTCCCACCAGCAGCAACTGGACTTTCTTCCGGGGCAATACGCTCGACTGCATGTACCGGGCACCAGTGAGTGGCGCTCCTACTCATTCGCCAACCGACCCAATCCCACCAACCAATTGCAGTTTCTCATCAGGCTCCTGCCTGATGGCGTGATGAGCAACTTCATCCGTGAGCATTGCCGCCCTGGTCAAACACTCGAGTTAGAGGCCCCATTGGGGAGCTTTTATCTACGTCAGGTGACCAAGCCTCTCGTACTGGTGGCTGGAGGCACCGGCCTGTCGGCCTTCCTCGGGATGCTTGATAACATTGCAGAAAAAGGTGGCTGCGGGCACCCGATCCAGCTGTTCTATGGCGTCACGCAGGACAATGACCTGTGCGAAACTCAACGCCTGGCTGATTATCGCGACCGCATCGCCGACTTCGACTATCACCTTGTGGTTTCGAAACCCTCCGTGGATTGGCAAGGTAAAACCGGGTGGATTCCTGATCACTTCGACCGTCAGTCGTTCGAAGCCAACCCATTCGACATCTATCTGTGCGGTCCTCCGCCAATGGTCGACGCGATTAAAACCTGGTTCAACGATCAGAAGATCGAGCAGTTCCAGATGTATTACGAGAAGTTTATCGATAGCAATTCCAAACATTGAGCAACAGGGAAATATCCGGAGAGGCATCCAGATATTTCCCTGATTTTTTAATCTGCGAGGATTGGCGTGCACTAGACGCCATCATCCGCTGTCTTGTCTGTGACGATGAGGGGCTCGATACCCCAGTCGCCAGACAAATACCAATCTTCTCCGAACATCTCGGCCGGATGCATCGTACGGTCGGAGCCATTGCCGCATGCCAGGGACTTGGCCGGACAATACCGGTCGCATCCCCAACAGATCCGCTCGGGGTGCTTGGGGTTGACGGGGAAGTTCTTGGCCATTTCGATCTCCGGTCATTGAGAGACGTCCTTTCAACCTACAGCCTTTGTGCAAAACCATCCTTGATGGATATCAAGAATCGACATCGAGCGACTGCCCTCCCTATCGCGATCCTGGAGCTAAGCTTCTAACGGTTTAATTGATCAAAACTTGATAACAATCATTATTGTTCGCAGCAAAGCTTCCTAGACTCGGGTTCCTACTCGTCAGTGCCCAGGAAGACATTATGCGTACCCACCTCTCACTCGCCCTGCTCTTGCTCGTACCGCTGGCTCACGCAAAGGAATACCCGATCGGGGAACCACAGTTGTGTCAGGGGCTGGAAGTCGGGGCGGTGTATCTGCAACCGATCGAGATGGCCCCGGCTGGCATGATGCGGGCTACTGTCGATTCTGATATTCACCTGGAAGCCGACATTCGGGCCACGGCGGACAATCGACAGGGCTTTCAGGAAGGCAGTTTCGTGCCTTACCTCAATGTCTCGTTCAACTTGAGCAGAGCGGGTACCCCGGACGAAATCAAGGGCGACTTCCACGCCATGGTCGCCAATGACGGCCCGCACTATGGCGACAATGTGAAGCTGCTGGGGCCGGGAAAATATCGGCTGACGTTCACCGTACTACCCCCCACCGGTCACGGCTCCCTCGGGCGTCATACCGATAAGGAAACCGGTGTAGCGCCCTGGTTCGAACGTTGCGAACTGCACTACGAGTTCATCTACGCCGGCATCGGTAAAAAAGGCGGCTATTGAATGAAGCGCCTGCATCTTGCCTGGCTGATCGTGGCCGGAGCAGTTGCGCCGTTGACGGCGCATGCCGAGTTGCCGAGCTACGAACTGACTCTGCGCGATGGCCACTTCTCCCCTGCCTTGCTCGAGGTCCCGGCCGGACAGCGCTTCAAGATCGTCCTGAAAAATAGCGGTCAGGGGCCGGCCGAGTTCGAGAGCACGCCGTTGCGGGTTGAAAAAGTGCTGTCGCCGGGCGTGACAACCTTCGTCGTCATTCACCCGCTCAGGCCCGGCCACTATCCCTTTTTCGACGAGTTCAATCCGCAATTGCCCGAAGGCGGCATCCTCGCGAAATAACCTGTTAGCGCACGGAGCTTCCATGAATCAATCAATGTTCATCGTCTGGCGCGAAAGCGTCGAGGCGTTGCTGGTGATCGGTATTCTCCAGGCCTGGGCCAGCCAGCAAGGCCAACGTCATCGTTTGGTCAAATACCTCTGGGCGGGTGTGGTGCTGGGGTTGATGCTCTCGGGCCTGCTGGCGGTGTTGATTCTGTTTGCCGGTGAGGCCATGAGCGGGTCGGCCAGTGAATGGTTCCAGGCCGCACTCGCACTGTTTGCCAGCCTGTTAATGGTGCAAATGGTCGGCTGGATGCACCGTCACGGGCGCACCCTCAACCACGATTTGCGACGGCACGCCGATAGCCACCTGGCCCGCCAGGGAGGCGCAGGTCTATTACTGCTGGCCATGCTCGCGATCAGCCGTGAAGGCAGCGAAACGGTGGTATTTCTCTATGGCGCCGGCGCCCGGTTACGAGGTCCGCAGCTCGGTTTGTTTGCCGTCGGCGGCGTGTTGGGGCTGGTGCTGTCCGCGCTGACCATTACGCTGTTGCACAGCAGTCGCCGCTTCATTTCATGGCAACGATTCTTTGCCATCAGCGAAGTCATCTTGCTCATGCTTGGCGCGGCGTTGCTGGTCAGTGGCACCGAGCGAATCGGCGGCCAACTGCTCGCCATGGATGTGCCGGATGTGGTTTACAGCTTCGTAGGCGAATCGCTTTGGGACAGCAGCGCGTGGCTGAGCGACAGCCATGGATTGGGTGGCTTTTTGGCCGGTTTTGCCGGTTATCGCGCAACGCCCAGCGGCATGACCTTACTGGTATGGGTCGGTTACTGGCTGGCCGTCAGCGCCTGGCTACACCAACGGACTGCGGAGAAAGTCCCATGCCTGACCTGAGCCGGCGCAATCGATGGCTCCAGCGCCTGGGTGACGGGATGCGTCGCCATGCGTCCGTCATCCGTGCGCTGCAGTGGGCTGTCGTACTGTTTTACGCAGTGCTGTTGGTGACCCCGGCGCTGTTGCCGCTGCCGGACAGCCAGGCACGGATACTCGACAACCTGACCTTGCTCGCGCAGTTTTTATTCTGGGGGATCTGGTGGCCGTTCGTGTTGCTGTCGATGGTGTGCTTCGGTCGACTCTGGTGTGGCGTTCTGTGCCCGGAAGGTTCGCTCAGCGAATGGGCCAGTCATTACGGGAAAGGCCTGGGTGTGCCGCGTTGGTTGCGTTGGGGCGGCTGGCCCACATTGGCGTTCTGCCTGACGACCCTCTACGGCCAATTGATCAGCGTCTATGACTACGCCCAGGCCGCACTGTTGATTCTGGGCGGCTCGACCGTCGCAGCGGTCATCATCGGGTTGTTGTTCGCCCGGGGCAAGCGGGTCTGGTGCCGTTACCTGTGTCCGGTCAGCGGCGTTTTCTCCCTGCTCGCCCGGCTGGCCCCTGTGCACTTTCAGGTCGATGAGCAACGCTGGATAGAGAATGCCGCACCACGCCTGCCGCCCCCCAACTGCGCTCCCCTGCTCGATATCCGCCGTCTGCAAGGCGCCAGTGATTGCCACGCCTGCGGACGCTGCAGCGGGCAACGCGGGGCCGTTCAACTGATCGCCCGCTCCAGCAATCAGGAGATTCTTCACGCAACCGCGCAGGCGCTGTCCCCTTGGGATACACGCTTGCTGCTGTTCGGCGTGATCGGCTTGGCCATGGGCGCGTTTCAGTGGACGGTCAGCCCATGGTTTATCGCCCTCAAACAAACCCTGGCCCAGTGGCTGGTGGAACACAACCAGCTCTGGGCCTTACGGGACAACGCCCCCTGGTGGTTGCTGACCCATTACCCGCAACTCAACGACAGCTTCAGTTGGCTCGACGGCTTCAGCATCGTCGCTTACTTGAGTTTGAGTTCGATCATGCTCGGCACGGCGTTGATGCTGCTCCTGCGACTGACGGCCCGACTGGCGCGAGATCGCGCACTGTATTGGCCTCTGGCGCTGACACTCACACCTGTGGGTGGTGCCGGACTGTTTCTCGGGCTGTCGGCCACCACCGTCAAATTACTGCGTTATGAAGGTCTGCTGCTGGAGTGGGTACAACCCGCCAGGGCCTGCCTGCTATTGGCCGCCATGGGGTGGAGCCTGCTACTGGGTTGGAAACGGCTGAAACACGAAGGTATTCCCCAGGCTCGGCGCGTGTCGGGTGGCGTTTGCCTGTTCCTCGCCAACGGCCTGATCGGGTTTGGCTGGTGGTTGCAGTTCTGGGGCTGGGCTTGAGTTCCCCCAGCCCCCGTTACCCCCGTAGCACAAAGGCTGGGAACAACTCGCGCATGGCCTCCCACAACTCTGGCAACAAGGCTTGCGCCGAAACACTCGGCAACAGCGGGTCGAACATCCGCTCGGTGCGAACCAACTGCACGGCAAAGCGTTTGACGCCGAGCGCACTCAAGCGTTTTGCCAGAATCAGCAGACGCGCCGGCTCGAACAGATGCCAATGCACGGTGGTGCGACATTCGTAGTCCACACCACTGGCCAGCAGATGCTCAAGGCTGCTCCAGTTAGCCGTTCCACTGCCCTCGACCCGGGTGATGGCCAGGCAATCTTCGGGCAACGCCTTGACGTCGAAACCGACCCAATCCGCGCCAGTCAGCGCCTTGGCGAAGGCGACAGGTTTAATGCCAGCGCTGTGCAAGCCGATGCGAAATCCCATTTCCCGCACTTCATCCATGGCGCCGAGCAAGCCGTCTTGCAAGGTGGGCTCACCGCCGCTGAACACCACGGCATCGAGCAGGTCCTGGCGACGTTGCAGAAACGCTAATACCCGCCGCCAATCCACTTCCTCACTGCCACGAGGCGGAATCAGCTGCGGGTTATGACAGTAACGACAACGCCAGGCGCAACCCTGGCAAAACAGCACGCAGGCGAGCTGTCCCGGATAGTCGATAGTGGTCAGGGGCACCATACCCCCGACCCGAAGCATTCGACTCATTGGCGCCCGGCCAGTGCCGCGCTTTCAGTGAAGTGCACCCGCTCGCGGTGCTCCGACTGTTTACCCGGATTGAACGCCGATACAGGACGGTGATAGCCCATCACGCGGGTCCAGATTTCGCAGCGTTGACGTTGAGCCTGAGGCAGTGGTTGCGATGCAGTCATGGTGAAGCTCCTTGCGGTTGAGTGGATCGAGATCAATGAACAGCGCCGGTTTTCTGCTCTTGCAGCAGCAGAACTTCGTCGCATTTGGGGCAGAACTCATGCTCGCCATCGAGGTAGCCGTGCACCGGGCAGATGGAGAACGTCGGGGTCACGGTCAGGTACGGCAGGCGGAAACGTCCAAGGGCCTTGCGCACCAGCTGCTTGCAGGCCTGGGTCGAGGAAATCCGCTCGGCCATGTACAGGTGCAAGACCGTGCCGCCGGTGTATTTGCATTGCAGTTCGTCTTGAAGTTCCAGGGCCTCGAAGGGGTCTTCGGTGTAGCCCACGGGCAGTTGCGAGGAGTTGGTGTAATACGGCGCCTGCGCACTGCCCGCCTGGAGAATGTCCGGATAGCGCTTGAGGTCTTCCTTGGCGAAGCGGTAGGTGGTGCCCTCCGCCGGTGTCGCTTCCAGGTTGTAGAGATGACCGGTTTCTTCCTGGAAGCGCAGCAATGTGGCGCGCACATGGTCCAGCAGATTCAGGGCAAACTGCCGGCCATGCTCGGTGTGCATGCCCTCCTCGTCGCCAGTGAAATTGCGCAACATTTCATGCAGGCCGTTGAGGCCGATGGTGGAAAAATGGTTACGCAAGGTGCCCAGGTAGCGCTTGGTGTAAGGGTACAAACCGGCATCCATGTGGTGCGCAATGACCTTGCGCTTGACCTCCAGGCTCTCCATCGCCAGCTCCATCAACGTGTCCAGACGCCGCAACAAGCCACTGGGGTTGCCCTTGAACACATAACCCAGGCGTGCACAGTTGATGGTCACCACGCCGAGCGATCCGGTCTGTTCCGCCGAACCGAACAAACCACCGCCACGCTTGAGCAACTCGCGCACATCGAGCTGCAGCCGGCAGCACATCGAACGCACCTGATTGGGCTGCATGTCCGAATTGAGGAAGTTCTGGAAGTACGGCAAACCGTAACGCGCCGTCATCTCGAACAGACGGTCGGCGTTGTCACTGTCCCATGGAAAGTCATGGGTGATGTTGTAGGTCGGAATCGGAAAGGTGAACACTCGCCCTTTCGCGTCGCCAGCCTGCATCACTTCGATGTACGCGCGGTTGAGCAGGTCCATTTCGACTTGCAGGTCACCATAGGCAAACGGCATCTCCTCACCGCCGATGACGGGTATCTGCTCACGCAAATCCTGCGGGCAAACCCAGTCGAAGGTCAGGTTGGTGAACGGCGTCTGGGTGCCCCAGCGTGACGGCACATTGAGGTTGTAGATGAACTCTTGAATCGCCTGGCGCACCTCCTGATAACTCAGCTGGTCCTTGCGCACGTAAGGCGCCAGGTAGGTGTCGAACGAGCTGAACGCCTGGGCGCCGGCCCATTCGTTTTGCAGGGTGCCGAGGAAATTCACCATTTGCCCCAGGGCACTGCTCAAGTGCTTTGGCGGACCGGCTTCGACACGCCCCGGCACACCGTTGAGCCCCTCATGCAACAGAGTGCGCAGCGACCAACCGGCACAGTAACCGGCGAGCATGTCGAGGTCGTGCACGTGCAAATCCGCCTCGCGGTGGGCCTGGCCGATGGCCTCGCTGTACACCTCGTCCAGCCAGTAGTTGGCGGTGACCTTGCCCGACACGTTCAACACCAGCCCGCCCAGGGAGTAGCCCTGATTGGCGTTGGCCTGGACCCGCCAGTCTTCACGGTCCAGGTATTCGTTCATCGAGGTCGCTACCTCGACCATGGTCCGGCGGTCGCGGCGCAAACGCCCGTGCTGTTCGCGATAGACGATGTAGGCGCGCATGGCGAAGAAGAAACCGGCATCCATCAACACCCGTTCGACCCGATCCTGAATCTGCTCGACGTGCAGCCTTGGCAGCCCTTCCAGTCGGGCGAGTACCGCCTGAAGCAAGCCTTCAACCTCAACCTCGGTGTACTCCCCGGTTGCCTTGCCGGCGGCGATCAACGCCTGACGGATCTTGTCCGCATCGAAGGCGACCAGACTGCCGTCGCGTTTGTGCAAGCGGTTACATCCCACTGAGATCAGCGTGCTCTGCATTTGGCCTCCAGATACTACATATAGATATTTATATTCAAATAAACACAACATGCAGTTAAGACTACGGACAAAGCGCTGTTCTGCAATTGACCGACATCAAGATTTGCCGGTGAAAAAAAACCGCCCGAAGGCGGTGAAGGGAAAATCCGCAGCGAACACTGTGGCGAGGGAGCTTGCTCCCGCTCGGCCGCGAAGCGGTCGTAATCCTGCAAGCTCGATTTGTCTGAATAATCGTGGTGCCTCATTTAGGGTTGCTTCGCAACCCAGCGGGAGCAAGCTCCCTCGCCACAAGTATTGTGTTTAGCAAACTCTTTCCTTAACAGAACAGCTCAACCGCCACTCATGTTCATGAACCGCACAATCTGCACCTCTCCTTCAGGGCCAAAGTCGTGGCGCAGCGGCTTGCCGCGCAAAGCCTTCTGCACCGCGTTGATCAGCGGTTGGTCATCCAGCGGATAACGCCGCAGCAATCCACGCAAATCCAGCGCGTCGTCCTGGCCCAGACAGAGCAACAGCTTCCCTTCAACAGTCATCCGCACCCGATTGCAGGTGCCGCAAAAGTTATGGCTGTTGGGTGAAATGAAACCGATCCGGGTATCGGGATGGCGTTCCAGGCGCACGTAGCGCGCCGGTCCGCCGCTGTTTTCCGTACTGTCGAGCAACCGATGTTGGACGGCGATCAATGCCCGCACTTCATCGCTGGAACAAAACGATTCACCCCGTGACCTGCCGACATCGCCCAACGGCATTTCTTCGATGAAACTGATATCGATGCGCTGATCGATGGCGTACTGCACCAACGCCGGGACTTCATCGAAGTTGCGCCCCTTCATCACCACGCAGTTGAGCTTGATCCGCTCGAACCCCGCGCCCCGTGCCGCTTCAATGCCGCCCAGCACCTGATCGAGATCGCCGTTGCGGGTGATCGTGCGAAACTTCTGCCCGTCGAGGCTATCGAGGCTGATGTTCATCCGCTTGACCCCAGCCTCCGCCAATGGCCGGGCCAGACGGCCCAGCTGCGAGCCGTTGCTGGTCATCACCAGCTCGCGCAAACCGGGCAATGCGGCGATGTTGCGACACAGTTCGACAATGCCCGGACGAATCAGCGGCTCACCGCCGGTGAGGCGGATTTTGCGGACGCCCAACCCGACGAACAACGTTGCCAGGCGCTGCAATTCCTCCAGCGTCAGGACCTGCTGACGCGGCAGGAAGGTCATGTTTTTCGCCATGCAATACACACAACGAAAATCACAACGGTCCGTCACCGACATCCGCAGATAATCGATCTGCCGTCCAAAACCATCCTGCATGACAGCGTTCATCACATCTCCCGGTTTGTCTCGATGCTCACTGCACCAGCGGTGAGTCGGCGCCCTGCAAGTGGATGCCACGAATATCCGCCGCTCCGATCAGGGTTTGCAGGTACTGCACCAGCGCTTTTTGCCAGACGCCTTGCTGCAACTGCGTGCGGATCGCCGTCGACACCACTTCATAGGGCAACGGCATGCCTTCGATCCGCTGATCGACACTGACCACATGCCAGCCGTAGCGACTTTCCAGCGGTTTGCTGGCCAGGCCCGGCGCCAGAGTGAATAGCTGACGTTCCAGTTCGGGCACGGTCTGGCCCTTGCTGATCTGCCCCAGAGAACCGCCTTGAGCCTTCGACGGGCAGGCCGAATATTTCACTGCCAGATCGGCGAAACTGCCGGGGAAATCCGCCAGCCGCTGCAACAGGATTTCGGCCTGAGCATGCGCAAGGCTGCGAGCCTCGACATCATCCGGCGCGGACTCGAGCAGGATGTGCCGCACCGCCAGCAACGGCGCGCTGTGAAAGCGCCCGCGATTGTTTTCGTAGTAGCGCAGACTGGTTTCCTCGTCGCACTGCGGCACCTGCACTTCCTGTTCGAGCAACAAGCGTGTGGCCGCTTCTTCTTCGTTCTCACCGGCGCCGATCTCCAGCGCCAGGCCGAGCTCGGCAATGCGCTGCTGCAACAATTCGCGGATCACCAGCGCCCTGACGGCCAGATAGACCGCCTCTTCACGGCTTTCTGCCGGGTGATATTGCAGCTCCTGGGCCATTGCCTCCGGCGTGATCGACACCCCATTGACGCTGATGATCGGCCACTCCTGTTCGCTGCTGGCGATCAACTGCGCCGGGACGTCCTCGGCCGCCACCGGCTCGACCGGCAGTGCTTCAAACTGCGCGATGTCGACAACTTCCGGCACCGAAGGCTCTGCATTTTTGGAAGAACCGCAGCCACCGCTGCCGCCGTTACCGCCGCCACATCCACATCCACCTGACATGATGTTCTCCTCAGACTTTCTGCCGAACGATTTGATAACGACGACCCAGGTACCAGATCGGTGCGCTGATCATGTGTACGAGACGGGTGAAGGGAAACAGCACGAACAGGGTCAAGCCGAGAAACACGTGCAGCTTATAAGTCAGCCCGACCGGCGCGATGGACGCCGCCGCTTCCATCGGCCGCAACAGCACGGTGTTCTGTGCCCAGTTGGCGAGCATCACCATCACCGATCCGTCCATGTGGCCGGTGGACGCGACGATCGTCAGCAGGCCCAGCAGCAACTGCGCCAGCAGCACCAGCAGAATCAGGATGTCCGAAGGGCTGGAAGTGGCACGTACCCGAGGATCGGTCAGCCGCCGCTTGACCAGCATCAGCAGGCCGATCAGGCACAACAGGCCGAAGAACCCACCGGACACCATCGCCAGCAACTGCTTGTTCTCAGTGCTGATCACATGGTGATAAACCGACGCCGGGGTCAGCAGGCCGACAAAATGCCCGGCCAGCACGAACAGCACACCGATGTGAAACAAGTTGCTCGCTACGCGCATGCCGCTCTGATTGAGCATCTGGCTGGAGCCAGCCTTCCAGGTGTACTGCGACAGATCGAAACGGGCCCAACTGCCAATCAGGCAAATCGCCAAAGCGACATAGGGATAGATCCCGAACAACAACAGGTTCCATTTAGACATTGCCTACCTCCTTGGCTGGCACGGCGGCCAACCCTTCATGCTGAAAATCCACCCAGTGCAACGGCACCGCGCTTTCTTCCCGGGCCTTGCCCGGAGCGCTTGGCAGTCCACTGCAACGGTCTTGCTGTTCGGCCTGGAGAAAGTCCACGGCCTCCTCTTCCCAGATTTTGTCGAGGGCTTCGAGGGAGTCGTCGCGTGGTTCTGCTGCCACCTGCGCCCGCAGGTCGGCCACCGCCTGATGGGGCTCGGCCCCGGCGATTTGCAGCAACGCCCGGAAGCAACTGGCATAGGCGCTTTCGCGTTCTTCCAGACGTGCGGCGAGCAAGGCCAGCAAGTGCGAAACATCCGCCAGGCCCTCGCGGGCCTCGAGGTCTTCGCGGGTGGACAGGAACTCCAGGTACAACGGGATATAGTCCGGCAGCTCCTTGACGCCGATGGCAAAACCGGCGGCTTCGTATTGCGCCATCATGTCGACCATGGCCTGGCCACGGTCGCGGGATTCGCCGTGCACGTGCTCGAACAGCAGCAGTGACAGCGAACGACCTCGGCCGAACAGCGCGCCGTAGTGCTCCTGCCCGTCCATCAGGTCATTGGCGCAGATCAGCTCCAGCAACTCGAACAACGCACCGCGCTGTTTAGGGCTGATCTCCCGTGACTGGATGATCGCTTGCTCCAGTTCGTCGCGCCCGCCAATCAGCGTCTCGGTCGGATAGTCGAGCAGCAGCGAAATCACTTTGAGAATTTGCATGCTCATTCCTCCCACAACTGGACGGTTTTCAGGACGTCGCGACGGTTGGCTTTCTTTGCACCGAACATGTTGGTGTCGGAGCTGCCGCTGCAACCGCTGCCGAAACTGAAGCCGCAACCGGAGCGTTCGGCAAAGGCGTCGCTCATGGCGTCTTCACGGTGGGCACTCGGTACCACAAAGCGGTCTTCATAGTTGGCAATCGCCAGGTAGCGATACATCTCTTCGACCTGGGCCACGCTCAAGCCGACGTCCTTCAACACTTGCAGGTCCTGAACGCCATCGACTTGCTCGGAACGTTTGTAGGCGCGCATCGCCAGCAAGCGTTTAAGTGCGCGTTTGACCGGTTTTTCATCGCCCGCTGTCAGCAGGTTCGCCAGGTACTTCAGTGGAATACGCAGGCTGTCGACATCCGGGATCACCCCGTTCATGCCCACGGTGCCGGCGGTAGCGGCGTTCTGGATCGGCGACAGCGGCGGCACGTACCAGACCATTGGCAAGGTGCGGTATTCCGGGTGCAGTGGCAGTGCGAGTTTCCAGTCCACGGCCATTTTGTAGACCGGCGAACGCTGGGCTGAATCAATCACCGACTGCGGTACGCCATCGGCCAGGGCCTGGCGAATCACTGCCGGGTCATTCGGATCAAGGAAGATCTCCAGTTGTTTCTCGTACAGGTCTTGCTCATTGGCGGTGCTCGCCACTTCGCTGATGCGGTCGGCGTCATACAGCAGCACACCGAGGTAACGAATGCGCCCGACACAGGTTTCGGCGCAAACAGTCGGCATCCCGGCTTCGATACGCGGGTAGCAGAAGATGCACTTCTCGGACTTGCCGCTTTTCCAGTTGAAATAGATCTTCTTGTACGGGCAGCCGCTGATGCACATCCGCCAGCCACGGCATTTTTCCTGGTCGATCAGCACAATGCCGTCTTCTTCACGCTTGTAGATCGCCCCGCTCGGGCACGACGCCGCGCAGGTCGGGTTGAGGCAGTGCTCGCACAGGCGCGGCAGATACATCATGAAGGTGTTTTCGTACTCGCCGTAAATGTCCGCCTGGATCTTGTCGAAGTTTTTGTCCTTGCGGCGCTTGGCGAATTCGGTGCCGAGGATTTCTTCCCAGTTCGGGCCCCACTCGATTTTCTCCATGCGCTTGCCGGAGATCAGCGAACGCGGGCGCGCAGTGGGCTGATGCTCGCCCAGCGGCGCGGTATGCAGGTGCTGGTAATCGAAGTCGAACGGTTCGTAGTAATCGTCGAGGCTCGGCAGGTCCGGGTTGGCGAAAATATTCGCCAACACCCGGAATTTACCGCCGATGCGCGGGTTGATCGTGCCGTTGGCATTGCGGATCCAGCCGCCCTTCCACTTGTCCTGGTTTTCCCATTCTTTCGGGTAACCGATGCCGGGTTTCGATTCGACGTTGTTGAACCAGGCGTATTCCATGCCTTCGCGGCTGGTCCAAACGTTCTTGCAGGTGATCGAACAGGTGTGGCAACCGATGCACTTGTCCAGGTTCAGAACCATGCCGATTTGTGAGCGAATCTTCATCTCAGTTCTCCTCGATATCGGTCGGCAGAGGACGCGGCAGGTCATCGCCGGACGAACCATCGAGCCAGTCGACTTTGGCCATCTTGCGTACCACGACGAATTCATCGCGGTTGCAACCGACCGTGCCGTAATAGTTGAAACCGTAGGCCTGCTGCGCATAGCCACCGATCATGTGGGTAGGTTTGAGCACCACGCGGGTGACCGAGTTGTGGTGGCCGCCACGGGTCTTGGTGGTTTCCGAACCAGGCACGTTCACGATCCGTTCCTGGGCGTGGTACATCATCACCATGCCGTCCTTGACCCGCTGGCTGACCACCGCTCGTGCGGTCAGCGCGCCGTTGGCGTTGAAGCATTCGATCCAGTCGTTGTCTTCAATGCCGGCGCGTTTCGCGTCGTTCTCCGAGAGCCAGACAATCGGCCCGCCGCGGCTGAGGGTCAGCATCAGCAGGTTGTCGCTGTAAGTGCTGTGGATGCCCCATTTCTGGTGCGGAGTAATCCAGTTCAGGACGATTTCGGTCTCGCCATTGCTGCGCTTGCCTTTCACCCCTGCAATGGTGCGGGTGTTGACCGGCGGGCGGTAACTCATCAGTTGCTCGCCGAACGCCTGCATCCACGGGTGATCCTGGTAGAACTGCTGGCGACCGGTGATGGTGCGCCATGGGATGGCTTCGTGAACGTTGGTGTAGCCGGCGTTGTAGCTGACGTGATCGTCTTCGAGACCCGACCAGGTAGGGCTCGAAATGATCTTGCGCGGCTGCGCCTGAATGTCGCGGAATCGAATCGCCTCGTGTTCCTTGGATAACGCCAGGTGGCTGTGATCGATGCCGGTAAATTCCGACAACGCAGCCCAGGCCTTGACGGCGACATGGCCATTGGTTTCCGGGGCCAGGGACAGGATCACTTCTGCGGCATCGATGGCCGTGTCGATTTTCGGTCGCCCCTGACTGATACCAGCAGCGGTTTCGTGATGGTTGAGCTCGCCAAGGAATTTCACTTCCTTGTCGGTGTTCCAGTTGATGCCCTTGCCACCGTTGCCGTGTTTTTCCAGCAATGGCCCCAGCGAGGAAAACTGCTTGTAAATGTTCGGGTAATCACGCTCCACCACATGCAGGTTCGGCGCGTTCTTGCCTGGCACCGGGGCCACGCCGGCGGTTTTCCAGTCGGTGCCGCCAAAAGGTTGAGCCAGTTCGCCGACGCTGTCGTGCATCAGCGGGATGGTCACCAGGTCCTTCTCAACGCCCAGATGCCCGACCGCCATGCTGGAAAAGGCCTTGGCAATGCCTTTGTAGATTTCCCAGTCGGAACGCGATTCCCACGCCGGGTCGATGGCGGCCGACAACGGGTGAATGAACGGGTGCATGTCCGAGGTGTTCATGTCGTCCTTTTCGTACCAGGTCGCGGTCGGCAAGACGATGTCGGAATAGACGCAGGTCGAGGACATGCGGAAGTCCAGCGTGGTGACCAGATCGAGCTTGCCGATGGCGCCCTCGTCCACCCATTCGGCTTCTTCAGGTTTGCAATCGCCGACCTGGCCGATGTCTTCGTTCATCACCCCGTTCTTGGTGCCGAGCAGGTACTTGAGCATGTACTCGTGGCCCTTGCCCGAGGAGCCCAGCAAGTTGGAACGCCAGATAAACATGTTGCGCGGGAAGTTCACCGGGCTGTCCGGCTGTTCACAGGAGAAACGCAGCGAGCCGTCTTGCAGCGACTTGACCACGTAGTCTTTCGGGTCCATGCCGGCCTTCGCTGCATCGCGGCAAATGTGCAGCGGGTTGGTGTTGAGTTGCGGTGCGCTGGGCAACCAGCCGGCGCGTTCGGCGCGGATGTTGTAGTCCAGGGCATGCTCGGGAAACTGTGATTTATCGGCCAGTGGCGAGAGCACGTCGTGCATGCTCATCTTCTCGTGGCGCCACTGCGAACTGTGGGCGTAGAAGAAGCTGGTGCCGTTCATCTGCCGTGGCGGACGGTTCCAGTCCAGGCCGAATGCCAGGGGCAGCCAGCCGCATTGCGGACGCAGTTTTTCCTGACCGACATAGTGCGCCCAACCGCCACCGGTCTGGCCGACACACCCGCAGAGCATGAGCATGTTGATCAGCCCGCGGTAGTTCATGTCCATGTGGTACCAGTGGTTCATCGCCGCGCCGACGATAATCATCGAGCGGCCACGGGTCTTGTCGGCGTTGTCAGCGAACTCGCGGGCGATCTGGATGGCTTTCTCGCGGCTGACGCCGGTGATCTGCTCCTGCCAGGCCGGGGTGCCGGGTACGCTTGCGTCGTTGTAATCCTTGGCGACGTTTGCGCCACCCAGGCCACGATCGATCGCCAGGTTGGCCGCCGACAGGTCGAACACGGTGGCCACTTTGGCCACGCTGCCGTCCGCCAGCACCACGTTGTGCACCGGCACGCGGCGGTATTGCACGGCATCGCCAGCGACGTGCTGGAAGTGCTCGTGGGACTCGCCGGCAAAATACGGGAACGCCACTTCGGCGACGTCATCGCCAATCAGGCTCAGCTTGAGATCGATCTCACGCCCTTCGCCGCCTTCACGAGGCAGGATGTTCCACTTGCCCTTCTCGCCCCAGCGATAGCCGATGGAGCCCTGAGGGGAAACCAGTTCACCGCTGACGTCCAGGGCGATGGTTTTCCATTCCGGGTTGTTCTCTTGGCCGAGGTTGTCGGTCAGGTCGCTGGCGCGCAGGAAGCGGTCCGGCTGGTAACCGGCGCCCGGCGCCTTGTCGGCCATTTGTTTGAGCAGCACCAGCACCGGCAAATCGGTGTAGCGCTTGGCGTAGTCGGTGAAATAAGCGCTCGGTTTGTCCAGGTGGAATTCTTTGAAGATCACATGGTTGAACGCCTGCGCCAGCGCCGCATCGGTACCCTGCTTGGGGTTTAGCCACAGGTCGGTGAGCTTGGCGACTTCCGAGTAGTCCGGGGTGATTGCGACAGTCTTGGTGCCCTTGTAACGGACTTCGGTAAAAAAGTGCGCATCGGGAGTACGGGTCTGCGGAACGTTGGAGCCCCAGGCAATGATGTAGTTGGAGTTGTACCAGTCGGCCGATTCCGGCACGTCGGTTTGCTCGCCCCAAACCATCGGCGAGGCCGGTGGCAAGTCGCAGTACCAATCATAAAAGCTCAGGCACGCACCGCCGATCAGCGACAGGTAACGCGAACCCGCGGCGTAGCTGACCATCGACATGGCCGGAATCGGCGAGAAACCGACGATCCGGTCCGGGCCGTATTGCTTGATGGTGTAGACGTTGGACGCGGCAATGATCTCGTTGACTTCCTCCCAGTTGGAGCGAATGAAGCCACCCATGCCGCGCTTGCTTTTATAGGAATCGGCCTTGACCTTGTCCTCGACGATACTCGCCCAGGCTTCCACCGGCGCCATGGTCAGCCGCGCCTCGCGCCAGAGTTTGAGCAATGGCTTGCGGATTTTCGGGTACTTGAGGCGGTTGGCGCTGTAGATGTACCAGCTGTAACTGGCGCCACGCGGGCAACCGCGGGGTTCGTGGTTGGGCAGATCATTGCGGGTGCGCGGGTAATCGGTCTGCTGGGTTTCCCAGGTGATCAGGCCGTTTTTGACGTAGATTTTCCACGAGCACGAGCCGGTGCAGTTCACCCCATGGGTGGAGCGCACGATCTTGTCGTACTGCCAGCGCGAACGGTAGACGTTCTCCCAGTCGCGAGACTCTTTGCGAGTTTCTCCATGACCGTCGGAAAACTCGTTTTGCTTGCGATTGAAAAACCGCAGTTGATCCAGTAAATGACTCACGGTGTGTCCTCTCAGGCTTGCTGCGGGGTTCTATGCCCCGCCCACGCAATGGTTGGATTCGGGTCGGCTTAGCAGGGGGTTGCGGCGCCTTTGCGCGCGTACCACCACCAGGTCACCACGATGCAGCTCAGGTAAAAGCCGACGAACATATAGAAAGCCATCTCAGGGCCGCCGGTCTGGGCCATCGAAGTGCCGAAGGATTTGGGAATGAAAAACGCACCGAAGGCGCCCATGGCCGAACTGAAGCCCAGGACGGCGGCCGACTCCTTGCCGGCATCCTTGAGCGCCTGTTCGCGCACGGCTGGCGATTTCCCGGCCGAGGCTTTTTCGTGCTGTGTGCGGAAGATCACCGGGATCATCCGGAAGGTGGAGCCGTTGCCCACGCCAGTGGTGATGAACAGCAGCATGAACAGGCCAAGGAAGCCGTAGAAGCTGCCGCCCGCGCCGTTCTGCGGCAAGAAGTGCATCACGCCGAAGACCATCGCGATCATCGCCACGAAGTTCCACAGGGTCACTTTCGCGCCACCGAGCTTGTCCGCCAGCCAGCCACCCAATGGCCGCACCAGAGCGCCAACCAGTGGACCGAGAAAGGCGAATTTCAAGGCGATGACATCCGGAAAGGAGGTTTTGATCAGCAGCGGAAACGCGGCGGAAAACCCGATGAACGAACCGAAGGTCGCCAGGTACAACCAGCACATCAGCCAGTTGTGCTTGCGCTTGAAGATCACCGCCTGTTCGCTGAACGAGGCCCGGGCGCTGGACAGGTCATTCATGCCGAACCAGGCCAACACCGTCACCAGGACGATAAATGGCACCCAGATGAACCCGGCGTTCTGCAGCCACAATTGACCGCCGTCCGGCAACGCTTGCGACGAGCCGCCCATGAAGCCGAACACACCGAAGGTAATCACCAGCGGCACACAGAACTGCATCACCGAGACGCCCAGGTTGCCCAGCCCGGCGTTGAGGCCCAGAGCGGTGCCCTGCTGGGACTTGGGATAGAAGAAGCTGATGTTGGACATGCTCGATGCGAAGTTGCCGCCGCCAAAACCGCAGAGCAAGGCAATCAACACGAACACGCTGTATGAGGTGCTCGGGTCCTGCACGGCGAAGCCCATCCAGATCGATGGCAGCAGCAGCGACGCGGTGCTCAGGGCAGTCCAGCGCCGGCCGCCGAAGATCGGCACCATAAAGGAATAGAAGACCCGCAAGGTCGCACCGGACAGCCCCGGCAATGCCGCCAGCCAGAACAATTGGTCGGTGGTGAAGCTGAAGCCGATGGCGTTCAACCGCACAATCACCGTGCTCCAGACCATCCACACCGCAAAGGCCAACAACAGTGCAGGAATGGAAATCCACAAGTTGCGAGTGGCGGTCTGTTTGCCGCTACTTCCCCAGAATGCGGGGTCCTCGGGGCGCCAGTCATGAATGACCGGGCCTTTGTCAGGCGTTTGCAGAACGGACATGTTCTTCTCCTTGGGCAATGCTGGAAATCGGGGACGGGGTCAGCAGCGGCTCTTTACCAAGCACCGGGCTTTTGCGTATTTCGCTGAAGTACATCCAGGTGAGGGAGACCCAGACCACGCCGTACATCAACATGAAGCAGGAAGAGCGCACGCCGGTGAGGTCCACCAGGGCGCCGAACAGGATCGGCAGCACGAAACCGCCCAGGCCACCCGCGAGGCCGACGATGCCGGACACCGCGCCCATGTTTTTCGGGTAGTCATTGGCGATGTATTTGAAAACCGAGGCCTTGCCGAATGCGAAGGCGATGCCCATGACGAACAGCAGCACGGTGAACAGCGCGGGGCTCAGGCCAATGTGGAAATCCAGCGGGCCATCGATGGTCTGCACTTGCAGTTGGGTCTGGGGATACGAGAGCAGGAACAGGCAGATCCAGCTGACCCACAACACCCACCAGGTCACGCTTTGCGCCCCCCAGCGATCCGACATCCAGCCGCCGACGGCGCGCAGTACGCCGCCGGGCAGGGAGAAACAGGCCGCCAGCAGCGCCGCGCTTTGCAAACTGAAACCGTATTCCTGCACGTAGTACTTGGTCATCCACAGTGCCAGGGCAACGTAGCCGCCGAAGACGATCGAGTAGTACTGGCAGTAGCGCCACACCGCAGGATCTTTCAGCGAGCGCAGTTGCTCACGCAAGCTGGCGCCCGTGGCACTGCGATGGCCCTTGTTTTCTGAGGTCAGGAACCAGAACAGCAGCGCAGTGATAAACAAGATCGCACTGAAGACTTTCGGCACCAGCTGCCAGCTGCCGGCGGCGATCAGCGCCGGGGCCAGGAACTTGGTCACCGCCGACCCGGCGTTACCGGCACCGAAGATGCCCATGGCGAAGCCCTGGTTCTCCTTGTCGAACCATTTGGCGACGTAGGCAATCCCCACGGAAAACGAGCCACCGGCCAGGCCGACGAACAAACCCAGTACCAGGAACTGCCAGTAGGCGGTGGCGTGACTGATCAAGTACAGCGGCGTGACGCAGGTCAGCATCAGCAGGAAAAACACGCTGCGCCCGCCAAATCGGTCGGTCAGCAAACCCAGCGGCAAACGCACCAGCGAGCCGGTCAGCACCGGGGTCGCGGCCAGCAGGCCGAATTGGGTTTCATTAAGCTGGAGCAAATCCTTGATCGGCACCCCGAGCACGGCAAACATCATCCAGACCATGAAGCACACAGTGAAGGCCAGCGTGCTCATGCCCAGCACCAAGCCTTGTCGTACACGCGGTTGGGTCACAATGCTCTCCCGTCAATTAGCCATGCCGGCAGACTAGAGAGGCAAACCCCGCAAAAACTTGACCCAGGTCAACGAAGCCCAAGGGGGCCTAAGCCTATGCTTGCACTGCCTACCTCCAAGGAGGTAGTACAAGAAAAGCTTAAAATCCTTTATTTATCAGCTTGTTAAGGGTTTTAGCCGATGCTTTTGCCGACAAGGAACTGTCGACAACTCTTTAGAGGTAGCGCGCCCCGGATCGGCGGCAAAACCCCACGCTGGAACTTTGCATGCTCTGTTTTCTTATTTGTTGCCCGGACCTGCGCCGATGATGCGCTGGTTGCGCAGCTCCCTGCCCGCTCGCGCCGGGCTGGCGGTGATCCTGATCGCCGTGCTGGCGCTCGCCAGTTCATTGAGCGCCGGGCTGATTGCCTGGTTCAGCCAGGGCGATGCCGCTGCCATCAACACCGCAGGCTCGGTGCGCATGGAGACCTATCACCTGAGCTGGAAACTCGCCGCTGGCGCCGCCGGCGAAGAAATCACCGCCATCATCGACAGCCTGCAAAACCGCTTGGACAGCCACTCGCTCAAAGCGGTGCTGGAAGATGGCCCGAGCATCGCATTGCAACTCAGTTATGGGCAAATCCAGCAACACTGGAATGAGGATTTGCGTCCGGCACTGGAGCGCGGCGATGCTGCGGCCTTTCAGGTCCAGGCGCAGTCCTTCGTTGAGCAACTGAACCAGTTCGTCGATCTGTTGCAGCGCCAAAGCGAACAAAAACAAGGCTGGCAACAGGCGATCCAGGGCCTGGCACTGTTCACCACCATGATTGTCCTGTTGCTCGGGCTCTACGAACTGCAGTACGGCGTTGTCACTCCTTTGAAGGAGTTGGTGGATGCAACCCAGCGCTTTCGTCGCGGCGACTTCAAGGTGCGGGTCAACCATCAGTCCGAGGATGAGCTGGGCCAGTTGGCCATGAGTTTCAACACCATGGCCGAGACGATCGAAGAGTCGCATCGCACCCTGGAGAGTCAGGTCCAGCAAAAAACCCTGAACCTGCAACAAGCCAATGCCGCCCTGGAGCTTCTGTATCAAAGCAGCCGAAGCCTGGCCACACGCCTGGCCAATGCCGAGGGGCTGGACGAGTTGATTCGACGCTTCCAGCAACGCCTGCCCGGCTTGCGCCTGTCGCTGTGTCTGCAGGGACAGCTGCAGGCACCGGCCCAGCAGTTGCTCGCCCTGCATGGCGCGAACATCCGGGAAGTCTGCGCCAGTAGCGACTGCGCCACGTGCCAGCGACACCCTAAAACCAACCCGAAAATCTTCAGCATCAGCAACCAGGGCAGTGAACTGGGTGAGCTCAAGGCGCACTTTGTCGACGGGCACCCCATGCAAGCCTGGGAAACCCAACTGATCCAGGCCCTGGCCAATCTGATCGGCACCTCGCTCTCGCTCAAGCGCCAACGGGAACAGGATCATCGCCTGCTACTGCTCGAAGAACGCACGATCATCGCCCGCGAGCTGCATGATTCACTGGCCCAGGCCCTGTCCTACATGAAGCTGCAAGTCAGCCGCATGCAGACCCTGATGCGCCGCGGCGAACCGGTCCAGACCCTGGAAACCGTCACCGGCGAATTGCGCGAGGGACTGAACAATGCCTATCGCCAGTTGCGCGAGTTGCTGACCACGTTTCGCTTACAGATTCACGACGCGGGACTGGTCCAGGAACTCAAGGACACGGCCGAGGAGTTTTCCCGTCGCGGAGAGTTTCAGGTGCACCTGCACGTCGACACGCTGGCCTTTCAGCTATCGGCCAGCGAACAGATCCACATTTTGCAGATCACCCGCGAGGCACTCTCCAACTGCCTGCGTCACGCCCATGCGCAAAACGCCTGGCTGCAACTGCGCCAGGATGGCGAGACCGTCAGGTTGTCGGTCGAAGACGACGGGCGTGGGTTCAGTGGCAACGTCGATCAACGCGAACACCACGGCCTGAACATCATGGATGAGCGGGCTCGCAGCTTGCGCGGCCAACTGCAGATATTTTCCAGGGAGCCCCAAGGCACCCGTGTCCAACTGGAATTCCACCCGGAGTTTCTCGGGCAGCAAACAGAAGGTAGCGCCACATGACCCCGTCCCCACAACACAAAATCCTGCTGGTAGACGATCACCCGATGATGCGTCACGGCATTCGCCAGATGCTCGAACTCGAAGATGATTTCCTGATCGTCGGCGAAGCCAGCCAGGGTGAAGAAGCACTCAGCCTCATTGAGCCGCTTCAACCGGATCTGGTTTTGCTCGATAACAACATGCCGCAAATGAATGGCATCGAAACCCTGCGCCGACTACGGGCCATGCACTACACCGGCAAAGTGCTGCTGTTTACGGTATCGGACGCCGAAGACGATATTCGCGATGCACTGCGCCTGGATGCCGACGGCTATCTGCTCAAGGACATGGAGCCCGAATTGTTGATTCAGTACATCCGCGATGCCCTGAACGGAGCGCTGGTGATCAGCCCGGGACTGACCCAAGTCATGGCGCAAGCGCTGCGTGCTCCTGCACGTCAGGCCGTGGTGGAACTCACCGAGCGCGAACGCCAGGTGTTGAAGACCATCGCCAGCGGCTTCAGCAACAAGGTCATCGGGCACAAGCTGGGCATCACCGAAGGCACGGTCAAGGTTCACGTCAAGAATCTGTTGCACAAACTCGGCTTGCGCTCACGAGTAGAGGCGGCGGTGTGGGCCATGGAGCATCTGCGCAACGCCGGCTGACGGGTATTCCTCTTTGGAGGTAGACCTGCAGAGGCATAGGTCATCGGGCCCGCGCTCTCTACTATGGCCGTCAGCGGAGGTACGCCATGCTGACTCACCCTTCCATCGTTTTAACGTTGCGCCGTCATCATCTGTTCAGCCAACTGCCGGAGAAAGTCTTCGAGGAAGTCTGCAGCCTGGCCATGCTCAAACGTCTGAGTTGTCACAGTACGCTCATGCATCAAGGGGATCCGGCCCGGCGTTTTTTCCTGCTGGTCAGCGGCCAGGTCAAGTTGTACCGGCTCACCGGTGAAGGCCAGGAGAACCTGGTGGAGATCATTCAGCCCGGCCAGACTTTTGCCGAAGCCTTGCTGTTCAGCCAGGCTCGTCTGTATCCGGTGAGCGCCACCGCGCTGAAGGACAGCGTGCTGGTGAGCATCGACGGCAACCATTACCGCAATGCCCTGGAGGACCAGCCAAAAGTCTGCCTGGCCATCCTGGCGAGCATGAGCGTTCACCTGCACCTGCGTCTGCGCGACATCGATACCTTGACTATGGCCAGTGCGAGCCGTCGGGTGATCAATTTCCTGTTCCAGGAACGCCACCCGATGACCGGCCAGATTGTCTTGCAGATGTCCAAACGCCTGGTGGCGTCGAAGCTGGGAATTCAGCCGGAAACCTTTTCGCGGATACTGCATCGCCTGGTGGAAAGCGGCCTGATTGCCATGGAACGACGCCACATCAGCATCCTCGCTGAAGAGGAACTGGCCGCTTTCCAATAGTCAGAATTGACCGTCATCAAGGCGCCGTGCCACACCTCTTGCACACTGACAGAGCCCATCCACGGAGAGTGTAAATGCCCCGTTCAACCCTGCCTTTGGTTTACTCCTGCTCAGGCTGCTCCAACGTCGCCCAACTGGCCAACACCCTGGCCGTGCGCCTGGATCGCAGTGGTCTCGCTGAAATGTCCTGCATCGTTGGTGTCGGCGGGCATGTGGCAGCGCTGGTCAACAAAGCGCGCTCGGGGCGCCGGATATTCGCGCTGGACGGCTGCCCGCTGCAATGCGTCGAGAACTGCCTCAAGCAACATGGCCTGCACGCCGACGTGCACCTGATTCTCAGCCATTACGGGCTGCGCAAACGCTATGGCGAGGATTGTACGGATGCACAGAGTGATGAGTTGTTTGAAGGGATCAGGCGGTTGATTGCCAGTGATGCCCGCCAGCATGGAAACCGGCAGTAAACGGTGGTCTGATGATCAACGCAATTTAACGCTTGCGCGTAATGATCGTTCCCATGCTCCTGCGTGGGAATGCATCCCGTGACGCTCCGCGTCACCAGTGCGCAGGATTTACGCCTTGCGTCGACAGCGGGACGCGGAGCGTCCCCGGCGGCATTCCCACGCAGAGCGTGGGAACGATCAGTGTGGGAACGGCTGCTGTTGCTTTGCTTTGGCTTTTGATCTTGATCTGCCCCGTCGGAAGGCCCACGGAGCAGGACCGAACGATGTCGATTACCCCGCCGCCAAACCCTTCCCCGCCCTCTCCAGATTGCGCCACAACCACACAGGCAGAACATCGGGGTCAAGGCTGTCGATCAGGTTCTTCAGCGCCAGACCCAGTTCAGTATCACCCTCGATGACCAGCCGCCGGCGAAAGAACAACGTGTCCGGATCTTCCTGACGGCTGGCCAGGAGTAAAAATTCGCGCCAGTTACCGCTGATGGTCACGTTCGCCGTAGCGCGCTCGGCAATCCGCAAGCCCTGACGACTGAGCGTCAAGTACCAGGACAAACCCAGGTCCGGAATCCGCAAGCACAGCCAACGCCCGCGCAGCACTTCGAACTCGCCCTCGCGCAATGGCTCGGCGAGGCAGCGATTCAGCGCCTGCTGCAACGCCAGGCGCTGAACGGCAAAAGGCACCCGTCGCACCAGTGGCAACAACCGGTCGGCACCTTTCAACAGCCACTTTTTTCGATTCAACACAGGCCGACCTCCTCGACGCGCAGCATGCCGGCCTGGCCATGCCAATAGCCATTGCAACCTTCGACGAACAGCGGCGGTGTTTCGCCCAGACGAACCCGTTGATAGGCCGCGATCACTTCGTCCATGCCCTGGGCACGAGGGCTCAAGCGCAACAGATCGGCACCGCAGGCCACCAGTCCGGCGTAATCGGCCAGCAGATTGGTCACCTCGGCCGACATCGTTTGAATACCGTTAAGGGTAAACAGTGGTTGCCCTTCCTGGCTGGTCAGCGCCAGGCCATCGGGGTAGTTGATGCAGCAAAACCGGCAGTCGTCCTTGGGTCGGTTTTCTGCACGGGCAGTGAAGCAGCGGGCGGAATAGGCCAACGGCAGATGCCCATAGGCGAAGATTTCAACTTCCGGCACTGCACGACCCAATTCACGCACCTGCCCGATCACGTCGCTGATCAGCGCCGCCGAACACTCCACCGGCGGCACCCAGCGAGTCATTCCGCTGTCGAGTAATTGTGCCAATGAGTGACCGTTGTACAGATTGAGAGCCGGGCCGCCCACGAAAGGTAGCTTGCGTTCGGCCAGGAATTGCACCGCGCCCATGTCGTTGGCCTCCACCAACAACTCGCCGTTGTCGCACAGCCGGCGCAGGCTCGAGAGCTCGGACGCTGCTTCGATCAGCGTCAGGCTGGAAAGCACCAACTGTGCCGGGCTGCATTCCTGTAACTCGCGCCCCAGCCCCAGCCATTGATCCAGGGAAAAGGCCCGGCGTTTGGAACACACGGTTTCCCCCAGATAAATCACGTCCAGGGGCAAGGTCGACATGTCGGCGTAAAAGTTGCTGAGTTGCTCTTTGTCCCAATAAAACAGGACCGGTCCCAGGCTGAGTTTCATGTCGCGTCCCTCATTGCCATGATCGATGATAAGCGCCCAGGGTGGTCTGGCTGCCTTCGGACAAACCGGCCAGCACCTGACGCCATTCTTCCTTGACCCGAAAACTGCCTGGCGCGCCACGATGGGCGTCCAGTGCCGCTCGCCAGACCCGGGTGACTTGTTCGACATACGCCGGGCTGCGTTGGCGGCCCTCGATTTTCACCGCTTCGACGCCGATGGCTGTCAGTTCCGGCAGCAAGTCCAGGGTGTCGAGGCTGGTGGGTTCCTCCAGCGCATGAAAGCGTTTGCCATCGACCAGAAAACGGCCTTTGCACAAGGTCGGGTAACCGGCCGATTCGTCAGGGGTGTAGCGATCGATCAGCACTTCGCTGAGGCGCGCGCTCAAGCCTTCGGCGTCCTCGCTCCAACGCACGGCTTTGGCTGGCGAACAAACACCGCACAGGTTCGGCGACTCGCCGGTAATGTAGGAAGACAGGTGACAACGCCCTTCGGCCATGATGCACAAGCTGCCGAAGCCGAAGACTTCGATGGGCACCGGGCTGCTGGCGGCGACTTGACGTACCTGCGCCAACGACAACACCCGTGGCAGCACCGCACGACGAATGCCGTAGCGCTGCGCATAAAATTCCAGCGCCGCGGCATGGGTTGCCGAACCCTGAACCGACAGATGCAAGGCCAATTGCGGGTGATGCTGACTGGCATAGTCGAGCACCCCGGGGTCGGCGGCGATCAGCGCATCGACGCCGAAATCGGCGGCACGATCCACCGCTCGTTGCCAGCGCTCCCAGCCCTTGGGTTGTGGGTACGTGTTGACCGCGACGTAGAGTTTGCGTTGATGCTGGCGGATGTGAGCGACGGCAGCGTCGAACTGTTTGTCGTCCATGTTCAGCCCCGCGAAATGCCGGGCGTTGGTGTCATCGCGAAAGCCGACATACACGGCATCGGCGCCTTGGCGCACCGCCGCTTTAAGCGCAGGCAGGTTCCCTGCCGGGCAGACCAGTTGCATGGGTAATCCTCATCAAAAAGCGCAGTCCGGAGCCTAATCAGCCATGGTTGGAATGCGCTTGTGGCGAGCGAGCCTGTTCCGGGCGGCGTTCCGACGCTGGACTGCGCAGCAGGCCTGAATAACAGGGCCGCTTCGCGACCCAGCGGGAGCAAGCTCCCTCGCCACACAGTCTAGCCAGACCGACAGGCACAGCCTTGACGGCAATCAATTGCCATCACTGCATCAGGTCGGCGAAGGACAGGAACATCACGTTGTCGTGCTTGAGCACTTGCTGCTCGCACTCGATCACCGCCAGCCCGTCGGCCCAGCACGCGGCGGTCAACATCGCCGAGCTTTGCTGAGGGTGCAATTCCACACTCAACTGGCCATGGGCGCCGGGCATCAATCTGGCCCGCAGGTATTGTCGACGCTTGTTTCGCTGCAACCAGTCGAACCCGGCGGGTACAGCCAACGGCACTGGCAGCATGTCAGTCACGCCCTGGGCCCTGAGCAGGAACGGACGCACCACCACCAACGCGGTAATCAGCGCCCCTGACGGGTTTCCCGGCATACCGATCCACGGTTTACCGGCCACTTCGCCATAGGCCAATGGCTTACCCGGCTGGATCGCCAGCCGCCAGAAATCCACACTGCCCAGCTCCTCGATGACCTGCTTGAGGTGATCTTCCTCGCCGACCGACACGCCACCGGAGCTCAACAGCAAGTCGCATTCCGAAGACGCCAGACTCAAGGCATGCCGGCTGGCCACCAACTCATCGGCCATGACGCCATAGTCATGCACCTCGACGCCCCAGCCGCGCAATAACGCAGCGAGGCAATACCGGTTGCTGTTGTAAATCTGCCCGGGCGCCAAAGGGTCGCCGGGCTCGCGCAGTTCATTTCCGCTGCTGAGCAGGCACACCTGCAACGGCCGATAGACCTCGACCCGCGCTATCCCGGCACCGGCCAGCAACCCCAGTTCTTGTGCGCGCAGGCGTTTGCCGGCCTTGAGCAACAGATGCCCGCGGCGAACTTCCTCCCCTTCCTTGCGCACGTGATCACCAACGGATACCGGCGGGAACCAGACGCGCTCACCCTCGACCCGGCAGCGCTCTTGCGGCACCACGGTATCGGCACCCGGAGGTAATGGCGCGCCGGTAAAGATCTGTACCGTTTGTTGCGCGAGCAAAGGCGAATACGCCTGATCCCCCGCCGCGATTCGCCCGCCAATCGTCAACCAGCCACCCGCCTGCGGCAAATCAGCCGCCCTGAGGGCATAACCGTCCATGGCACTGTTGTTCCAGGCAGGGAGATTCACCGGGCAATGAATGTCCACCGCCAGTACCCGCCCCATGGCCTGGTCCAGACGGACCTTTTGCGCAAGGGGCGGTGGCGGCGCCTGGTCGAGCAGACGGCTGATGGCCTCGTCCACGGGCATCAGGTTGCCGAGGTCGCACACCCGGCCGCTCATGAACGTGTCTCGCAGGCGTCGATGACCCGCTGCGCTTGCGCTTTCAAATGCGGGGCGAAGTTACACGGGCCGGTGCGACTGTCCAGCTGCTCAAGCAGAATCTTGTTCCAGGCGGTCCGGCAGGCACCCGGCGAGCCAGGAACGCAGCACACCAGCACACCGTTACTCATCCCGGCCAGTGCCCGGGACTGCAGACTGGACATGCCAATCTCCTCCAGCGACACCTGGCGGAACAATTCGCCGAAGCCTTCCACATGTTTGTCCAGCAGAGGCAGCACCGCTTGCGGTGTGTTGTCACGAGCGGTGAAACCGGTGCCGCCAGTCATCAATATGACTTGCACCCGGGGGTCGGCGATCCACTGGGAGACCGTTGCGCGGATCTGATAAATGTCGTCCTTGACCAGATCCCGATCGATCAACACATGCCCGGCGGTTTGCAGCAAATCCGTCAGGGTCTGTCCCGAGGTGTCGGTGTCAAAAGTGCGCGTATCGCTGATGGTCAGCACGGCAATGTTCAGGGGTTCGAAACTGCGTTGCGTCAGATGGGCCATATCCAGACTTTCCCGTAGATGAGGGTATGGCCCAAAGCCTGAACCGGAATAGCGAACGAGCCTATTCCTCCAAGGAGGTACCTCGACAGGGGACATGGTGGAATACCAGTCGGCGGTGATGACAAGTGGCGCACAGACCTGTGGCGAGGGAGCTTGCTCCCGCTGGGCTGCGGAGCGGCCCCAAAACCTGCCCCCGCAATTCTTCAGGTAGACCGCATCCGCCGTTTTACGACTGCTTCGCAGCCGAACGGGACGGTGCGGCGATCCGACAAGCTCCCTCGCCACAGGTTTTGTGCTTGGTGCATCATTTCGTGAGTCGGTGAGAAGTGTTCAAGGTGCCAAGCGGCGCCGTTGCCATGCACCATCTCGCAACCGGTAATCGAGACGGTCATGCAAGCGGTCGGCACGGCCCTGCCAGAACTCCAGACGTTCAGGGTGCAGGCAGTAGCCACCCCAATGCTCGGGGCGCGAAACGGTCTGGCCGACGAAGCCTTTGATGGTTTGCGCCAGCATCGATTCCAGCGCGGCACGGCTGGCCAACGGACGGCTTTGCGGTGAAGCCCAGGCGCCCAGGCGACTGGCCATCGAGCGGGAATCGAAGTATGCATCCGAGAGTTGTGGGTCGAGCCTGGACACCCGGCCTTCGATGCGCACTTGACGCTCCAGCCCCGGCCAGAAAAACGTCATGGCGGCATAGGGATTGGCGGCCAGTTGCCGACCCTTGTCGCTCTGATAATTACCGAAAAAAGTAAAACCTTCATCGCTCAAGCCTTTGAGCAACAGCACCCGACAGTGCGGCCGCCCTTCATCATCGACCGTCGCCAGCACCATGCTATTGGCCTCGACAGGTGCGCACTCGGTGTCGCGGGCCTGTTGCAGCCATTGCCGGAACATCGCCAGCGGATCGTCCAGCGCAGCCTCATCTTGCAGGCCATTAAGGGTGTAGTTACGGCGCATTTGGGCCAGGGACAGGGGCATGACGGTGATCTCCGGAAGGTTTTGCGCAGTGTGCGAGGCACTGCGCAATACCACCTTGACCGTCATCAACGCCGAGCGTCGAAGCGGCAGCGCCCTTACCTACTTCAGACGCAGGCGCCGCGCCAGTTTGTGCAAATTGCTGGGGTCGACTTCCAGCATCCGCGCGGCGCTGGCCCAGTTGTCCCCGGACAGACTCAGTGCCTCGAGGATCTTCTTGCGCTGGTAATCGTCGACGGCTTCGCCCAAGGGCTGGAACGGCAGATCAGCCGTAATGTTTCGGGATGGCTCGACCTCTGCCCCCGGTACTGCCATAGGGCTGTCGAGATCGAGAACCTCTGGCTCCAGCGTCATGATCGACGTGCGACTCGTCCCGCGACTGAGCTGCTTCAACGCGGCCCGACTGATTACGTGCTCCAGTTCGCGCACATTGCCCGGCCAGGTGTATGCCAGCAAGGCTCGCTCCGCCGCCGGCGACAAACGCAAACCTCGCAGGCCGAGCCGCGCCCGATTGAGCTCCAGAAAATGCCCGGCCAGCATCAACACATCGTGACCACGCTCGCGCAGGGCTGGAATCGGCACCGGGTACACCGAGAGGCGGTGATACAGATCGGCGCGAAACAAGCCATCGCGGATGCTGTCCGGCAGGTGCCGGTTGGTGGCGGCGATGATTCGTACATCGACGTGCAATGGTTTGTCGGCGCCCAGGCGCTGGATCTCGCCGTTTTGCAGGGTGCGCAGCAATTTCGCTTGCACACTTAACGGCAATTCACCCACTTCATCGAGAAACAGCGTGCCACCGTTGGCGGCATCGAAGCGTCCGGCACGGTCACTGGTGGCACCGGAAAAGGCGCCTTTGACATGCCCGAACAACTCACTCTCCGCCAGCGACTCCGGCAAGGCTGCGCAGTTAACCTGTATCAGCGGTTTGTGATGGCGCCTTGAAAGACGATGCAAGCGCCGGGCAAACAGCTCTTTGCCGACGCCGGTCTCGCCCAGCAGCAATACCGGCAGATCGGAATCGGCCAGTACATCCAGCTCATTGAGCAACTGATGCAACACCTCACTCTGCCCAAGGATCTCGCCCTCCCCGACGGGCATGCGCAAGTCCTGGGGATCGCTACGGGACAGGCGCAAGCTGCGGTTTTCCTGCTCCAGGCGGGTGACCCGCACGGCGGCTTCGATCTGCAAAGTGCAACGCTTGAGTTCTTCCCGCGCCCGGTTGTCAAAGGTCCCGGCGTGCAGCGCATCGAGGGTGATCGCGCCCCAGATCCGCCCCTCGACATAGAGGCTCACGCCCATGCAGTCATGCACCGGCAGCGGCTCGCCGACATGGTTGTCGAGCAAGCCGTCGTAGGGGTCCGGCAGGCGGCTGTCGGGCTCGAACCAGGTCGGCTCGCGCGACGCCATGATCGCTGCCAGCCGAGGATGCTGGGCAATGACGAACCGACGCCCCAACGCTTCATGAACCAGCCCCACCGTCGCAACGGGCCTGAGGCTGTCGTCATCCAGACGTAACAACCCCACGGCGCCACTGTTGAAGTATTCGCGCAAGGTCTGGACCAGTCGTTGCAACCGTACGGCATTGGGCAACTCGACGATCAGGTCGGCTGCCAGGCTTTCTCGCAGCATGGTAGTAATCACCCTCTATGGTTGGATTCACCCTAAAGCGTCAGGGTGCCTGTCACCACAACTAAAAATTAATCCATGGTTTTCAATCAGTTAAAAATGGCATGCCGGATGCAATGGGTCTGGGGAACCTGTTGAAACCTAAACAAGGAACCCTGATGAGCCAGCCCCTATTGGAACAAAGCCTCGGCCAACTGGCCTGCGACATTCCCGGCGCCACCCGGATCTTTCACACCTTCAAACTGGACTTCTGTTGCGGCGGGCATAAAAGCCTGCGTGAAGCGGCCCTTGGCAAAAACCTCGATCCGGTCCTCATTGCCGACGCCCTGCAGATTCTGCAAGACGCCGGCGAAACCCAGCACGACTGGCGCAACGAACCGTCGGAACTGCTGATCGTCCACCTTCTGACGCGCTACCACGCCCGCCACCGCGAGCAACTGCCGGAGCTGATCCGACTGGCCTGCCGCGTCGAGCAGGTCCATGGCGCGCGCAGCAGTTGCCCCAACGGCCTGGCCGATCTGCTGACAGACATGCAGCAGGAACTCGAAGGCCACATGCTCAAGGAAGAACAAGTGCTCTTCCCGATGCTGCAACAAGGCGTTGGTCCTCAGGCCGCACCGCCGATCCAGGTGCTGCGTTTCGAACATGATCAACATGGTGAAGCACTCGAGAAAATGCTCGCCCTGACCAATCACATCATCCCGCCCGCCGATGCCTGTAACACCTGGCGCGCCCTCTATCGCGGACTGCTGGAGTTCAAAGACGACTTGATGCAACACATCCACCTGGAAAACAACGTGTTGTTCATGAATGCCCTGAACCCCCGCCATTGATCGATTGCCGGCCACCCCCAACCCGCGCCATCCAACCGGTTGACGCGGGTTTTGGTTATGAGGGGCGTATTGCGATCAGCCGTGCCAATAGAACATGGCCTTGGCCAGGATCACGATCAACACCATGTGCCCGAGGATACTGCGGCGAATCCAGCTTGCGCGGGTCGCGGTCAGGCGCGCGTGGGTCAGCCAATAGGCCAGCAGCAAGTAATGACCAATGATGCTCAGGGCCAACAGGATTTTCAGGCTCAGCAACGTACCAAAACTGCTGGCCAGCGGCTGACTCAATGCGCCCCGGTACTGCCACGCCAAACCGATGCCGGCGCCATACAACAGCAACACCACACCATGCAGAACCTTACGCGAACGCAGGGCAATCGCCTGATCCGCCGTCACTTGCGCAATCTCCGTCAACGGCTGGCGGGCGCGATGCCAGATGACCACCTCGAAAAACAGCGTGCCGATGAAGGCGATTGCCGCCAGCAGGTGTGTGACCAGAAAAAACGGATACATCAGCGGCAGCCTCTGTCAGTGTGCGTGCTCATCCCGGATGACCGTCAACCCGGGCCCGCAGCAGCATCGGCCCGTAGCGCCAGGCATACAGCGCAAACACTAGCGCCCAGCACAGACCGGCCAGCCACAATGCGGCCAACGGCAAGAACAGGATCAACACCACCCGGCTCAGACACGCCAGGTTGAGCAGAATGAACGCCAGGGTCATGCCCGATGGCGGCTCCAGGGGACGACCGGTGTGGCCGAGGCTGACCCGTGCGATCATCGCCAGCACCAGGCCAGCCATGGCCCCTATGGTCAGGCAATGCACCGCCAGACTCGGGTTGATCGGCACACCGAAATGCCACAGCGCCATCCCGAGACAAGCCACCGCCAACCAGCCATAAGCCAGATGCAGCGACCACAGCAACGGCACGCGCCAGAGTGCCCGGTCATGCCAGCGCACCAGGCGCACCAGATGCCCTGCCGCCAGCACCGCGAACAGCAGGCCCACCCAGACATTGGGAGCGAGCGCAGGTCCTGCGGCATACAACAACGCCACCAGCGGCGAACCGACCAACAGCAGTCGATCCAGCCAGGGCCAGGCGGCAACGCCTTCAACCCGACCAAGGCCGCGCTGGGTGAAGAACGGAATTACCCGCCCGCCGATCAACCCCATCATCGCCGCCACCAGCCAGATGCCGCTCAGCACGCCTTGGCGTTGCCAGCCTTCATGCCCCTCGACCAGACCATACAGGGACAACCCGTCAGCCACGGCCAACAACAGCAAAACCACCACAATCGGGTAGTTACGTTTCTGCCGCACTTTCCACAAGGTGAAGCCCATGAGTACCGCCACCGCCAACGGGAACGCCAGCTCCAGCACTGCAAGCAACGGCCACGGCGCATTGGCCAGCCAGGCCACCCGCGCCAATAACCACAGCAACGCCAGCGCGGCCAACGGTTTGCCGCTGAGGCCGGGGCGACCGGTCCAGGTCTGCACCGCCGTCAACAGAAAGCCCGCGATAATCGCCAACCCGAACCCGAACAGCAATTCATGCCGATGCCAGCCCAGCCAGCCGCCCGCCGGCTGCCAGTTGGAAATCGAACCACTGAAGGCCGCCAGCCAGAGCGGAATGGCCAGCACCGCCAAAAGGCAACCGGCGAGGAAAAATGGCCGAAAGGCCAGCCGAAACAGCGGTGTGATTGCCATCGCTTTACGGCGGTCAAGCACTTGCATAAAACCACTCCTCTACCTTGTTGCTGACCTGACACCAACCCGCAGGCGCCGAGGTGAGTCCAGGGGCAATCATCGGGTATTGCCGATCCATTGCCGTTGTCGCAGATCAAGTGTGCAAGGGACGTGCCTCGATGCTTTCTCGTATTCCTGTGGCGAGGGAGCTTGCTCCCGCTCGGGTGCGCAGCAGCCGTAAAACCGGCTGACGCCTTGTATCTGTCGGTTTGCGATGGCCGATGTTTGGGAGCGCTTCGCACTCCAGCGGGAGCAAGCTCCCTCGCCACAGGGTGATCGGCTCAGGGTACAAATGACCCTTTAATGGTTATTTAAACCCTAAAGATCACGGTATTTTCTACCCTGATCGCTGAGAACCCCACTAAACAAAGGCCTCCGGGCCTGGCCCGCGTCTTGCTCAACATGGGCAACCTTACAGAAACCCTGGTTCCCTCTCGATTACCCGGAGTCGTCATGAAAAAAGTCATCCAGCCACTGGCCTGGTTCGTGGTGTTGACCTCAATCCTGGCCGTGGCCAGCGGCGTTTCCCTGGGCCTCGTCTGACTTGATCGCCAGCCCCCTTCTCAATCTTCAGGATGAATTCTCATGGTGCTTCACCGCGTCCATCACCAGATTCTGCGCAGTCATCATTTGTTCGAGCCGTTGAACGAAGAACAGCTGGACGAATTGATGAGTACCAGCCAATTGCTGAGCATCGATAAAGGCGAGCCGTTGTTTCGTCAGGGTGAGCCGGCCGATGCGTTCTATTTCATAATTTCCGGCGCGGTGAAGATCTACCGACTGACACCGGATGGGCAGGAAAAAGTGTTCGAGGTCATCAGCGATCGGCAAACCTTTGCCGAGGCGATGATGCTAATGGACACCCCAAACTATGTAGCCTCGGCCGAAGCGATCTGCCCCACCCAGCTCTATCGTTTATCCAACAGCACCTATATGCGCCTGCTGCAGAGCAATAGTCGGCTGACCTTCGCACTACTGGGCAAGCTCTGCGTTCGTTTACATCAACGGGTCAACGAAATCGAAACCCTGTCGCTGAAAAACGCCACCCACCGGGTCGTGCGTTATCTGCTGACGCAACTGGTGCGCCAGCAAACCGTTGACTGCCAATTCGAACTGCCGATGGCCAAGCAACTGATTGCCGGGCATCTGTCGATCCAGCCAGAAACCTTTTCGCGAATCATCCGCCGCTTGATCGATGAAAACATCATCACTCAGGACGGCCGTCAGATTGCCATTCTTGATCGTCTGCGCCTGGAACAGTTCGAGTGAGTACCATGCCCGCCTGCCTGTATTGCCAACATGCCAACCCTTCACAAGAAACCGAGTGCCACCAATGCGGCATGCCCCTGCCAGTACTGGCCGAACACGCCGGGGAACGTCGGCAGCGCCGATTCATGTGGTTCTGCGTTGGCCTGACGGTCTTTTGCGTGGTGATGTTTTTCTGGCTGCCGCGCAGCATCAGCTGATGCTGCGTTGATCAAACCGGGGTTCAAGGCTGGGTCAGCTGGCGGTACAGCTGCGGCAAGCGCAGGGGGAGTTGTTCGGGTTGGCGGATCAACGTGTAGCCATTGGCGCCGAACATGTACGGCAGGTAATCCCCGGCCTCGCGATCGATCGTGATACAGAACGGCGTCAGCCCCTGACGCCGTGCCTCCAGCACCGCCTCGCAGGTATCTTCAACACCGTAGCGCCCTTCATACAGATCCAGATCATTCGGTTTGCCATCCGTCAGCAGCAACAACAGTTTGCTGCGCCGCTTGCTCGTGCCCAACAGTTGCGTGGCCTGGCGAATGGCGGCGCCCATGCGTGTGTAATACCCCGGTTTGAGACCTTGAATACGACCTCGGGTGGTGTCGTCATAACGCTGGATGAACGACTTGAGTTCCTGCATGCGCACTTGCTGACGACGCAACGAGGAAAACCCGTACAGGGCGAAATCATCACCCAGCACCGACAAGGTTTCGCCGAACAGCAGCAGGCTGTCGCGGATGACGTCGATGACACGATGCTCATCGTTCAGGTGGGCGTCGGTGGACATCGACACGTCGGCCAGCAACAGGCACGCCAGGTCGCGGCGAGTCTGCCGCTGCTCCATGAACAAACCGCGTTCGGCGCACTGGCCATGCTCGCGATCAACGTGAAAATCCAGCCAGGCCTGCATGTCCAGCTCTGATCCCTGAGGTTGTTGGCGTAACCATTGACGATCATTGCGCAGGTGCTCGAACTGGCGCCGCAAGCGGTGCGCCGAGGCCTTCAAGCGTAGCGGCAGCGGCTGCGCCTCACAGTCGCGCGGCACCAGCATTTGCAGGTTGACGAAGCGGTCCTGCATCTGTTGTTTGCGATAGTCCCACTCCGGCAACTTGATGCCCTCGCCGAGGGGGATATCGTCGACATCGGCCGGTGGTAAATCCAGATGCAGCTTGAGACCGCCACCCTTGCGCAGGCGTGTGCGCGACAGCGTCAACTCATCCAGGTCGTCGGCGACTCGGGCAGCGTCCGGGTCTTCGCTGTCATCCGACCAGCGATCCAGGTCCACGTGCTCGGTCCAGCTGAACAGGTTCTCCAGACGCACCACCAGCAGCCCGCCTTCACGGGTGCTTTCATCGATCCGCGTCGCGCGTTTACGCCCGCCTTTCTGCTCGCCGGGTGGCGTGGTCAACGACTCTTCGGACTCATCGCCCAGATCGGCAGCCTGGGGACTAGCGAGGTGTTGCGGCGGGTACAACCACAGCGGCAGCGGCCACGCGGCCCGTTCGCTACGGGGAAAATGCTCGACACTGCCGGGCTCACGCAACGCCTGGCATAACGCCCGTTCCAGCGCCGCTTCGCTGGCGTTCAACGAGGCCGGATCGGGGCGCAATTGCAGATGGGCATCGACCAGTCGTTGGTACCGAACACGCAGCGCGGGATAGCGTCGCAGCAGCTGTTGCGTCCAGCGTTGATTGTCCCGGCCCCAGTGGCGCATCTGCCCGGCCTGCGCCGCGAGCAACGCGAGCCACCGATAGAGTTCCTCATTCAGTGCCACTTCAGGAAACACCGCCAGGCTCGATGGCAGCCGTAAATTACGCTCGTCACACCACGCCAACGGTACTTGTTTGCAGGTGCCGGCGATTTGCTGCAACACATTGCGTCGCAGCAGCAGATCGCGGTCGCTGGCCGCTTCCACACCGACGCCATTGGCACCGCCCATGGCGCGGAACAACAGCGCCAGCGGGCGTTGCTGGCTGGCCAGTTCAACCCGTGCTTCGGGGAAATCAGGGCTGGCGCGCCGGGTGATGAAACGATGCCAGACACTGCCTACCCACTCTTCCAGTTCAACGGTAAACGCCATGATGATTGCCCTTGCTGGAAACCAAAAAAACGGCCCGCTGTATCAGCCGGGCCGACCTTTTCTAGCCGTTCATGAAGGCACAACCGCAGCCGCGGCGCGCAAGGCTGCGCGGCCACGTTGCTTGAAGCTGAACAGGTAACAGAGCAACCCGGCGAAGAAGCCGAGACCGGCGCCCAGACGCGCCCAGAACAGCACTTGCAGATGTTCGACCGTGGCCATGAATGGCAATGCGATCCCATCAGCCTGCCAGCGTTGCAGGTAAACCTGTACGACACCGGCCGCGGTGAGGAACAGCGTGATCATCACCATCGACAGGGTCATCAACCAGAAGCCCCAGATTTCGAGGGTCTGTGAACGCTCGTCACCCGCTTCACCCAGCCCGCGCAGTCGTGGCATGGCGTAGCTGATCAAGGTCATCACGATCATCGCGTAAGCACCGTAGAAAGCCAGGTGACCGTGCGCTGCCGTCAGTTGCGAACCATGGGTGTAGAAGTTGACCGGCGCCAGGGTATGCAGAAAGCCCCAGACACCCGCACCGAAGAACGCCGTGACCGTGGTGCCCTTGGCCCAAAGAGTGGCGGCGCGGTTCGGGTGTTGCCGACGACGGTTCCTCACCATGCTGAAGGCAAAGATCACCATGGCCAGGAACGGCAGCGGCTCAAGTGCCGAGAAGATCGAGCCGACCCACAGCCAGACCTCGGGTGCACCAATCCAGAAGAAGTGGTGACCGGTGCCGATAATCCCGGTAATCAGCGCCATGGCGATGATCACGTAGAGCCATTTCTCCACGACTTCCCGGTCGACACCGGTGATCTTGATCAGCACGAAGGCGAGCATCGAGCCCATGATCAGTTCCCACACGCCTTCCACCCAAAGATGCACCACCCACCACCAGTAAAACTTGTCGCGGGCCAGGTTGCCGGGGTTGTAGAAGGAGAACAGGAAGAACACCGCAAGGCCGATCAACCCGGTCATCATCACCATGCTGACCGTGGTCTTGCGACCTTTGAGCAGGGTCATGCCGATGTTGTAGAGGAAGCCCAGGCACACCACCACAATGCCCATCTTGGTGATGGTCGGCTGCTCCAGGAACTCCCGGCCCATGGTCGGCAGCAGCTCGTTATGCGTCAGTTTGGCCAGGCCCGCATAAGGCACCAGCAGATAGCCGAGAATCGTCAGCACACCGGCGGCAGCGAATACCCAGAACAGAATGATCGCCAGTTTCGGGCTGTGCAGTTCGCGGTCGGCCTCTTCCGGAATCAGGTAATAGGCAGCGCCCATGAAGCCGAACAGCAGCCAGACGATCAGCAGGTTGGTGTGCACCATCCGCGCCACGTTGAAGGGAATGATCGGGAACAGAAAGTCTCCGATCACGTATTGCACACCCATGATCAAACCGAACAGTACCTGACCGAGAAACAGCATCAGGGCAAATACGAAGTACGGTTTGGCCACGGCTTGCGAGGCGAATTTCAGATGCGGATTAGCGATGCTCATCTCTTAGCCCTCCTTGTTTGGCGGCCAGCCATTGGTGTTGATGTTCGAGCTCCATTTGAGGAACTCGGCGATGTCATCCACCTCTTGCTCGCTCAACTTGAACTGCGGCATCGCTCGTCGGCCCGGTACACCCAGCGGCTGCATTTTCATCCAGGCATGCATAAAAGGTTTAAAACCCTCCTCCCCGCCGCGCCGCTGGAATACGTTGCCCAGCTCAGGGGCGAAATAGGCACCCTCGCCCAGCAGCGTGTGGCAGCCGACGCAGTTGTTTTGCTCCCAGACCGTTTTGCCGCGAATCACTGATTCGGTTAACTGCGCTTCGTTGCTGCGCACTGGAAAGGTCTGTTCCGTGTGATAGGTCAAGGCCAGGAATATCAGGAAGAAGAAGACGCTTCCCCCGAAGTAGATATTCCTGGCCATGCCTTTGGTGAAGGTCTCTGACATGGTCGCTTCCTCTTTGCTTGGCGTGCCCATGATAGAAAGCCAAGAGCTGAAACCTGCTTGATGGCGATCAAGAAAGGCAGATGGTTTTGGTCGGGTATCGGCGCCATGAAGCCAGGCACCACCTGTGGCGAGGGAGCTTGCTCCCGCTCGGTTGCGAAGCAGCCGTAAAACCTGTGTCTGCTTTCTATCTGAATATTCGCGGTGACTGGTTTTAGGGCCGCTGCGCGCCCCAACGGGAGCAAGCTCCCTCGCCACAGATGGCTAGCGGAACGACACCAGCGTCAACCCGACAACGGCCGCCAACACCAGCGCCCAGCTCACCATCAACCGGCGCCACAATCGCGGCGCGTGGCGCATCTCCATGAAGCCATCGGTGATCAGCCAGGCCTTGCCAACCGCCACCAGCAAAATGGCAATGGACAACAGCCACGTCGCACCGACTTGTGACAACACAACGGTGCACACGCTTAATGTGGCCAACGCTGCCCAGCAGACGAGCAACAACCTGGAAGCCGACATCAGAACCTCCGTCAATTCAGCACGTACACCAGCGGAAACAGCACGACCCAGATCAGATCGACCATGTGCCAATACAGCACGCCTGATTCAAACCCGCTGCGGTTGGTGGCGTTGTACAGGCCTCGACGGCAGCGCTCGGCCAGCCATCCGAGAATGACCATGCCGAGCAATACATGGAGAAAATGAAAACCGGTGAGGATCCAGTAGAGGGTGAAAAACGTGTTGTGCTCCATGCCCAGCCCCGAGGCCAGCAAGTGCCGGTATTCGGTAAGTTTCAACACCACGTAGACGCTGCCGGCAAGCAACGCGGCCAGCAGAAGCACGGCGCCGTGGCGGGACCGGGAACGCCTGACTTGCTCCTGAGCCAGCGCGGCGAACAGCCCGGCGGTGAGCAGGCTCAGGGTCATTGCCAGGCCGGTAGAGGTGTTGAGCAATTGACGGCTTTCACCGAACAACTGCGGCTTGAGTGCCTGGGTCACGGCGAACGCCAGAATCAGGATAGCGAACACCGACAACTCGGCCAAAATGAACAACCACATCGCCAGATCGCCCGGCAAGTGACCCGGTGAAACGCGTCTGGACTCAGCCAAAGTGGACATCAACCACGCCCATCAGCGCCGCAACCGTCAGCGGATCATCGCTCAGCGGCTCGGCCAGGCAGGCCATGCACGCTTCACGCGGGCTCATGCCGGAGCGGATCATTCGCGCGGTGAAAATCAGCAGCCGCGTCGAGGCGACTTCCTCAAGATCATGCTGATCCAGCCTTCGCAGGGCCTGCCCCAGCCTGACCACTTGCGCCGCCAACGCGCTGTCCACCTGCGCTTCCCGGCTGACAATACGCTCTTCGTCGGCCACCGGCGGATAGCCGAAACGCATCGCCACGAAACGTTGTCGGGTGCTGGGTTTCATGCCTTTGAGCAGGTTCTGGTAGCCAGGGTTGTACGACACCACCAGCATGAATGACGACGGCGCCTGCAGCACTTCGCCGGTGCGTTCCAGGAACAACTCGCGACGATCATCGGCCAGTGGGTGCAGTACGACCACTGTGTCCTGCCGCGCCTCGACCACTTCGTCCAGATAACAAATGCCGCCTTCACGCACCGCACGGGTCAGCGGCCCGTCCTGCCACCAGGTGCCTTGGGCGCCAATCAGATGGCGGCCAATCAGGTCGGCGGCACTCAGATCGTCATGGCAAGCCACGGTGTACAGCGGCAGCTTCAGCCGATGGGCCATGTGCTGGACGAAACGGGTCTTGCCGCACCCCGTCGGGCCTTTGATCAGCACCGGCATGCCGTGTTGCCAGGCTTGCTCGAACAGCGCCTCCTCATTGTTGAGCGGTTGATAGAAGGGTTCGCAAGACTGAATTCGGTCCATGGGCTACCTGTTCCAAAAGCGGATTCAAGCAACACGCTACGGGCGCCTGCGACAACCTGGCAAGCGGCATGGCCGGCAAACTTGATCGCGGTCAAGCGAGCATTGGCCTGCTCGGGCATAGCCTTGCATGGCACTAAGAACCTGCGTTCTGCGCTGCCGTTCCAGCACATCGCAAAGGTCTTGCCTGAGGAGAAATGGAATGCTGATCAGCAATAGAAAAACGTTTGCTCTGACTGTCGCCACATTGTGGTCGGCGCTGGCCCTTGCGGCGACTCACACGGCCAGAGCCGATGAGCCCGTCGCTGCCGCGGCCAGCCCGCTGATGGTCAAAACCGCCGGAGCGCCCGACATGAGTCAGGCCGAGTTCGACGCGTCCAAGGAAATCTACTTCCAGCGCTGCGCCGGCTGCCACGGCGTGCTGCGCAAAGGCGCCACGGGTAAACCACTGACGCCGGACATCACCCAGTCTCGCGGCCAACCGTATCTGGAGGCATTGATTACCTACGGTTCACCGGCAGGCATGCCGAACTGGGGAACATCGAACGCGCTGACCAAGGATCAGATTACGGCCATGGCCAAGTTCATTCAGCACACACCGCCCACGCCACCGGAATGGGGCATGGCCGAGACGCTGAAAACCTGGAAAGTGCTGGTCAAGCCCGAGGACCGTCCGAAGAAGCAACTGAGCAAACTCAATCTGCCGAACCTGTTTTCGGTGACGTTGCGCGATGACGGCAAGATTGCCCTGATCGACGGTGACAGCAAGAAAATCGTCAAGCTGATCGAGACCGGTTACGCGGTGCACATCTCGCGCATTTCTGCCTCCGGTCGCTACCTGCTGGTGATTGGTCGAGACGCCCGGATCGACATGATCGACCTGTGGCCGGTGGAGCCGACCAAGGTTGCCGAAGTCAAAGTGGGCATCGAGGCGCGCTCGGTGGAGACCTCCAAGTTCAAGGGCTACGAAGACAAATACACTGTCGCCGGCTCCTATTGGCCACCGCAATTCACCATCATGGATGGCGAAACCCTGGAGCCAAAACAGATCGTCTCGACCCGCGGCATGACTGTCGACAAGCAGGAATATCACCCGGAACCCCGGGTCGCAGCGATCATCGCCTCCCACGAATGGCCGGAGTTCATCGTCAACGTCAAGGAAACCGGCAAGGTCATGCTGGTCAATTACCAGGACATCAAAAACCTCACCATCACCTACATCGATGCCACACCCTTCCTGCATGACGGCGGTTGGGACAGCACCCATCGCTACTTCATGACCGCCGCCAACAACTCCAACAAAGTCGCCGTGATCGATTCCAAGGAGCGCAATCTGGCGGCCCTGGTCGACGTCGGCAAAACCCCTCACCCCGGTCGCGGTGCCAACTTCGACCACCCGACCTTCGGGCCGGTCTGGGCCACCAGCCATCTGGGTGATGAGGGCATCTCGCTGATCGGTACCGACCCGGTCAAACACCCGCAATACGCCTGGAAACAGGTCGCCTCGCTCAAGGGCCAGGGCGGCGGTTCGTTGTTCATCAAAACCCACCCCAACTCGCGCCACCTGTATGTCGACACCACCCTCAACCCGGACGCCAAGCTGAGCCAGTCAGTGGCGGTGTTCAACCTCGACAAACTCGACGCCGGCTACACCGTGCTGCCCATCGCCGAGTACGCCGGCATCAAGCAAGGCGCCATGCGGGTCGTGCAGCCGGAATACAACAAGGCCGGCGATGAGGTCTGGTTCTCCGTGTGGAGCGGTCAATCAGAGGAGTCAGCACTGGTGGTGATCGACGACAAAACGCTGAAGCTCAAATCGGTGATCAAGGACAAACGACTGATCACCCCCACCGGGAAATTCAATGTCTACAACACCCAACACGACATTTATTGAGCTCCATCAATGCAAGGAACGACCATGAAAAATACTCTGTTTTCACTGTTCGCCCTGACCGCTGCGCTGAGCGTGCAGCCGGCGCTGGCCCAAGACGCGCAGGAACTGTTCAAGAGCAAACCCTGCGCCGCCTGCCATTCCATCGACACCAAGCTTGTTGGCCCGGCGCTCAAGGATGTCGCGGCCAAGAACGCTGGCGTGCCCGAGGCCGTGGACACCCTGGCCAACCACATCAAGAACGGTACGCAAGGCAACTGGGGCCCGATACCAATGCCGGCCAACCCGGTGACGGATGACGAAGCGAAGACACTTGCAACTTGGGTCCTGAGTCTCAAATAGCCAACGGAGGGCGCCATGATGGTTCATCGACACGCAGTGGTTCTGGCGGCCCTCCTCCTTTTTTGCGCGACCTCGGTTGCGGCGCCGGACGCCAAGCGTCAGGCCCAACTCGAGCACCTGCTGGCCCAGGATTGCGGCGCCTGTCATGGACTGCACATGACCGGCGGGCTGGGTCCCGACCTGAGGCGTGCAACGCTGGCAGGCAAGTCCCGCGACAGCCTGATTGCCACCGTCACCCAAGGTCGCCCCGGCACCGCGATGCCCGGTTGGGCCCCGTTGCTCAGCCCGGACGACATCCGTTGGCTGGTCGATCTTCTTCTCCAGGGATATCCCGCACCATGATCCGTTCAATCCTGCTGTCAGCGGCGACTGGACTGTTGTTATCCGCCTGCACTCAGTCACCCTTGCGTGGTACCGGCGATCTGGGCGTGGTGGTGGAACGCGCCACCGGCAGCGTGCAAATCATCGAAAGCGCTACCCACACCGCGCTGGCCCGCCTCGTGGGCTTCGGCGACTTGTCCCATGCCTCGGTGGTGTTTTCCCGCGACCAGCGTTATGCCTATGTGTTCGGCCGCGACGGCGGGTTGAGCAAAATCGACCTGCTGACCCAACGCATCGACCACCGCGTCATCCAGGGCGGCAACAGCATCGGCGGCGCCATCAGTCAGGACGGCAAGTTGATCGCGGTCTCCAACTACGTGCCTGGCGGCGTGAAGGTGTTCGATGCCGTCACTCTGCAACAGGTGGCCGATATTCCCGCGACACCGCTCGCCGATGGCAGCAAACGTTCTCGGGTGGTGGGCCTGGTCGACGCGCCCGGTCAGCGTTTTGTGTTCAGCCTGTTCGATACTGGCGAGATCTGGACCGCCGATTTCAGTCAAGGCAGCACGCCGCGGATCAGCCGCTTTACCGACATCGGCCAGCAACCCTACGACGCGCTGATTACCCCCGATGGCCGCTATTACATGGCTGGACTGTTCGGCGAAGACGGCATGGCGCAACTCGACCTCTGGCATCCGGAGCGCGGCGTGCAGCGAGTGCTCGGTGATTACGGACGCGGCCAGGCGAAGTTGCCCGTCTACAAGATGCCGCACCTGGAGGGCTGGGCCGTCGCCGATCACCAGGCCTTCGTGCCCGCCGTCGGCCGTCATCAGGTGCTGGTGATGGATTCGCGCACGTGGCAGCAGACCGCTGTCATCCCGGTGGCCGGCCAGCCGGTGTTCGTCACGTCGCGGCCGGACGGTCGGCAACTGTGGGTCAATTTCGCCTACCCGGACAACGATCGAGTCCAGGTCATCGACAGCGAAACCCGTGCCGTAGTCGCCGATCTGCGACCGGGGCCGGCGGTGCTGCACATGGAATTCACCGCGCGCGGCGACCAGTTGTGGCTGTCGTTACGCGATGGCGATCAGGTTCAGGTCTGGGATCCGTATAGCCTGAAGCAGCTGAGCACCCTTCCCGCCACCGCGCCGAGCGGCATCTTCTTCAGCAGTCGCGCGCAGAAAATGGGCTACTGAAATGAACCTCGACCTGTTCAGCCGCCAACTGATCGACCGCTTCCAGCACGGCATGCCGTTGTGCCCGGAACCTTACAAGGAGATGGCGCGGATTCTCGGTTGTCGCGAGGCTCAGGTGATGGCTTGCCTGGACGCCATGGATCAGGCCGGCGTCCTCTCACGGATCGGCCCGGTGTTCGAGCACAGTCGCGCCGGTGCCAGCACCCTCGCCGCCCTCGCCGTGCCCGCCGATCGCCTGCAGCAGGTCGCCGAGCGCGTCAGCCAATATCCCGAGGTCAACCATAACTATGCACGGGAGCATTTCTACAACCTGTGGTTTGTGCTGACCGGGCCTGATCGCCCGCACATCGAACGTGTTCTCGAAGAACTTGAGAACGAAACCGGCCTCGTTCCGCTGGATCTGCCGATGTTGACCGCTTACCGCATCGACCTCGGTTTTGCCCTGGGAGAAGGCCCATGAAGCCGGGATTGAGCCCCAAACAGGCACTGGCGCTACGTCGGCATCTGGAAGGCGGATTGCCGCGGGTATCACGCCCTTATCAGGCCCTCGCGGAGCGGATAGACGCCGACGAAAACCAGGTGCTCGCGCAAATGCACCAATGGCACGAACAGGGGCTGTTTCGCCGGGTCGGCCTGGTGCTCAACCATCGCGCGTTGGGTTTTACCGCCAACGCCATGCTGGTGCTGGATGTTCCGGACGCACTGATCGACGAAGTCGGCCAACGCCTGGGGCGAGCGTGCGGTATCACCCTCTGCTATCAACGGCCACGGCGCCTGCCGCAGTGGCGCTACAACCTGTTCTGCATGGTTCACGGACGCCAACGCGCGCAGGTCGAGGCGCAGATCCAGGCGTTGCTGGAAGAACACTTGCTGAGCGACCTGCCCCATCAACTGCTGTTCAGCACCCATGCCTTCAAACAATGCGGCGCACGCTTTGCCCCCTCGCCAACAGGAGCTCCCCTCCATGAATGACCTCGACCGTCGGCTGATCAACCGCTTGCAGCTGGGCCTGCCGCTGGTACGCCATCCGTGGCAGGTACTGGCTGGCGAACTGGAGAGCACCAGCACTGAACTGCTCGATCGCCTCCATGACCTGCTGGAAGACGGCGTACTCACGCGCTTCGGCCCGATGTTCGACATCGAACGCCTCGGTGGCGCCTTCACCCTCGCGGCACTGGCGGTGCCGGAAGAACGCTTCGAAGAGGTCGCCGAGCAACTGCACGCCCTGCCTGAAGTGGCGCACAACTATCGACGCGAACACGCCTGGAACATGTGGTTCGTGCTCGGCTGTGCGACCGAACAAGGTATCACCGAGACCTTGCAGCACATCGAAACCCTGACCGGTTTGCCGCTGCTCAACGTGCCCAAAGAGGAAACTTACCATGTCGGTCTGTACTTCCCGGTCTGAAGACATCCTGGCGCGCCGTCTGATCGAACTGACCCAGACGGGCCTGCCGCTGTTGGACGACCCTTGGGCCTGGCTCGCTGAACAGCTGGACCTGAGCATCGAATCCACCCTGGATCTGCTCAAGCGCTTGCAGGCCGAGGGCGCGATCCGGCGTATCGCCGCCGTCCCCAACCACTATCGCCTGGGCTATCGCTACAACGGCATGACCGTTTGGGATGTGCGCGACACCGACATGCCGCGCCTCGGCGCGCTGATCGGCGCACAGCCTTTTGTCAGCCACTGTTATCGACGCCCGCGACGAACCGCGTGGCGCTACAACCTGTTCGCCATGGTGCACGGTCGCAGCCGCGAGGAAATCGACAGTTACCGCGAACACCTGCGCTACTTGCTGGGCGACGCCTGTGTCGCCGACGAGATGCTGGTGAGCAGTCGCATCCTGAAAAAAACCGGTTTACGACTACCGCCAGTGCCACGCTGAACACGCGCTGGTTCAAGGAGAGTTGCATAAGGAGAGTTGCATGTTGAGGATCAGCCAATACCTGCGTGCCCTGACCGGCCAGGTGCCGCCCCCCAGAACCAGCCCACCGGGCAGCAACCGGCCGCCGGTGGTGATCTGGAACCTGCTCAGGCGCTGCAACCTGACCTGCAAACACTGCTACGCCACGTCCGCCGACAGCGTCTTTCGCGATGAACTGGATACGCCCGCCGCGCTGACTGTGATCGACGATCTGTACGACGCCGGAGTGAAGGTATTGATTCTTTCCGGCGGTGAACCCCTGCTGCGTGACGATCTGTTTGTGCTCAGCGCCTACGCCCGCGCCAAGGGTTTCTTCGTAGCGTTATCCACCAACGGCACGTTGATCGATGAGCAGAACATCGCGCAGATCCGCGCGGCGAATTTCGACTATGTCGGGATCAGCATCGATGGCCTGGAAGCCACCCATGACGCCTTCCGCCAATTGAAGGGCAGCTTCGTCAGTTCCATGCGGGCGATCCGGCTCTGTCGCGAACAGGGCATTCGCGTCGGCCTGCGCACCACCCTGACCCAGGAGAACCATGCGCAGCTTGCGCAATTGCTGGCGCTGATGCGCGAGTACGACGTACAGAAGTTTTATCTGTCGCACCTCAACTACAGCGGTCGCGGCAAACGCAGCCGCCAGCTCGACGCCCGGCAGCAGATGAGCCGCGAGGCGATGACGCTGATCTTCGAACGGGCCTGGGAAGACATCCAGCACGGTCGCGACAGCGATTTTGTCAGCGGCAACAACGATGCCGACGCGATTCTCTTGCTGCAATGGGTGGGCCTGCATCTACCCGAACATTACCGGCGCCTGGAACATATGCTCCGCGCCTGGGGCGGCAACGCCTCGGGCAACGGCATCGCCAACATCGACAACACCGGCGAAGTGCACCCCGACACCTATTGGTGGCAGCACTCGGTGGGCAATGTCCGGCACACGCCGTTTCGCACGCTGTGGCTGGACCGCCCGGACGCCTTGTTGCAGCAGCTGCGCGCGCATCCTCGGGCCGTCGGTGGCCGCTGTGGTCAATGCCGCTGGCTAAGCATCTGCAACGGCAATACCCGCACCCGCGCCTGGGCCGAAGGTGATCTCTGGGGCCAGGACCCCGGATGCCACCTCAGCGATGAAGAAATCGGCATACCGCCATTAACGACCATCCCTTGCGTCATGCACTGAAGCACCCGCCTGGCGAGCCATCTGACAAAGGATGGGACCGGCCCACCTGATGAAGTACCAAGGACGTCCCATGCATCCATCGATTATTTTACCGGCGGCACTTGAGTCCCCGTTCAGACCGGGCGAAGTCGCCCTGGTCGGCGCTGGCCCCGGCGATCCACGCTTGCTGACCCTGCGCGCCTGGAGCCTGTTGATGCAAGCCGACGCCGTGGTTTACGACCGCCTGATCAGCCCCGAGCTGCTGGCGTTGATTCCCCTCACCTGCGCCCGGCATTACGTCGGCAAGGCCAGCGGCTGCCACAGCCTGCCCCAAGACCAGATCAACGAACTACTCGCCGACCTCGCCGATCTGGGGCAGCGTGTGGTCCGGCTCAAGGGTGGCGACCCGTTCATCTTCGGCCGTGGCGCCGAAGAGTGGAGTATCTGCTGCAACGCAACATTGACTGCCAGGTGGTCCCCGGCATTACTGCCGCCTCCGGGTGTAGCGCTTACGCTGGCATTCCGCTGACCCATCGGGATCTGGTCAACTCCTGTCGATTCATCACCGGGCACTTGCAACACGATGGTGAGTTGCAATTACCCTGGAGCAGCCTCGTCGACAGCAGCCAGACCCTGGTGTTTTACATGGGGTTATCAAATCTCGGGATTATCGCCCGGCGCTTGATCGAAGCCGGAATGCCCGCCGATACACCGGCGGCGCTGATCAGCAATGGCACGCGTCCCGACCAGCACGTTGCCCGAGGCAGGCTGCACCAATTGCCGACCCTGGCGCGGGATTGCCCACCTGGCATTCCGACGCTTGCGGTGATCGGCAAAGTAGTCGATCTGTTCGCTACCCAACAGCAGGAATTCCCGGCGCGCTTTTACCCCGCCCCAGCGCTGCAACGCCACCGCAAGGTGGCGATATGAGGCGCATGGTGCTTGGCCCATTGCTATGGATCGGTGTGGCTCATGCCGGTGCAGCGGTTCCGCCCTCCGACGCGGCCGTCAACCTCTACCAACAGCATTGCCAGGGCTGCCATGGCGCCAACCGTTTCGGCGGTGCGGGGCCGGCCTTGCTGCCGGAGAGTCTGAGCCGGATCAAACCCGACGAAATCCGCAACGTGATCCAGAACGGTCGTCCCGCGAGTCAGATGACCGGGTATGCCAACGTGTTCAACGCCACGCAGATCGACGCGCTGGTGGACTACCTCCAGCAACCACCCGCCACCCCACCCACCTGGAGTAACGATGACATTCGCGGCAGTCATTCGATTCTCGCCGATATCAACAAACTGCCCGACACGCCCCAGCATCGCGCCGATCCACTGAACCTGTTTGTGGTGGTGGAAGCCGGTGATCATCACATCGACATCCTCGACGGCGACCGCTTTGAAGTGCTTGCACGGTTCGCTTCGCACTTTGCAGTGCATGGCGGGCCGAAGTTTTCGCCGGACGGACGCTTCGTCTACGTGGCCTCTCGCGATGGCTGGATCAGCCTGTATGACTTGCACAACCTGAAGCTGATCGCCGAGGCCCGCGCCGGACTCAACACCCGCAACCTGGCGGTGAGCAAGGATGGACGCTGGGTGCTGGTGGGCAACTATCTGCCGGGCAATCTGGTGGTGCTCGATGCCCGCGATCTGTCACTGGTCAAAACCATCCCGGCAATCGGCCAGGACGGCACCGCGTCACGGGTCAGCGCGGTCTACACCGCGCCGCCACGGGACAGCTTCATCGTGGCACTCAAGGACGTGAAGGAAGTCTGGGAGCTGCCCTGCGCCGGCACACCGGATTTCGAACCGCGACGGATCCACGCCGAGGATGTGCTGGACGACTTTTCCTTTTCACCGGACTACAAGCAACTGCTGGCCACATCGCGCAAGGCCAAGGGCGGTCAGGTGATCGACCTCGACAGTGGCAAGGTGGTCACCGACATTCCACTGCCGGGCATGCCGCACCTGGGATCCGGAACCTACTGGAAACGCAACGGTGAGTGGGTGTTCGCCACGCCGAACATCAGCAAGGGCCTGATCTCGGTCATCGACTTCAAGACCTGGAAACTGCTCAAGGAAATACCGAGCCTGGGGCCGGGTTTCTTCATGCGTAGTCACCTCAACTCGCGGTATGCCTGGACCGACGTGTTCTTCGGGCCCGACAACGATGCGATCCACCTGATCGACAAACAGACCCTGGAAATCGCCCACACCCTGCGCCCGATGCCCGGCAAGACCGCCGCCCACGTCGAATTCACCCGCGATGGTCGCTACCTGCTGCTGAGTATCTGGGCCACCGACGGTGCGCTGATCGTCTACGACAGCAACACCCTCAAGGAGGTCAAACGCCTGCCGATGAACAAGCCGTCGGGCAAGTACAACGTGGGCAACAAGATCGAGTTTGCCGAGGGTACGTCGCACTAGATTTTGTGCCTGAATATCGAAATACACATCGCACTTGTGGCGAGGGAGCTTGCTCCCGCTCGGCTGCGAAGCAGTCGTAAAATCAGCACCTGCGTTTAATCTGAATGTACGCAGTGACTGCTTTTAGGGCCGCTTCGCGCCCCAGCGGGAGCAAGCTCCCTCGCCACAAGGTTTGTGTTCACCTCTTCAGCTCAAGGTATAACCGTTATCGACTTTCCAGTCCTGACCGTAGACGCCCCTGGCGCCTTGAGACAGCTGAAAGACAATCACGTTGGCCACCGCTGACGCATCGAGGAAATGACCGGGCAGCAGACGTTTGCCGAGGGTGTCGGCAACGTCGTCGAGTTCCCCGTCGCTCAACCCCAGGTTGTCCCACATCGAGGTCGCGGTCGGCCCCGGGGAGACCAGATTGATGCGCACGTCATAACGCGCGAATTCCACCGCCAATGTGCGCGCCTGCGCCGTCAGCGCTGCCTTGCTGGCAATGCAGGCGGCCAGACCGGGAAAGCTCGAACCGGTCAGGAAGCTGCCGACAAACACCACCGAAGCTGGATTCGCCAACTCCCCGCGCAACGCCGCCAGGGTATTCAACGCCCCGGCGCCATTGACCGCCCACTGGCGGTGGAAGGCCGGCATGTCGAGGCTGTCGGCCATTTCGGCGATACCCGCGTTGGGCACCAGATAATCCACCGGGCCCAGTTCCGACGCACGTTGGGCCAGCGCCTGCAGGTCATCCTGACAGGTCACGTCACCGGCACACCACTGCAGGCGCTCGCCATAGATCTGCTGCAAGGCCGGCAATTCACCGATTTTCCGTGACATCGCCAGCACCTTGACCCCGCGCGGCAACAGTGCCGCACACAAGGCCAGGCCTATCCCGGAACTGGCACCCGTGACCACCGCCAAACGGTCCTGAAACTCGGTTCTCATCATTTCCTCCTGGCATCGCGGACGCCAGCACTGGGGGCTTCAAACGGTACGTGAAAACCGGCCTTTTTGATCACCGCCCAAATAGGCATCAAACGCCATCGCCGCGCTGCGCATCATCAAATGCCCGTGGGGCAACAACACCAACGCGTCTTTGTGAATCTGCAGTAATCCATCGCGAACATGCTCGTCGAGTTGCATCAGCGCATCGGCAAAGTAATCGGTAAAGCAGATGTCATGACGCGCTTCAAACTTGCCGAAGTCGATCCGGCCGTGGCACATCAGATCGCTGATCACTTCACGGCGCAGCCGATCATCGGCGCTCAACCGGTAACCCCGATGCACAGGCAGCAAGCCTTGATCAATACGGGCGTAGTACTGCGAAAGCTCCTTGACGCTCTGGCTGTAGCTGTCGCCGACCTTGCCGATGGAAGACACCCCGAGACCGATCAAATCGCAGTCGGCGTGGGTGGAATAACCCTGGAAATTGCGTTGCAACGTGCCATTGGCCCGGGCCAGCGCCAACTCATCGTCCGGCAAGGCAAAATGGTCCATGCCGATATAGATATAACCGGCCTCAGTCAGACGACGGACAGTCAGTTCAAGCAATTCCAGTTTGCGCTCCGGTGGCGGCATGTCAGCCAAACGAATCAGCCGTTGTGCGCGCACCAGTTCCGGCAAATGGGCGTAGCTGTAGGCGGCAATCCGGTCCGGACGCAGCGCGATGACTTTGCCGAGGGTGACATCGAAACTCTGCACGGTTTGCAATGGCAGGCCGTAAATCAGATCGACACTGATCGATTTGAATCGCGCCTGACGCGCCGCAGCGACCAGCGCATGGATTTGCTCTTCACTTTGCTGCCGATTGACCGCAGCCTGTACGTCGGGATCGAAGTCCTGTACGCCAAAGCTCAAACGATTGAACCCCAACTGACGCAACAACTGGATCTGTTGCGTACTGATGGTGCGAGGGTCGACCTCGATGGAAAACTCATGGTCATCGCTGTCATCCATATCGAATGCCTGGTGCAGGCAGTCCATAAGGTCAGCCAGTTGTTCGCCGGTCAAATAGGTCGGCGTGCCACCTCCCAGGTGCAGTTGCGTGAGTTTGCGGGTGCGGTCGAACAAGGCAGCTTGCATCACGATTTCGCGCTTGAGGTACGTCAGGTACTCGACGGCGCGGTGGGTTTTCTGGGTAATGATTTTGTTGCAGGCGCAGTAGTAACAAAGGCTCTTGCAGAACGGGATGTGGATGTACACCGACAGCGATTTTGGCGTTGTCGCCTGGTTGCTGTCCGAGGCCGCACGCTGATAGTCATCGACGGCGAACGCCTGATGAAACTGCGGCGCGGTCGGGTAAGAGGTATAGCGCGGCCCCGGGAGGTCATACTTTTCGACCAGGGCGCGATTGAAATCAAATGAAGGTGTCATGATCAATCCATTCGCAAAGGGGTTCATGCCCCGCACCGTCCGAATCCTTTTCAAACAGGTTGCAGACAGCATCCACGTGCGGCCGACCGGCCGGAAGAATGCTGATGAAACGGTCAGACAGTTCAATCAACCCGTTACGGCTCAATTGCTCCAGCACAGGCCAGGCGGTGACAAAGTACTGGCGAAAAATGACTCCATGACGCGTCTCGATTGCCTGGATATCCAGCTCCAGATCACACGCCAGGCGCTCCATGACCATGTGTCTGAGCTGATTCCCTTCCTCACAGCGCCAGCCACGACTCGTCGGCAATTGGTCCATGTCCAGTTGCTGCTGGTACCGTTCCAGCTCGTCGGTGTTTTGCGCATACAAACCGTCGATCTGACTGATAGCGCCCAAACCGAACCCGATATGGTCGCAATGCCCGTGACGGGTAAACCCCTCACAATTGCGACGTAATCGGCCGCGCTCCTGAGCAATCGCCAAATCGTCATCGGGCCGGACAAACTGCCCCAGGCCAATGTAGTGATAACCGGCGCCGATCAGCTGTTCAAAGCAGATCCGGCGCATGGCGTCTTTATCTTCCTCGCTGCAAAACGCCCTGATTGTGTCTGCGGCCTTTGGCCGATAGCGTTGAGGTGGCCGGGAATAATCAAACACCAGCAGCCGGTCCGGCTCCAGTTCGATGATGGTTGCCAGTTTCAGCGCAAAACTTTCTGGCGTCTGCCAGGTATGGCCATAACCCAGATCGACATTGATGGATCGATAGCCGAAAGTACGAGCGGCATCGATAAGCGAATGGATCGGTGCCGGATTCTGGTAGCAGGCCACCGACATCGCACTGTCGGCACCGATGTCCGGAACGCCGATGCTGACATGGTTGAACGCAAGGTCACGCAGCATGCCCATGGTCGACCAATCCGTATGGTGAAGGTCCACTTCTATGCTGTAGTCACCGCACTCATGTCCAAGGAAGTTGAATCGGCCACGAAGGTGGTTCATCAGCCGTCTCAGGTGGGCGATGGCGGGTGTTCCGCCCCCCAGATGGAACTGCTCGACGCGCTGCCCGGTTCCCAGATGACAACCGACGAGGTCGATCTCATGTTGCAGACGCTGAAGATAGTGTTCGACACCACTGTGCTCGCATGAAATTTCGCGAGGGGAGCACAAGGCAGGCTTAAGGTTAGAAGGCAGTTGCACATTCAGCGACAGCGGACGGCACTTCTGACGGCTGCCGCGCAATGCACGAAGCAAATCCAGAGAGCCGACGCCGCCATGAAATTTTTCAGTGTCGACATGGCAGTTGGGGTCGAGTACGCCTTGATCGCGCCGGACGTTCAGCTCACCGGGGTTGTGAAATGAATTGAGCATAACGGGTCTCCGAGACTGGCTGCGGACCGCCAGTGTCGGAGTCTGGCGACCAATGCTCCTTGATTTGCATCAAGCGCGAGCAAAGTGCTTGTCGCGCAACAGACACCAGGCAAGCCCAGTCACCACGTCAGGTAAAACATCCACTTGGCCAACAGCACAATGACAACCATGTGGCAGAACAGGCTGCCATGGATGAAATGCAGGTATCGAGCACTCATCCGGCCACGTTTGAACAAAAACATGGCGACCAGGAAATGCAGCAGTACGCTGACGGCCGCCACGATTTTTAACATCAGCAACGTGCCAAACGATGAGGCCATTGGTGTGGCAAGGACCGGTAGATAGCGCAGCCAGACCATCCCCAACCCGGCACCGAACAACACCAGCAAGACCCATGGAATCAAGGTGCGTGCGCGCCGACCGATACCCTGCTCGAGCAGCAACATGACCTTGACGGGCAGCTGTTTGCGGATACTTTCAAGGAACAGGACTTCGAAGAACACCGTGCCGATGAAAATCAGCGCGGCAAACAGATGCAACGTCAGAAACAGCGGATAGAGCATGGGATTCTCGCTCTCAATACAGCTGAACACGATCCACTCACCGCGAGGGAAACGTCACTCCCATCGTTGCGCCGCCTCGCGATCACTGTGGCGAGCCTCGACCCAATGGGAACTCTCGGCCACCTGTTCTTTCTTCCAGAATGGCGCGCGGGTTTTCAGGTAATCCATTACAAACGCACAGGCATCAAAAGCCGCTTGACGATGACTGCTGCTGATGCCGACAAAGACAATGGGTTCTCCCGGTTGCAGCGCGCCGATTCGATGGATCAGCACCAGTCCGAGCAACGGCCAGCGCTGCCGGGCTTCGTCGGCGATCTTGCCCAGGACCTTTTCGGTCATACCGGGGTAATGCTCAAGAAACATCCCGGCGACTTCTTGTCCGACGTTGGTGTCACGTACATACCCGACAAAACTCACCACGGCACCGACATTCAGGCTCAAAGCCTGCAGGGTATTGATTTCGGTGCCGGGGTCGAAGCACTCTGTCTGCACTCGAATCATCGAATCACCCCCCCGTTACGGTTGGGAAAAAACCCACTTCATCACCGTCTATCAACGGCTCACCGAGCCCGCACATCTCCTGATTGCGGGAACACATGAGGTTCTGTTCGGCCAGCACCTGCCAGACGCCAGAACGATGTATCAGGTGCTGACGCAATTGATCGACAGAAGTGAAATCACCTTCAATCGTTTCATCGTCAAGACCAAGCGTTTCGCGGTACCGCGAGAAATACAAAACATTCAGCTTCATTGTTGCTGCGCCTGATACCAGCCACTTTTACCACCCTGCTTCTCCAACAGCCGCACCGACTCGATGCTCATGCCCCGGTCCACGGCCTTGCACATGTCATACAGGGTCAAGGCCGCCACACTGGCGGCGGTCAGCGCCTCCATCTCAACGCCGGTCTGTCCGGACAACTTGCACCGAGAAACAATGCGTACGCGTTGGTCACCTTCAAAACTCAACTCAACGTTAACACTGCTCAGAAGCAGCGGATGACAGAGCGGAATCAACTCACTCGTGCGTTTGGCCGCCTGAATGCCGGCGATCCGCGCTACCGCAAATACATCGCCTTTAGGGTGAGCACCACTGGCAATCAGTTGTCGGGTCTCGGCAAGCATATGAACCCATGCCTCAGCCACGGCTTCTCGGGACGTCACGCATTTATCCGTAACATCGACCATTCGCACGCGTCCCAGTGAGTCGAGGTGAGTCAGCATCATTTCAGTCATGAGCAATAAGCCTTGCGCTACCAACAGTCGGTTTCAGCGCAGAATACAGAGCAGGCCGACACATGCGGTTGACGCCAATCAAGTAATCCAGACAAGGCTATTCCTACAACCTTGCGTAAACCTGGATGTCGAGCACGGCCCCGGGGAAAAAAGATCTAAGCGGAATCCAACTCCCAATCGGCAAAACAGATGTAACTCATTGTTGTTAAAAATAATTTTAAAAAAATCACTCACCTTTTCCTGGCATCTGCCGATGGCTTTTTCACAGGACACAGGGAGCTGCAGGAATGAGGAACAACCAACCCGTTACGCAACGTGAGGTCGCGCTTGCACCTCAACAGAAACTCATCTCGACAACAGATGCTCGAGGAGTCATCACTTACTGCAATGACGCCTTCGTAGCGATCAGTGGCTTCGACAGAGCCGACCTGATTGGCGCACCACAAAATATCGTCCGCCATCCCGATGTGCCTCCTGCCGTATTCGCCCATATGTGGGGCGCTCTTAAGCAAGGCAACCCCTGGATGGGCATCGTCAAAAACCGCTCCAGAAACGGTGACCATTACTGGGTCAATGCCTACGTCACACCGATTTTCGAAGGCAGCCAAGTGGTTGGCTATGAATCGGTCAGGGTCAAACCCACTGCCGAACAAGTCCACCGCGCCGAAGCCCTCTACAAGCGCATCAGTCAGGGCAAGCCGGCCATCCCCGCGCGTGACAAGTGGCAACCGGCCCTACTTGGCTGGCTGCCATTCCTGGTTATGGGCTTGGTGGGGGCTTTGAGTGGTGTCTTACTCAGCACCTTCGTGGCCATTATCGTCACGGCAGCTGTCTCTGCACCGCTCGGACTGATCATCACGCGCTGGCAAAAGCAGGCGACATTGCGCTTGTTACAGATGGCTGAACCTTCCACCTCCGATCAACTGATCGCGAAAATGTACAGCGACGAATGTGGCCCTCAGGCACGCCTGGAAACCGCCTTTGTGAGCCAGACCGCGCGCCTGAAGACCTGTCTTACACGTCTGCAGGACACCGCGGAGCAACTCAGCGGACTCGCAGGGAGGTCCGACGTATTGGCCGCCGACAGCTCACGGGGTCTTGATCGCCAGCGTGTCGAGACCGAACAAGTGTCCGCAGCGGTCAATCAGATGGCGGCGACCACACAAGAAGTCGCCAGCCATGTCCAACGCACCGCTGACGCCTCCCAAGAAGCTAACTTGCTGACCGGACGCGGACGCGATGTGGCCCGAGATACCCGCGAAGCGATCCAGCGACTGTCCGCAGTGGTTGGCGAAACCGGGCAGACGGTCGCGCAGCTGGCCAAGGACAGCAATGAAATCGGAACCGTGGTCGATGTCATTAAAGGCATTGCCGATCAAACCAACCTATTGGCCCTGAATGCCGCGATCGAAGCCGCGCGCGCTGGTGATATGGGTCGAGGCTTCGCCGTGGTGGCGGACGAGGTGCGTCAGTTGGCGCAGCGCACCTCTGAATCCACGACGCAGATCCATGGCCTGATAACCAAGCTCCAGATGTCTTCCGATAACGCCGTGCAAACGATGGAAAGTGGTCGCCGTCAGGCCGAAGAAGGTGTGGTGTGGGTGCTTGAGGCAGACAAAGCGTTGGTAGGTATCAGTGAAGCGGTCGCCAACATCACTGATATGACAACCCAGATAGCAGCGGCCACTGAAGAGCAAACCGCCGTTGCAGAGGAAATCAGCCGTAATATCACCACCATCTCGCACCTGGCAGATCAGACGTCGGAGCAGGCCCATCATTCGGCAGAGTTAAGCAAGGAATTGACCCGGACAGCTAATACTCAGTATTCATTGGTCGAGCGCTTTAATCGATAACTAGAGGTGTTTGAGCTGACCGAAGAAGCTCGCAGTTGACCGGCGAAAATACGGGAGAGCACCGACCTCAAGTGTTTTGCGCCACAATCGGCATGGGGGCGGCCTTCATAGGCCGTTCCCCTGCCACAATGCAATAAACCCGAAACCTATTTCGCCGTAATCACCGACAGCTTGGTAATCCCCGCTCGCTCGATAGACGCCATGGCCCGGGCGACCTCGCCATAATTCACGCCGTTGTCCGCCTGCAGTTGCACGCGCACGTTGGGGTTTTTCGCTTTGGCCGCTTGTAGGTTGAACTCGAGCAGATCCGCCTGGATCTCGTCCTTGTTGATGAACACCTTGCCCTTGTCGTCGATGCTCACCACCAGCGGATCTTTCTGCTCAACCGGCGCCACCGACTCGGTCTTCGGCAGGTTGATCGGGATCGCGTTGGTCAGCAGTGGCGCGGTGACGATAAACACCACCAGCAGCACCAGCATCACGTCCACCAGTGGCGTAACGTTGATCTCGCTGAGCACTTCATCGCTGTCTTGTGTGGAAAAGGCCATCTCAGGACGCCTCCTTGACTTGCTGTCCGGCGACGGTCGCACCGGACTTGCTCAGCACCGGGTGCAGCAGCACGCGGAACGCGTTTTTCTGCGCCAGGCTGTAGAAGTCGTGGGCAAAGTCGTCGAGGTCGGCGGCGGTCAGCTTCAGGCGACGCAGGTAGTAGTTGTAGACCAGCACCGCCGGCACCGCGACAGCGATGCCGACGCCGGTGGCAACCAAGGCGGCACCGATCGGCCCGGCTACGGTTTCCAGGCTCGCCGAGCCTGCCGCACTGATGCCTTTCAAGGCCGACATGATGCCCCATACCGTGCCGAACAGGCCGATGAAGGGCGAGGTGCTGCCAATACTGGCGAGGATCGCCAGGCCGCTTTCAAGCGAACGCCGTTCCCGCACGATCTGTTGGCGCAGGGCGCGCTCGAGACGGTCCTGATGGTTGATCGCCTGGCTCAAGTCGGCGGCTTGTGCGCCCTCTGGCACCTGGATCGCGGCGTAACCGGCCAGTGCCACGCGAGCCGCAGCGCCCGGTTGACCATGGGCCAATTCAGCGGCGGAATCGAGACTGGAAGCGGCCCAGAAGTGTTTATGGAATTTGCGATCCTGGGTCTTGAGACGGGTGAACTGCACGCCCTTGAGCAAGGCCAGCCCCCAGGTGGCGACGGAAAAGAGGATCAACAGCCAGATGACAGTGTGTTCGATGGATTCGAAAGGGGATGCGATCAGGTTCATGGTCAGGCTCTCCAACAAGGCATTAAATCGGTTGTAGCGATGCGCCTTTTGTCAGGTGGCCCGCAGCGTATTTCGATAGGTATGCTTTTAATAGGTATGGCTACTTGATTTTGAAGTCGATCGGCACGCTGACCCAGCCGTCCAAAGCGACATCACCCTGCTTGGCCGGGACGAAACTCCAGCGCTTGACCGCGGCCAGTGCCGCGTCGTCGAGTTGATCGCGGCCACTGCTTTTCTGGATCTGGATTTCGCCGGGTTTGCCGCTGGCCAACACATGCACCCGTAACAACACCGTGCCTTCCCAACCGCGACGCATCGCCAGCGACGGGTATTCCGGTGCCGGGTTCTTCAAGTAACCGGCGCTGGCCGACGCCGGGGTCACCGGTTTCGGTGGCGGCGGTGCGGGTGGCGCTAGTGCGGCGACCGGTTGTGGCGGCGCAGGTGGCGCAGGCGGCTGCTCCACCGGTTTGGCCACGGGTTTGGGCACCGGCTTAACCACAGGTTTCGGTTTTGGAATCGGTTTAGGAGGCGGTGGCTTCACGGCCAATTCGTCCTCCACCGGCGGTGGCGGCTCGACCGCTGGCTGTGGAATCGGCTCGGGCGGAGGCGGTTGTACCACCGGAGGTGCTGGCTGCGAAAACTCGATGGTCATCGGCGGAATCTCAGGCGGTACCACCGGCAGTTGCGGGGGCGGCGTCTGGTTGACCCAAACAATCACCGCGCTATGCAACACCAACGCGAACACTCCCAGCAACACCACTTCGCGGCGACTCAACACGTGCCTGGGCGTGCTGAGCTGCCGCGACAGCGCCAAGGGTTCGCGGAAGACCCGGCCAAGATCGAGCAACTCGCCGCCGGGCAGCGGATGACGAAACACTTCTCGGGCACTGGTGGCGCTCTGGACATTGCCCATTGATAGACTCCTGTAAATCTTCAGGGAGAACCCGGACTACCGCGCCGGTTCCGATTGCGTGACTGTCAGTGGCGCAGCGGAAAACACTGCCGTATCGGTGAGTTTTTCCACATCAACACGATGGGGAAAGATCTTCTTTTCCACGAACAAGTCATCGACTTGCTGCAAGGCCTGAACATCCCGCGGTTCAACCGGCAACAGCGACTCATCGCCCCAGCTGCGCAGCGTCTGCGAGACTTCAAGGGGAATGTCGTTGACCTTGGCGAAGACCCGAGCGTACTCGTCGGGATTGCGCTGCGCCCATTCGAACGCCTTGGCGAAGCGCTGCAATACATCACTCAGTGCCTTGCGTTTGAGCGGGTCGGTCAGCACTTCATCGGAGGCGGTGATAAACGTCAGCCCGGTGTTGATGCCTTCGCCACTGATCAGCACCCGAGCGCCCTTCTGCTCGGCGAATGCCTGATACACCCCGAACGTGGCCCAGGCTTCGATTTTCCCGGCGTTGAACGCCGGCAAGGCATCGGTCGGCAAGACGAAGCCGACGTTGACGTCTTTCTCGTCGACCCCGGCATTGGCCAGCGCGCGAATCAGCAGGTACTGGGAAATGCTGCCTCGGGCCGACGACACCACCACGTTGCGACCTTTCAAATCCGCGACACTGCGAATCGTTGAGTCCGGCGGAACCAGAATCGCGATCCCTCTCGATTGACTGCGCCGAACCGCGACAATCCGCAATGGCGTGCCGCCAGTCGCCGCCGCGAGCACCGGCGTATCACCGGCCGGCCCCAGATCGACAGCCCCGGCGCGCAGGGCTTCGAACAGCGGCGCGGCGCCCTGGAAGTTGGCCCACTGCACCTTGTAGTCGATGCCCTCCAGCGCATTTGCCGCCTCGACCACCGTGCGCAAGCCCTTGGCTTGATCGCCCAACACCAGCGTCACGCCGGACAAATCTGACTGGGCTGCGGATGGAGATTTTGTCTCGGCGGTATCACCGCAGCCGCCGAGCAACAACGCAGCGCCAGATAACAGCACGGCCATGGATTTCCAGACACGTCCTGGCCTGTTGGAGCATCCCTTTATTAAAAGATCAGCCATGGGCGAAACGCCGAACGTTGCCGGTCGACGCCGCCGGTGCAGTGCCGGTCGTTTGAGCCGCTGGCTCGTTCGCTTCAACCCCCAACAGGCTGAGCAGACGCGCGCGGATTTGCTGAAAGCCTTCCTGACCGGTGTCCCGGGCTCGTGGCAGGTCGATGGTCAATTGTTCAGCTATCTTGCCGTTGGCCAGCACGATGACCCGATCGGCCAGCAGGATCGCTTCATCGACGTCGTGGGTCACCAGCAGCACCGCTGGCGTATGTTTGCGCCATAGCTCGATGATCAGCCGATGCATGCGAATCCGGGTCAAGGCATCGAGTGCAGCGAACGGTTCATCGAGCAGCAACAGCTTCGGTTCGCGCACCAGGCCGCGCGCCAACGCGACCCGCTGTGCTTCGCCGCCGGAGAGCGTCGCCGGGTAGGCTTCCAGGCGATGGGCCAGGCCCACTTCGGTCAGCGCCTGCACCGCCCGCGCCTTGGCGTCGGGAATGTGCAGGCCGAGAATCACGTTCTTCCAGGCACGCTTCCACGGCATCAGCCGGGGCTCCTGAAACACCGCCGCCCGTGCCTTGGGTACCCGCAACTGGCCGCTGTCGATGCTGTCGAGCCCGGCCAGGCTACGCAGCAAAGTGGTCTTGCCCGAACCGCTGGCCCCCAGCAGCGCGACGAACTCGCCGGGTGCGATGTCCAGGTCCAGGCCGTCGATGACTCGCTGTTGACCAAACTGGCGCACCACATTGCGCAGTTGTACGGGCGCTGCTGAATGGGCGGTTTTAGACGCGTCCAAAAGATCGATGCTCGACATATCAGTTCCTCACAAATGATGGGCGCCAGGCCAGGGCAAAACGCTCCAGCGTGCGAATCAGTCCGTCGATCAACAGGCCGAGGACGCTGTAAATAAGCAGGCAGATGACGATCACATCGGTGCGCATGAAGTCCCGCGCATCACTGGCCAGATAGCCGATGCCGGCGGTGGTGTTGATTTGCTCGACAAACACCAGGGCCAGCCAGGAAATCCCCAGGGAGTAACGCAGGCCGACGAAGAATGAGGGCAAGGATCCCGGCAGAATCACGTGCCAGATCAACTCGCGACGATTGAGGCCCAGAGTGTTGGCGGCCTCGATCAGTTTGGGGTCAATGTTGCGGATGCCGGCGAACAGGTTCAGGTATACCGGGAACGTGGTACCGGTCACGATCAGGGCTATTTTGGTGAACTCGCCGATGCCGAACCAGAGAATGAACAACGGCACCAGGGCCAGCGAAGGAATGGTGCGCAGCATCTGCATCGGCGAATCGAGGATCACTTCGCCGCGCTTCGACAGGCCGGTAATCAGCGCTGCGACGACACCGATGCTCACGCCGATGCTCAACCCCACGAGCGCCCGTTGCAGGGATACCAGCAGATGCTTGCCCAGCTCCCCGGAAGTGATCATGGCCCAGAGCGTGCCGCCAATCTGCGACGGCGCGGCGATCACGCGTTGCGGAATCAGTCCCCACTGCGACGCCAGTTCCCACAACAGCAGCAGCGCAATCGGACTGATCAATCGCAGCAATGCCTCAGGTGTTCGCCAGTTGCGCAACCCGTCGGGGAGCAACCTTGAAGCCCCCCGGCTATCACCCGTGAGGCGAGCGGCCTTATTGACGGAAAACGAGCTACTGGCGCTCGGCGTATCGAAAGTCTTTTCAGTCATCAGGCTTCCTTCCTCATAAAGAACATGGCTGGAGGCGCCATGCGTCTGCTTCGGATTCATGCTATTCGCATAAAAAACCGCAGTGAAATTCTTTTTGGGAATAACCTAATATGATTAAAAATCAGATCGACGATCAGTCAGATAAATTATTTGCATAGTAAACCGGCTCAGCCCGGGTCCTTTGCAGGGTGCGCCACTGACTCAGAATAAAATGCGTATCTCTGATACATCAAACAACAAGTGATTAATTAATCTAATAATAAACTTAGAACAAAACGGCATTTCACAGCCCTGCCCTGCTACGCCTACTTTCCATACCACAGACCGACCCCTTGCCCGGTGGAGGCTTTAATCGCGCCCGTTCAACGACAAGGAACTCATTATGAGTATTGAATTCATCGGTTATATCGGCGGCCATCATTCTTCAGAAATCCACCCTCGCAGTGGCCCCACCCTGCAACCGGAGTACGTAGAGAAAGTCGCCCGCGCCCATGACGAGGCCGGTTTCGACCGCGCCCTGGTGGCTTTCCACTCCAACAGCCCGGACAGCACGCTGATTGCCTCGCATGCCGCCAGCGTGACCAGGAATCTGAAATTCCTGATCGCCCATCGACCGGGTTTCGCCGCGCCGACCCTCGCCGCGCGACAGTTCAATACCCTCGACGTGTTCAATGGCGGACGCACCGCGGTGCACATCATCACTGGCGGCGACGACCGCGAACTGCGGGCCGACGGCAGTTACATCGGCAAGGACGAACGCTATGCGCGCACCGATGAATACCTAGATGTGTTGCGCCAGGAGTGGACCAGCGAAAAGCCTTTCGATTATCAGGGCACGTACTATCAGGTCGAGGGCGCGCATTCGGCGGTGAAGTCGCCGCAACAGCCGCATATTCCGCTGTACTTCGGCGGCTCATCGGCGGCGGCCATCGCGGTGGCGGGCAAGCATGCGGATGTTTATGCGCTGTGGGGTGAAACCTACGAACAGGTGCGCGAAGTGGTGAACCAGGTGCGCGCCGAAGCGGCCAAACACGGGCGCAGCATTCGCTTCAGCCTGTCGCTGCGACCAATTCTGGCGGACACCGAAGCACAAGCCTGGGAGCGTGCCGAACGCATCCTGCAACAGGCAACTGCCCTCGCCGAGCAGAACGGTTTTGTACGCCGCGAACCACCGAACGAAGGCTCCAAGCGCCTGCTGGCGGCAGCGGCCCAGGGCTCGCGGCTGGACAAGCGTTTGTGGACTGGCATCGCCGGCCTGCTCGGCGCGCAAGGTAACTCGACGTCGCTGGTCGGCACTGCGGAACAGGTCGCCGAAGCCCTGCTCGACTATTACGACCTGGGCATCACCACCTTCCTGATTCGCGGCTTCGACCCGCTCGACGATGCCATCGAATACGGCAAGCGGCTGATCCCGCTGACCCGCCAATTGGTGGCCGAACGTGAGCGGCAAGCGGCGGAAAAAGTGGCGTGACCACCAGCCATTCTGCGAATCAAAAAAGGGGCTCACCTTGCGGTAGGCCCCTCTCTTTTGAAGTGGATTCGTATCACTCTTTATAAGCCGTATCGCTGCGCTCCAACTGCCGAATCAGCGCATTCCAGTGCCGGGCAACACCCGGCCCGTCACCACTTTTAAATACCTCGGCCTGTTTCTCGACCTTGGCCACCACTTCGGCCGGCGGGAAGATCAGTTCGGCATTGCCGCCCGCCTGTGCCGCGATCTGAATAGTGCAGGCCCGCTCCAACACATGCAGTTGCTGGAACGCATGCTCGACACTGATGCCCGCCGTCAACAACCCATGATTGCGCAGGATCAACACGCTCTTGTCACCCAGATCCGCCACCAGCCGCTCGCGCTCGTCCAGGTCCAGCGCAATGCCTTCGTAACCGTGATAAGCCACCCGCCCGGAAAAACCAATGGAATGCTGAGAGATCGGCAACAGGCCGTCGCGCTGGGCGGACACGGCGATGCCGTCGCGGGTGTGGGTGTGCAGGACGGCTTGCAGATCGGGACGCGCACCGTGAATGGCACTGTGGATCACGTAACCGGCGTAGTTGATGCCGAGCCCGGTCGGGTCGTCGACGAGGGTGCCATCAATGTCGACCTTGACCAGGTTAGAGGCGGTGATTTCATCGAACAACAAACCGAAGGCGTTGATCAGGAAATGCTCGTCGGGGCCCGGCACCCGTGCGGAAAAGTGCGTGTAGATATGATCGGTCCACTTGAACAAGGCCGCCAGCCGATAGGCCGCGGCCAGTTTCACACGCACTTCCCACTCTTCGGGGCTGACGCGCTGGCGAACATTTTTCGAGACACTGGATAACGGACTGACGCTGCTCATGGCAAAACTTCCTGGATGGCCGTAAGGATCTCCAGCAAGCCTAGGGGAAGGCAAAAAATAATAAAAAGCACATTTTAATCTAAGCTAATTATTATTTTTTTTTATTATAAATCCCCCTTCTCATACCCCCCTCTCACGCCGCGCTCTTGATCTTCTGCAGCGACCCGGCAACCAGTTTGCCAAAGGCGTCGACCGGCCCTTGCAGGTTGCCGAGAAAATGCGGGTAGATCAGCCACAGGTCCATCACCGGTTTGAAATCCTTGAGCGGCATCACCGCCAATTGCTCGCGGTGGGCGCTGCGCTCCAGCAACGGACGCGGCACCAGCCCAAGGCCCAGGCCATCGGCGACCAGGCCCAACTGCAACTCGGTACCGAAGGTTTCCAGGTTCACCCGCAGGGCCAGGCCCTGGTCCGACAGGGTTCGTTGCAGCCCGGCGCGGAAGCCGCAACCATCGGGATTGAGAATCCAGCCGCTCTGGTAAACGTCGGCGAGTTTGCACGGACGCTTAGGCAATTGCGCCTGGGCGCACACCACCACCAGCTCCATCTTGCCGATCGACTCACCGACAATGTTGTCGGGGAAAATTTTCCCGGCCGGGAACAGCGCAGCCGCCGCGTCCAGTTCACCGCGTTCGATTTTGCCGACCAATTGACTGCCCCACCCCGTGGCCACCTGGGCGCGCAACTCGGGGTATTCGATTCGCAGATGCTTGAGTGCATCGAGCAGCACCACATCGCCGATGGTTTGCGGAACGCCCAGGCGCAACAGCCCGGTGGGCGGCGCGTCGGTGGCGACCAGTTCGCGCAAGGCGTCCATTTCCCGCAGGATCAAACGGCACTGCTCGTACACCCGCGTGCCGATCAACGTGGGCTTGAGCGGCTTGGTGTTGCGGTCGAACAACTCAACGCCCAACGCCTGCTCAAAGTTCTGCACACGCCGTGTGATGGCGGGTTGAGTCAATTGCAACGACTCGGCGGCATGGCTGATGGACTGGCAACGGATCACTTCGACAAAGGCGTCGATATCATCAATTTTCATTTGGCCCGCACATAGAGAACAGTCAATAAAATGTCTGAAAAGCATAGTTCCATTAGTGATATCTGGATAGCCCGGCACGCCTATCGATAACGTCTAACGCTATGCATAAGGGTTCTAAATTCCTTTCAGCTATAACCTAATCATTAAAAAATAGCATATTAAGCAAAATCATTATGCTTAAATCATGACATCACTTTTCAACACGGACGATGGAATCGCCATGACCCAGGCCCGACACCCGGAGAGACTCAGAGCATTCATAGGTGCCCTGGCGGAACTGATCGACAGTAACCCCCGCGAAGGCGATTTACTGCACCGTGGCGGCAAGCTGCTCGCCCAACTGGTCAGCCATGACGACTGGTTGCCCGAAGACTTTGCCCGACCAGACCCGGAGCGCTATCAGCAGTACCTGCTGCATGCCGACTCACGGCAGCGTTTCAGTGTCGTCAGTTTTGTCTGGGGACCGGGGCAAAGCACGCCGATCCATGACCATCGGGTGTGGGGGCTGATCGGCATGTTGCGCGGCGCGGAGTATTCGCAAGGGTTCGAACGCCATACCGACGGCACATTGGTGGCCGAGGGTAACCGGGTTCAACTGCTACCCGGTCAGGTCGAAGCCGTATCGCCCCGGATCGGCGACATTCATCAAGTCAGCAACGCCTACAACGATCAGGTCTCCATCAGCATCCATGTCTATGGCGCCAACATCGGCGCCGTACGCCGCGCGGTGTACCAGCCCGATGGCGGCGAGAAACTGTTCATTTCCGGTTATTCCAACACCGTCCTCCCCAATATCTGGGATGTGTCCAAAGAGAGCCAAGCCCTATGAGCACTGCACTCACCCGTTCCTACTCCGAGATCCGCCAGGCACTGCTGAACCGTGAAGAACTGGCGTTAGTGGATGTGCGCGAAGAAGCCCCTTTCGCCGAAGCGCACCCACTGTTTGCGGCCAACATTGCGCTGTCCAGGCTCGAACTTGAGGTGTACTCGCGGATTCCCCGGCGCGATACACCGGTGACGGTCTACGACAATGGCGAAGGCCTGGCGAGCATCGCCGTGCAGCGCTTGCAGGACCTGGGCTATGTCAATGTCAGCCTGCTCAAGGGTGGCCTGGAGGGTTGGCGCATCGACGGCGGCGAGTTGTTCATCGACGTCAATGTGCCGAGCAAAGCCTTTGGCGAACTGGTGGAAAGCCAGCGCCATACACCGTCTTTAGCCGCGGAAGAAGTTCAAGCGTTGCTCGACAGCGAGGCCGATGTGGTGGTGCTCGACGCCCGGCGTTTCGATGAATACCAGACCATGAGCATTCCCACCGGCATCAGCGTACCGGGAGCGGAGTTGGTGCTGCGTGCCCGGGAGCTGGCGCCGGATCCGGCGACCCGCATTATCGTCAACTGCGCCGGACGCACCCGCAGCATCATCGGCACGCAGTCGTTGATCAACGCCGGCATCGCCAACCCGGTTTCAGCCCTGCGCAACGGCACCATCGGCTGGACCCTCGCCGGTCAAACGCTGGAACAAGGCCAGTCACGCCGATTCGCGCCGACCCGCGAAGAGCATCGGCACATCGCCGCCCGCGATGCCCGTCGCGTCGCCGACAAAGCGCTGGTGGGCCGTGCCACCCTGGCCGACCTGCAACGCTGGCAACAGGAACCGAGTCGCAGCACTTACCTGTTCGACGTGCGCACCCCGGAAGAATTCGAGGCCGGTCACCTGCCCGCTTCCCGCTCCACGCCCGGCGGCCAACTGGTGCAGGAAACCGATCACTTCGCCAGTGTGCGCGGCGCACGCCTGGTGCTGGTCGACGACGATGGTGTGCGCGCCAACATGTCGGCCTCCTGGCTCGCGCAACTGGGTTGGGAGGTGCACGTGCTGGATGACTTGCAGCCTGCGCACTTCAGTGAAAAAGGTGCATGGAAGGCGCCGGTTCCCACGCCGCCGCAGGCCGAAGAAATCAGCACTGAAACCCTGTCTCAATGGCTGGCCGAGGGTGACAGCGTGGTGCTGGATTTCACCAGCAGCGCAAATTACGTCAAGCGCCATATCCCCGGCGCATGGTGGGTATTGCGCGGGCAACTGCGTGAAGCCCTGGCCAAGGTGCCGCCGGCGCAGCGGTATGTGCTGACCTGCGGCAGCAGCCAGTTGGCGCGGCTGGCGGTCGCCGAGGTCGAGGCGTTGACCGGCAAAGCGGTGTTTCTGCTGCGCGACGGCACCGTCAGCTGGATCGCCGCGCAACTGCCGCTGGAGCACGGCGAAACCCATCTGGCTTCGCCACGCATCGACCGCTATCGCCGCCCTTACGAGGGCACCGACAACCCGCGTGAAGCGATGCAAGCTTATCTGGATTGGGAATTCGGGCTGGTAGAGCAGTTGGCCCGCGACGGCACCCATGGCTTTTTCGTGATCTGAACACCCCGGCTCGTGGGCCTTTTGCGGGCACATGAGCCATCTGAGATTAAATTCGGACCGACCCCTTTCTCCAGGCGGAGGTGCCCTGAAACATCAAAAGCAGCCTGGAGCACGTCGTTATGCAGCCTTTCAAACATCTACTGCTGGCCGTCGCCCTCAGCCTCGGCACCACGGCGCTGGCCGCCGACCTGCAACCGCTGCGGGTGGCCAATCAGAAGTCCACGCTCAAGGTGCTGCTGGAGGTGTCCGGCGAGCTGAAGAATGTGCCCTACGAAATCCAGTTCTCCGAGTTTCCCGCCGCCGCACCGTTGGGCGAGGCGCTGAATGCCGGCGCGGTGGACATCGGCGGCCTGGGCGATGCGCCCTACGTGTTTGCCCTCGGGGCCGGTGCGCCGCTCAAAGTCGTCAGCATCGTGCATGCCGAGGGTCGCTACACCACGGCGATTCTCGCGCCCAAGGACTCAGCACTGAACGACGCCCGCGACCTCAAGGGCAAGCGGATCGTCACCACCCGCGGTTCCATCGGTCACTTCCTGGCGATCAAGGCCTTGCGCAATGTCGGCCTGAGCACCCAGGACGTGCAGTTCATTTACCTGTTGCCCAGCGAGTCGCGCATTCTGCTGGATAACGGCAGCGCCGACGCCTGGTCGACCTGGGACCCTTACACCACCATTGCCACCACGCAGAGCCAGGCCAAGGTGCTGGTCAGCGGTGACACCCTGCTGACCAATCACTTGTACCTGGCCGCCACCCGCCAGGCCATCACCGACAAGCGCCAGCAACTCGACGATTTCGTTGCCCGCATCGATCGCGCCTACCGCTGGACCAACGCCCATCCCGAAGAGTTTGCCGCTGCCCAGGCGCAAGTCACCGGCTTGCCACTGGCCGTGCATCTGGCGGTGGCCAAAGCCACACACATAGCGCCGGTAGCGATTGACGACCAGGTCATCAGCGGCCTGCAAACCACCGCGGACATCTATCAGCAGGAAGGCATTCTCACCCAACACATCGATGTCTCCCAAGGCTTCGACAAAAGCTTCAACGCCCCGCGTGCGCAACTTAACCAGGCATCGCGCTAACGATGCGACGGATTCAGGAGTAGAAACCATGAGCAAACAACGTCAACTGAAACTCGGTGCGATGGTCCATGGCGTCGGTCATGGCTGGGGCGAATGGCGCCACCCGCAGGCCCTGGCCAACGCCAGTGTGAATTTCGGCTTCTATAAACAGCAAACGCAATTGGCTGAAGCGGCGAAGTTCGACTTCGTGTTCATCGCCGACAGCCTGCACATCCACGAGAAGTCCAGCCCGCACTACCTCAACCGCTTCGAACCACTGACCATCCTCTCGGCCCTGGCGGCGACCACCCGGCACATCGGCCTGGTGGCGACCGTCACCGTCAGCTACACAGAACCGTTCCAGGTCGCCCGACAGTTTGCATCCTTGGACCATATCAGCGGCGGTCGCGCCGGGTGGAACGTGGTGACGTCGTGGCTCAGCGGCACCGCCGACAACTTCGGCAAGGCCGAGCACCCGCCCCACGCCGTGCGCTACCGGATCGCCAAGGAGCATGTGGCGGTGGTCAAGGGCCTGTGGGATTCCTGGGAGGACGACGCCTTCGCCTACAACAAACAGAGCGGCGAGTTTTTCACCCCCGGCAAGTTGCATGCCCTGGAGCACAAGGGTGAATTCTTCTCTGTGAAAGGCCCGCTAAACATCGCCCGTTCGCAGCAAGGTCAGCCGGTGATTTTCCAGGCCGGCACCTCTGAGGACGGCCGTAACTTCGCCGCCGAAAATTCCGATGCGATTTTCGTCAGCCCCGAGGGCTTCGACGAAGCGCGCGCCTACTACCAGGACCTGAAACAACGCGCCAACAACTTCGGCCGCGACGCACAAAAGCTGTCGATCCTGCCCGGCATCCGTCCGATCGTTGGCCGCGATGACGCAGAAGTTGAAAGCCGCTATCAACAGGCGGTGGAGCTGGTGAGCATCGAAGATGCCATCGTCGCGCTCGGCCGGCCGTTCAATGACCATGACTTCAGCCAATACCCGCTGGACGCACCGTTCCCCGAACTGGGCGACCTGGGCTCCAACAGCCAGAGAGGCGGCTCGGACCGGATCAAGCAACTGGCCAAAGACGAAGGCCTGACCTTGCGCGAAGTGGCCCTGCGCTTCTCCCGGCCACGGCGCGATTTTGTCGGCACACCCGAAAAGGTCGCCGATGCCATTCAGAAGTGGTTCGAGGAAGACGCCGCCGACGGCTTCATCATCAATTCGGTGCTGCCGGACGGCCTGCAGTATTTCACTGAACTCGTGGTGCCGGTGCTGCAAAAGCGCGGGCTGTTTCGCAGTGAGTACAGCGGCAACACCCTGCGCGACAACCTTGGCCTGCAAGTGCCCGTCAACCGTTACGCGCAGGCTGAAGAAAAACGCGCGGCAGTGAGCGGATCCTTCAACCCGCTGCTGGCGGCCATCTGACGAGGGCCTGACCATGACCAAACCGATCACACACGGACAGTTCAATCGGCGCGGCTTCCTGACGGCCAGCTCCATCGCCCTCGGCGCATTGGGGTTGTCGTCGCTGGGACTCGCCTCACGCGCGTTCGCCCAAAGCACCAACCTTTCGGACCTGACCCTGGGGGTCGCCACCTACCGGGGCCAGGACTCGTACTTCGTCGAAGACGCCGGCACCGCCACGACGCCTTATAAAGTCGAATATTCGGAGTTCGCGGGCGGCAACCTGATCGTCGAAGCGCTGGCCTCGGGCAGCCTGGACCTCGGCAATATGAGTGAGATCCCACCGATCTTCTCGATCCAGAGCCATCGCCAGCCGCGATTGATCGCAGTGCTGCAAGGCGACGTGAACAATCAGGTGTTCCTGATTCCCAAGGACTCGACAGTCGAGTCGGTCGGCCAGTTGCGCGGCAAGCGGGTCGGCTATGTGCGCTCCACCACCTCGCACTATTTTCTGATCAAGGCACTGAAGGAACAGGGCCTGACCCTGAACGACATCACGGCGGTGGCGCTCACCCCACAGGACGGTTTCACCGCGTTCCAGAGTGGCCAGCTCGATGCCTGGGTGATCTACGGCGTGTTCATTCAGTTGGCGAAATTTCGCAGTGGCGCCCGGGTGTTGAAAACCGCCCTGGGTTACCTGTCCGGCAACTACTTGATCGCCGCCCGGCCCGCCGCGCTGGAAGACCCGCTGCGCAAGCAGGCGATCCAGGATTACCTGCAACGACAGGCGCGCACGCTGGAGTGGATCAACAACAACCCCGAACCCTGGGCGACCAAATCGGCGCAACTGCTGGGCGTCGACAAAGCGGTGTTTCTCGACATGCACAACAGCCGCAGCCAACCCTACAAAATCATCGAAGTGAACGACCAGGCCATCGCCTCGCAACAGGAAGTCGCCGACCTGTTCTTCGATGCGGGCGTGCTGAGCGAACGGCTCGATGTGAGTCCGTTGTGGGACAGAAACTTCAAGCTGCTGCCGGTATGAACCCTGTGTTCACACAACTCTCCCTGTGGCGAGGGAGCTTGCTCCCGCTCGGCTGCGAAGCAGTCGTAAAACCGGTGACCAGGGTGTGCCTGAAACACTGCGGTGGATGGTTTTGGGGCCGCTTCGCGACCCAGCGGGAGCAAGCTCCCTCGCCACAGTTGATTGTGGTGGAACCACTTTCGGCTCTCACCTTTTGATTGAGTGAATTCCTATGAGTCTTTCTTCTCAACACGCTCCGCCACTGCGATCGGTCGAAGCGGCCAACTTCGAAGCATTGCTGGAAAGCATCGGCCAACAACTCGGCGCCACTGCCCACGTTTATGACGAGAGCGGCGCCTTCCCCCATGACAATTTCAAGCTGCTGCATGAGCACGGGCTGGTCGCCCTGACCGTACCCAAAGCCCTCGGCGGTGGCGGCGCGAACCTGGCCCAGGCACGCAACGCAATCAGCGCAATTGCCAAAGGTGAGCCGTCAACGGCGTTGATCCTGGTGATGCAGTACATCCAGCACGCGCACTTGCAGGACAGTAAAAACTGGCCCGAAGCGCTGCGTCTGCAAGTGGCGAAAGACGCGGTCCAACAGGGCGCATTGATCAACGCCTTGCGGGTCGAACCCGATCTCGGCACCCCGGCGCGCGGTGGCCTGCCGGCGACCATCGCCCGACGCACCGCCGCCGGTTGGCGGATCAGCGGCCGGAAAATCTACTCCACCGGCAGCCATGGCCTGACCTGGTTCAATGTCTGGGCGCGCAGCAACGATGAAGACCCGCTGGTTGGCGCCTGGCTGGTGCACAAGGACACCCCCGGCATCAGCATCATCGAGGACTGGGACCACTTGGGCATGCGCGCCACCTGCAGCCATGAAGTGGTGTTCGACAATGTGCTGGTGCCGCTGGATCACGCGGTTAGCGTCAGCCCTTGGAGCGCCCCGCAACCCGAGCTCGATGCTGATGGATTCCTGTGGATGTCGGTGTTGCTGGCATCGGTATATGACGGGGTCGCCCAAGCGGCTCGCGACTGGCTGGTGGGCTGGCTGGAAACACGCAAGCCGTCCAACCTCGGCGCGGCGCTCTCGACCCTGCCACGCTTTCAGGAAACCGTCGGGCACATCGACACCCTGCTGTTCGCCAACCGCAGCCTGCTCGACGCCGCCGCGAACGGTCACACACCGGCCAGCAATGCGGCGCAGCTGAAATACCTGGTGACCGGCAACGCCATCCGCGCCGTCGAGCTGGCCATCGAAGCCTCCGGCAATCCCGGTCTGTCGCGCCACAATCCGCTGCAACGGCATTACCGCGATGTGCTGTGCAGCCGTGTTCACACCCCTCAAAACGACGCCGTTCTACAAGGCGTCGGTAAAGCGGTCTTCGCCCAGCGCCAAGCAAAGGAACGCCCATGAGCCCGCTCGTTATCGCCAGCCAACTGGATGAAGACTTCAACGAAGTGATCCGCCAGCGCCTTGAGCAAACACACCCGGGGGCCAAGGTCATCAGCGTGCCGATCGGAGTGCCCAGCGACCTGCCGGCGGAGGTCAGCATCTTGCTGGCGCGGCCGATCAATGTGCGCGGCTATCTGGCACCGGACACGCCGCCACCGGGTTGGCCGTATGGCTTGCGGTGGATTCAGGTGGTGTCTTCGGGCATCGACTTCTACCCGCAATGGCTGTTCAACGGCCCGCCGGTGAGCACGTCGCGGGGCAGCGCCGCCGAGAACATCGCCGAATTCGCCCTGGCGGCGATCTTCGCCGCCGCCAAGCGGCTACCGGAGATTTGGGTGCACGACGCGCAATGGAACTTCAGCGCGCTGACCCCGCTCAAGGGCAGCACCCTGGGGATTCTCGGCTTCGGCGCCATCGGCCGCAGCCTGGCGAGCAAGGCCCATGCCTTGGGCATCCAGGTGCTGGCGTTGCGACAGAGTCAGGCGCCGTTCGAGGTCGAAGGCGTGCAGGCGGTGCGTGACATCCATGAACTGTTCGCCCGCTCCGATCATCTGGTGCTGGCCGCGCCGTTGACCGAGGCGACCCGGCATATCGTCGACCGCGCCGTGCTCGCCAGCGCCAAACCCGGCTTGCACCTGATCAACATCGCCCGTGGTGGCCTGCTTGACCACGAAGCCTTGCTAGAAGCGCTGGAAACCGGGCAGATCGGCCTGGCCTCGCTGGACGTCACCGAACCCGAACCGCTGCCGGAGGGGCATCCGTTCTACACCCATCCTCGGGTTCGTCTGTCGCCCCATACCTCGGCAATTTCCACCAACAGTGGCCATGAGATCGCCGATAGCTTCCTGGCCAATCTTGAGCGTTATCTCAACGGTTTGGCGTTGGAAAATCAGGCGAACGTACAACGCGGGTATTGAGTCCAGTCGATCTACCGTCATCGCGGGCAAGCCACGCTCCTACAGTTGGAATGCATTCCCCTGTAGGAGCGAGGCTTGCCCGCGAATGCGTTTTAACTACCCCACACAAACATCAGTTTTACGCATTTACATACAACACTTAATGCCTATTTTTTATAATTAACTTATAACTAATCGGACTTTTACAGCGCCTATTTATACAAATATTGTTACAACCATCACCGACCCCTGACCAGGTGGAGGCCCACGGAACTGTACGTTTTTCCGGCCGACACCACCCCACGGTCAATCGCCACACCCAAACCTGAAACCGGCTCAAGCCACCCCACCGCCAAGGCCTTCGGACCCTGGCCTCGGCAACGCTTTGCCGAAAAAAACATAACGACGCCAACGCAGCACTTACACACCCGGGGCTCACCATGCACAACATTTTCAATACAAACCGTTTGCCGCTGGCCGTGTCGCTGGCGATTTTCGGGCTGTCGGCCCAGGCCGAAGAATCCGTCAGGGAGGGAGCCCTGCCCGTGGTCACCGTGACCGCCGAACACCATACCGAGGACTTGCAAAAGACCCCGTTGGCGATTTCCGCATTCGACGAAAAAGCCCTTGAAGACAAGCAGATCAAAAGCATTCGCGAACTCTCCGGGCAAGTGCCGAACCTGACCCTCAGCCGCCAGTCGATCTCCTACAGCGCCCAGACCTACGGGATTCGCGGCATCGGCGAAACCGACCCGATTCAGGAGGCAGCCGTCGCGGTGTACGCCGATGACCTGTACATCCCGCGGGCCATTTCCTCGATGCTCGACTTCAACGACGTCGAGCGAGTGGAAGTCTTGCGCGGCCCGCAAGGCACGCTCTACGGACGCAACAGCAGCGCCGGCGCGATCCGTGTGATCACCCGCGATCCGACCCAGGAAACCCGCGGCTTCTTCGAACTCGGCGCCGGCAACTACAAAGCGCAAAACGGACGCCTGCTGATCAGCGGCCCGCTGGTGGACAACGCATTGTTCGGCAGCTTTTCGGCGATTCGCCTGACCCGTGACGGCACCGTCTCCAACCCGACCCGCGGCGAGGATGTGAACAACGTCGACATCCAGTCGTACCGCGGCAAGCTGCGCTACAAGCCCGACGATTCGCCGTGGGATGTGCAACTGACCCTGGCCGGCACCTTCGACCGCGGCGACACCACCAGCTACACACCGTTTGATGCCGACGGCCACTTCGACAAATTCAAGAGCTACAGCAGCCTCGACCCGAAGAACCATCTCGACCAGGGCAGCGCGGTGCTGCGGGCGATCTACGCCATCGACGACCATCTGAATTTCAAGTCGGTGAGCGCCTATTCGGCGTTCCATCAACCCGTGGACTATGACAACTCGGGTCAGGCGGCGCTGATCCAGCAAAACCTGATTCTGTACAAGCAGAACTACGCCACTCAGGAGTTCCAGCTCAACGGCGACTACGACGATTTCAGTTTCAGCACCGGCCTGTACCTGTACCGCGAGACCTTCGATGCCGATCGCGACAACCTCACCTTTTCGATCGCGCGCAACCGGGTCATCGGCCAGGGTCAGTACAGCACCACTAACACCGAAAGCTACGCACTGTATGGCCAGGGCAGTTACAAGATCACGCCGCAGCTGTCGCTGATCGCCGGCCTGCGCTTTACCCGCGAGCACAAGAACTTCGATTACACCAACTACGCGATCAACACCAACCGGCAGATCACCGGCATCAATTTCACCGCGGATTCGAGCAAGTCCTGGCAGTCCACCAGCCCCAAACTCGGCTTCGAATACGCCTGGACACCGCACCTCAATCAGTACGCCTACGTGGCCAAAGGGTTCAAGGCCGGGGGCTACGACAACCGTGCGCCAACCCGGGCCGCCGCCGAGCAGGCGTTCTCGCCGGAAGACGTGATCACTTGGGAAACCGGCTTCAAGGGTGACTTCTTCGACCAGCGCCTGCGCGCCAACCTCGCGCTGTTCTACAACGACTACAAGGACTTGCAGACCAACGCCTACGACCCGGCGCTGGGTGTCAGCCTGCGGACCAACGTCGGCCAGGCGCACACCTACGGTGTCGAGCTGGAAACCCTGACGGCACTGACCAACGACCTGCAACTGACCGCCAACCTCGGCTATCTGGAAAGCCAGTACGACGACTTCCAAAACGCCGGTGGCGCTGGTGTCGACGCCAATGGCAAGCAGTTGGTGTTCTCGCCATGCTGGAACGCCAGCGTCGGCCTCAACTATACGATCCCGGCCGGATTGCCCGGCACCTGGCTGGCCGGCACCGATGCCCAGTTCCAGACCAAGTCCTTCGCCAACGCACTGAATGACGACGTGCAGGAAATCCCCCAGCAGACCTTCTGGAACGCCAACACCCGCTACATCTCCGGCGACGGGCACTGGACCACCACGCTGGCGGTGAAAAACCTGCTCGACCGCGCCTACCCGCAATCGGTCGGCTACGTGCCCTCCAGCGGCGCCCGCTTCTACTCCATCAACGACCCGCGAACCCTCTTGTTGTCCGTGCGCTACGACCTTTAACCCCTAACGCGAACACCGGATTCCTTACCGCCTGAACGCAAGGAGCACTACTATGGCTTTTACCCGCAGAGAACTGATTTCCCGTATTGCCGCCGTCGGTGGCTATTCCGCCGCTGTCGGCGCCCTCGGTGCGCTGGGGCTTACGCCTCAGGCCGTGGCGGCGAGCTTCAACCCGTTGCAACTGGGCAGCAGTGGCAAAGGCAAGCATGTGGTGGTGGTCGGCGCCGGTATTTCCGGGCTGGTCAGTGCCTATGAACTGCGCAAGGCTGGCTTTACCGTGACCATACTCGAAGCCCGGGAACGAGTCGGTGGACGCAACTGGACTCTGCGGCGCGGCACCCAGGTCGACTTCGACGACGGCGTCAGCCAGACCGTCGACTTCGATGATGGGCATTTTTTCAACGCCGGTCCCGCGCGCATTCCCAGCCATCACCAAACGATCCTCGGCTACTGCCGCGAGTTGGGCGTGGAGCTACAAGTGCTGGTCAACAGCAGCCGCAACGCCCTGGCCTTGCCGGACCCGAAACAACCGGCCTTCCTGTTGCGCCAGGCGGTCAACGACACTCGCGGGCAGCTGTCGGAACTGCTGGCGAGAACCGTCAGCCGCAAAGCCCTGGACCAGGACTTGAGCGTCGATGACCGTCAGGCACTGTTGAATTTCCTCAAGGTGTATGGCGACCTCGACGCCGACTTCAAATACAAAGGTTCGGTGCGTTCGGGTTACACCCGCATCCCCGGTGCCGGCGATCAAACCGGCGTCACCCGCGCACCGCTGGAACTGCAAACCCTGCTCAACCCCAAGCTCTGGGGCGCGTTGGTGTTCGATGAAATCCCGGAATTTTCCTCGACCATGTTCCAGCCGGTTGGCGGCATGGACCGGATTCCTTATGCGCTCTACGAGAAGCTCAAGGACGCGGTGCAGTTCCATGCCGAAGTCAGCGACATCCAGACTGCAGAGCTTGGTAGCCGCATCACCTGGCGGGATCGCAAGACCGGCAAAACCCAGACACTGAGCGCCGATTACGCGATCGTCACGGTGCCCCTGCCGCTGCTGGCCAGGCTACCGAACAACTTCAGCGCGCCCTTCAAGCAAGCGATTCTCAGCGCGCAAAGCGATCAGGCCAACAAAGTCGCCTGGCAGTCACCGCGCTTCTGGGAAACCGACTTCAACATCTACGGCGGGTTGTCTTACCTGGACCATGAAGTCAAAGGCTTGTGGTATCCCAGCGATCGCCTCAACAGTGCCCAGGGGATTCTGGTCGCGGCCTACAACACCAGCGAATCGGCCCAGGCCTTCAGCAAGAAATCCCTCGCCGAACAGTTCGCCTCCTCCCGGCAAGCCGTCGAACTGCTGCACCCCGGCCACAGCGCCAAGCTGCAAAAACCGGTGGCCATCAACTGGGCCAAGGTGCCCTTCAGCAAGGGCCCATGGATCGTCAATGACGAGGTCGGCGAGAGCGCCTACCAAATCCTCAACCAGCCCCAGGGCCGCACCTACCTGGCCAGCGATGCCCTGGCCCACGGCGGCGTCGGCATCTGGCAGAACAGCGCCGCCGACTCGGCGCGACGCATCGTGTCCCTGATCGGCCGCCATGCCGAACGCCAGCAACCGGGCGTTGCTGCCTGACTTTTCTCAATAAAGGACTGACCGATGAAAACCATCACTCTGCTCACAGGACTCCTCATGACCGCCACCGCCCTCACCAGCCAGGCCGATGACATCAAACGCATCGCCCTGCCCAACTCCAGTTTCCCGATCTCGCTGGCAGTGTCGGTGCCGGCGCAGACCGACCTGTTGTTCGTCAGCGGCCTGCTCGCCGACCTGCACGACCCGCAAGCGCCGAAGGATTCCTTTGCCGCTTACGGAGACACCGCAACCCAGACCACCTCGATCCTCAACAAGCTCAAAGGCGTACTGCAAAGCCAGGGCCTGGACCTGGGCGATGTGGTGCAACTTCGGGTGTTCCTGGTGGGCGATCCGGCCAAGGGCGGCAAGCTCGATTTCGCCGGGTTGCAACAAGGCTATACGCCGTTCTTCGGCAGCGCCGCGCAACCGAACAAACCGGCACGCACCGCCGTTCAGGTAGTGGCCCTGCCGCTGCCCGGTGGTCTGGTCGAAATCGAAGCCGTCGCCGCTCGCAAGAAGTGACACGGCTATCACCCGACATTCAAGGAGTTCACATTGATGCTCAACTGCCCAGTGCGCCGAACGGCGCCTTCCTATCGTCCTCTATTAGTACCGCTGTCCATCGCCTGCGGCCTCGCCTCATTCAACCTCGAGGCCGCCGAAACCAGTTCACCGACCCTCAACACCGTAGTCGTCACCGGCAACCGTGGCACCGAGCAACGCACCGTCACTACCAGCCCGACACCGATCGACGTGGTGACCGGTGAACAATTACGCGCGGTGGGCAAACCGAGCCTGCTGGAGGCGCTGAGTAAATTCATTCCCTCCTTCAACCTTCCCGACCGCGCAGGCTGGGATGCCAGCGGCGTGGTGCGCTCGGCCACCCTGCGCGGCCTGACCGCCTCCCATGTGCTGGTGTTGGTCAACGGCAAGCGCCGGCACACCAGCGCGACGCTGAACATCAACGGCATCAACAGCGGCGCGGCGCCCAGCGATCTCGACCTGATTCCGGTGGCGTCCATCGATCACATCGAAGTGCTGCGCGACGGCGCAGCGGCGCAATATGGCTCGGATGCCATTTCCGGGGTGATCAACATCATCCTCAAGCAGACCACCGGCGGCAGCTCCGACACGATCCTCGGCCAGAACTACGACGGCAAGCGCGGCACCGGGCAGGAGGCGCTCAACTATGGTTTCGAAGTGGGTGAAGCCGGCGTGCTCAACCTTTCGCTCGACACCCGCTACCAGGAACGCGACAACAAGGCCGGCAGCAACGGCTACAGCTCTCATTACTACCCACTTGCGGACGGTTCGCCCGATCCGCGCGAGGCCACGTCCAGCCATCACACCTACAAAGGCTACGGCTTGCCGCGCAGCCAACTGGCGGATGTCGCCTATAACCTCGACCTGCCGCTGAACGATGCCGTCACCCTCTATTCGTTCTCGACCCTGGCAACACGGGAGAACAACGACGGCCAGAACTTCCGTCTGCCCAGCGGCCGCAATACCATCACCACCGGCCCCAACGGCTACCCCGACGGTTACAGCCCCTACTGGCTGATCAACGAAACCGACTTCCAGTCCGCGTTCGGCGCCAAGGGCGAGGATTTCGGCGGCTGGGCCTGGGACCTGAGCAGCACCTACGGACGCAACTACGCCAAGCAGCGCACCTACGACAACCAGAACCCGTCGCTGGGTGAAAATACGCCGAACAAGTTCACTTCCGGCATCTACATCGCCGACCAGTTGACCAGCAACCTGGACCTGAAAAACAGTTACGAAATCGGCCTGGCCAAACCGCTGGATGTAGCCTTCGGGTTCGAGCATCGGCGGGAAAGCTACGAGACCCGCGCCGGCTCCGAAGCCTCGTACATCGATGGCGGCTACGTGTTCCCCGCCGGCCACCCACGCGCCGGGCAACGGCCCGATCCGGGCGCTCAGGTCACCAACGGCATCAGCCCTGAAGACGCGCAGAAAGTCAGCCGCAACAGCGTCGCCAGCTACGTCGACCTGGGTTTCTACCCTGTCGAGCAGTGGTACCTCGGCGTCGCCGCGCGCTACGAGCATTACAACGAAGGCGTCGGCGGCACCCGCAGCGGCAAACTCAGCACCCGCTACGAATTCAACCCGGTGTTCTCGGTGCGCGGCACCATCAGCAACGGCTTTCGCGCACCGTCGCTGGCCAACCAGATCTTCACCGCGCGCTCGACCGGGTTCGACACCATCAATGGCGTCTACCAGTCGTACAACTACGTGATCCTGCCAGTGGATTCGGCCGGTGCCCAGGCACTCGGGGCCGAGGCCTTGAAACCGGAACGTTCGACCAACTTCAGTCTCGGTTTTGCGCTAACCCCCAGCGAAGACCTGAGCCTGACCGTGGACGGTTACGTAATCAACCTGCGTGACCGCCTGGTACTCAGCGAACGCTTCCAGGGACCGGGCGTCGCGGCCCTGCTCGACAGCATCGGCGTACCCGCCACCGCTGGCGCGCAGTACTTCACCAACGGCGCCAATACCCGCACCTCCGGGGTCGACGTGGTCGGTAACTTCCGGCAGAACCTCAACCAATACGGCTCGGTGCGCTGGACCGCGGCACTGAACTACAACCACACGCAAATCCTCAGCGTAAACGACACGCCATCGCAATTGACCGCCCTGGGCAGCAACTTTCAACTGCTCGGGCGCCAGTCGCGAGCCTTGATCACTAAAACCTCCCCCAGCAGCAAAATGATCTTCTCCGCCGACTGGGCGATCCACGACTTCGACGTCAACCTGCGACTGACCCGCTACGGCAAGTACACCGAGGTCAACAGCTCAAGCGACCCGAGCCTGGATCGCGAGTATTCCGCCAAATGGATTACCGACCTCGACGTGGCGTATGCGATCGACAAACAACTGACGGTCGCGGTCGGCGCGCAGAACCTGTTCAACAAATACCCTGACCATATCGGCGTCAGCAACTCATCGTTCGGCGATAACTGGGGCAGCTTTTCACCCTTCGGCTTCACCGGTGGTTACTACTACACCCGCGTGCAATACGCGTTCTGATGCCTGTAAAGCCGCCTAAGCTAATACTCAAAAAGTATTTATGAATTGTTTTTTAGAACCATAGGATTCATGGGTGCCTATCCAACCCTCACTTCATGTCGAGCGTGCCATGTCAAAACTCATCAAGAACCCTGGGTCGATATTCCGTCGTCCTGCCCTGGCCGGCCTGGTCGTCGCGCTGGCCTTTTCTACTCTCGCACTTCCTACCCAAGCGCGGGAAACCCTACGCATCGGTTACCAGAAGTCATCGACCCTGATCACGCTGCTGAAAACCCAAGGCAAGCTGGAAAAAGCACTCGCCGAGGCGAACATCGATGTGAGCTGGCATGAGTTCCCCAGCGGTTTGCCACTGCTGGAGGCGTTGAATGTCGGCAATGTCGATGTCAGCGCCGACGTAGCGGATACCATGCCGATTTTTGCCCAGGCCGCGCAGGCCAGGCTTACTTACTTTGCGCAAGAAGCGCCCTCGCCTTCAGCCCAGGCCATCGTTGTGCGCAAGGATTCGCCGTTGCAGCAGTTAGCGGATTTGAAAGGCAAGAAAGTAGCGGTCACCAAGGCGGCCGGAGCCCACTATCTGCTGATCGCGGCCCTGAACGAGGCCGGCCTGAAGTTTTCAGATATACAACCTGCGTACCTGTCACCCGCCGATGGTCGTGCGGCGTTCGAGAATCAGAAAGTCGACGCCTGGGTCATATGGGAACCCTTCCTCAGCGGCGTACAGCGTCAACTATCGACTCGTACTCTGACCGACGGCAGTGGGCTGGCCAGTTACAAGCGTTATTACCTGACCAGCACGAGCTATGCCAAGGCGCACCCTGAAGTGCTCAAATTGGTTTACGAACAACTCCATGAAGCCGGTACGTGGTTAAAAAACCATCCCCGAGATGCGGCTCAAGTGCTGGGCCCGCTGTGGGGAAACCTTGATGTGGAAACGGTCGAGGCCGCCAACGCCCATCGCAGTTACCAGATCCAGCCGGTGAAAGCCGATCAGTTGGGCGAACAGCAGAAAATCGCCGACGCCTTCTTTGCGGCGGGCTTATTGCCCAAGGCGGTAGATGCCCACAACGTTGAGATATGGAAGCCATAAGATCAACGGGCCTCGGCCGACAAACGCCACTCGCCCACCGCACCGAGATCAAAACCCTCAAGCCGGGCAGTCACCACCCTTCAGTCGCCAGGGGGAACGGCTCAAAATCGTCTGACCCGAGGAAAGTTTGAGTGGGCTCTTGGGAAAACCAAATCCCAACCGGCGTCAGCGTCATGCTTCTGGCTGTTCTGAAAAATAACTGTCGACCGATCATCGCCTCCAGTTTGGCCAGCTGGTGGCTAACCGTCGAGGGTGTCAGGTCGAGCAGTTCCGCCGCGCGTGCCCCAATCAACCCGCGAAAAGTGTACGTTGCATTGAACATCCGAACGCAAACCGCCATTTTTATGGCGCCATCTGGTTGTTTCTAATGACAATTCTCAAAGCAACCCTTGGACAATTCAAAAAATTGGCGGTACCATTTTGATATCAACCCCGCTGTCGACCTGCTTACCCGGCACGACAAGCAGTAGATAAGCTTCAAAACCGTGGTTGCACCTACCTGTGCGTTGCGTTGCTTGCGGCAACATTGCGTACCGGGCCCGGATCAAAATGCACGGATCAGCAGCTTGATTTGCCGTACACCCAGATGAACACAGAAGTATTCGGACAAGACACTCGATGATTGCACGCCGCGAGTCCCGGCTTTACGGGACCCCGGGGCTCTGCCGTGGATGGCTCAAGAAGTCACACCAGCCAGATACCGAGTGCCTACAAGCGCCGAGGATTGTTTTCGCATCCGATATGGCGACAGGCACATGAACGGGTCTACCCGTCCAACAGCAAGGACGATTCAGATCATGTCAGGCGCAGGGTTCATCCCTGAACATCCCTGGTTTTTTCGAGGTGTTCCGGCCAGATGGCAGCTCCTTTGCAGCGGCCGTTTCACACCCGGTTCACAGGTAAGAAGGCGGTAGAGGATCGATTGTTGCATAGGGCTCTCGGCCCGGTTGGTTTAAGGTATTTTTCGGGTACGGAGAGGTCAGTTTGAGTCATGTCAGCTTAGGCATCCGGCATTTGCAGGATGAGCAAGTGCTATTGCGTCAAGGCGGCCTGTACTGGGTCTCCGTCGACTTGAACAGCGATGCCGAGACGCTTGCGCTTCAGTTCCTGAGCGCCTTGCCACGAGCCCAGCCAACCACACTCGTGTGCGGCGGATGCGATCCCCAGACCCTGCTGGAAAACCTCGACGGCGAGTCCGGCCCGGAGCGTTTGCGGCTCTTCGAAGTTGCCGACGATGATCTCGGGATGGCCCTGAAATCCTGGGTGTCCGAGTTACATCGCAGCGTCAGGACTCCAGGCAGTCAAATCCTCCTGCTATTACCGGCCCTGGCGTGGCGGCGCTTTGACGCCCAGCATTTGCAGCAATGGTGTGAAGAAGTGCGCCGGTGGTTGCGCCAGCGTCGCTGCACCCTGGTGGTGCTGTGCCACGGCCAGGAACCGGCGCTGCATGCAGAATTGGTGGGGCTGAACGAAGAGTTGTCGGGGTTGGCGCAGTTGTATCGGCGTGACGGCAGCATCCGTTATCAGCAGCACTTCTGGCACAACGAGCTGGGCGTGTGTACCGCCCAGGATTTCGAACTGGAGCAGGTAGACGGCGTTTTTGGCCTGAGCCAGGCGCAACGTGGCAGCCAGCAAGCCATCCGCACCGATGACCAGCGCGTCTACCTGACCCAGCGCCGTGTACTCGAAGGCGCACCGCCGCTGTCCCAGCAATGGCGACTGTTCGAGGAGCGCGACGAGTTGCTGCTGCACGCCCTCAAGACGCGAGCCGCTAGCGTGATCGTGGCCATCGAAGGCAACGACCAGGTCGAAGACCTTGCCCGTCAGTTGCACAAATTGCGCAATCACTGCGGAACGGCACTGAAAATCATCGTTCGCGAAATGGAACCCTGCCTGCGCTACCGCGATGAGCGTCTGCTGCTAGCCTGCGGCGCCAATCTGATCGTGCCGCTGAAGGCCTCGCTGGCGCACTTTCTAAGCCTGACCGATAGCGTGCAGGGGCAGCTCTGGCATTACCGCAGCGATATTGATTTCCAAACCCTGTACGACCGCATGCACCCCCCCCATGTTCGCGGGCTGCTGACGCCGAGCACGTTCATCGCAACCCTGGACCAGGTGTACAACGGCGCCTCGGGCGAGATCAGCCACCAGTTGCTGAAACTGCAGTCACGTGGCGGGCTCGAGATCGAGCAATACCTGAGTCAGATCAGTCTGCGCCGCTATGGCGACATCGCTTGCGTGCTGGACGGCACCTTCTACCTGTTTCTGTTCGCCTGCCGCGCCGATGGCCTGGAACCGGCCCTGGGCAATATATGCCGCCTGCCATGGGCCGATATTTTCAGCGCCTGCGAGTCGTTGTCGTCAGTGGATCACTTGCCACGCAAGGCCTTTATCGAGGCGACCGAATTGCCCGAGACCTTCCGGCTGGCGGATGAGCGGGTCATCGACAACCTGTCGCAGTCCGTCGGGTTGACCGGCTTTACGCCACACCGCATCACCCTTTCGCTCACGGAACCCTGCGCATGATGTATTCCGAGTTGCTGCAGGTGATTGCCGCCAGCAGTCTGCTGACGCTGGCACTGGCGATGCTGCTGAGCCGTTTCAGTCAGCGTATCAGGCACGGGCTTGAGCGTTACTTGCGCCCGCGTTACTTGAAATCCCGTGGCGTACGTCGGCGTACGACTCCGCAACCTGCCCAGAGCGAGTCCCATGAGTCGTCTTGAAATACCCATCATCGCGCAACCTGAGTGGAGCTGGCCGGGTCTGGGCCTGTGGAACCTGTACTTTCTGATCAAGTTACTGTTGTTCTGGGGCGGTTACCTCAACCTGCAGATCCTGCCCAATCTGGTGTTCGCTGCCGCCTTGCTGGTGCCGTTACGCAATCGCCATGCGAGCCTTCTGCGTTGGCTGATCGCCGTGCCGCTGGGGGTGGCGCTGTTCTATCAGGACTCCTGGCTGCCGCCGTTCAGCCGCCTGCTGGACCAACCTGGCGTACTGAACTTCACCGGTGAATACATGCTGGAGCTGGCCGGTCGCTTCATCGACTGGAACCTCTGCGGGCTGCTGCTGATCGTGGTGGTGGCCTACCTGTTCGTCAGCCAGTGGCTGCGCCTGACCACCCTGACCCTGGGCTGGCTGGCGTTGCTGGGCAGCGCCAACTTGCTGGCGTTGCAAGCGCCCGCGCAACAGGCAGTGAACCCCGGCACGGCTTCTGCCAGCGCCGTGGTCAGCAACGCCGAGCCCGACAGCGCGACGCTGGACGACTACCTGCAGAAGTTCTATGACACCGAGGCCGGCCGACGCGTCGAGTTCAAACCCTCGACCTCGGCGGCTCAGCCGTTCGATCTGCTGTTGATCAATATCTGCTCCATGGCCTGGGACGACCTGGACGCCGTGGGCCTGCGAGACAACCCGCTGTTGCAGCAGATGGATGTAGTGTTCGACAACTTCAACTCGGCCACCGCCTACAGCGGCCCGGCGGCGATACGCCTATTGCGCGCCAGCTGTGGCCAGCAACCGCACAGCAAGCTCTACGGCGTGGCGCCGGAGCAATGCCTGCTGATGGACGATCTGCGCAAGCTCGGGTTTGCCAGCGAAGTGATGCTCAACCACACCGGCCAGTTCGAAGGCTTCCTCGATGAAGTCCGCAGTCAGGGGACTCTGCCCAATCCGGCGGTGAACGTCTCAAACCTGTCGCGGGCACTGGTGGGCTTCGATGGCTCGCCGATCTGGCGCGACCGGGACGTCCTGGACAAGTGGTGGCAGCACCGCGAGAACAACCAGGATTCGCGCGTGGCGCTGTTCTACAACACCACCACGCTGCACGACGGCAACCGAGCGCTGACCGCCGACGGCGGCACCAAGAGCGCCGAGTACAAACCTCGTGCCCAGGCCCTGATCGACGACCTGACGGCCTTTATCAAAGAACTCGAACGCAGCGGTCGGCGCGTGGCCGTAGTGATAGTGCCCGAGCACGGCGCGGCGCTGCATGGCGACCGCATGCAGATCTCCGGCATGCGCGAGATTCCGAGCCCGTCGATCACTCACGTGCCAGTGGGCATCAAGCTGATCGGCATGGGCTCCGCGGCGAATTCAGCACCGCGGCATGTCAGCGCACCCACCAGTTACCTGGCCTTGTCCGAAATCATCGCCCGTTTGTATGCCGCCGCTCCCCAGGCCGAGGGCCAGGGGCTGGACTGGCAGGCGCTGTTGAGCGATCTGCCGCAGACCCCTGCGGTGTCCGAGAACTCCGGCACCGTGGTGCTCGACTACGCAGGCAAACCCTATGTCCGAATCAAGGAGAAAGGTGCATGGCTACCTTACCCTCAGCGCTTCAAATGAGTGCCTTGGCGCAGGCCCGTAACGGGCGGGCCGATGACATCGCCCGACTGAAGCTTGAGCTGAAGCTGCCGGACCTCGAGTACGTGGACATTTCCGCCGAACTGGAACTGCGCCGCGCCTTGCAGCGCTGGCCGCTATTGGCCGAGCTCGAAGAAGCACTGCCGCTGGAAACACAACTGAAGGCCCCACAGGAGGTGAGGACGTGAGATCGCTGAGTCTGCGCGGGTTGCGTGGAGGCGTCGGCAGCAGTTCCCTGCTGGCGGGGATAGGCTACGCCCTGCACAGCCTGGGCGAGCGGGTGCTGATGGTGGATATGTGCCCGGAAAACCTGCTGCGCCTGTACTTCAACCTGGCGACGGTGGAAAGTTGCGGCTGGGCCCGCGGCATGCTCGATGGCGAGAATTGGTACAACCAGGCCTGGAGCCTGCTGCCAAATTTGAGTTTGCTGCCCTATGGCCGCCTCGACCGTGAAGAACAACTTGAAATGGAACGCCGCCTGACGAAGGACCACACCCTGTGGGCCGGGCGTCAGGCCAGCTTGGCCGAGCACTACGACTGGGTGCTGTTCGATGTGCCGCTGCGGCTGATCGGGCACGGCAACACCGGCCCCTGTCATTTCCCTATCCAGGTCGCCGAAGCGGACGCGGCCTGCCATGTGCTGCTGCAACAGCAAGAGACAGTGAGCGGTCCGCTGCTGGTCAATCGTTTCGATCCCGGTAGCCAGTTGCAGCGGGATCTGATGCTGATCTGGCGCAAGAACCACGCCGATCGGTTGCTGTCCCTGACCGTGCACAACGATGAGGCGATGCGCGAGTCGCTCGCGTTCAAGACCCCGGTCGGGCTGTATGCGCCGGGCAGTCTGGCGGCCCAGGACGTGCTGAGCCTGGCGACCTGGTGCCTGACCCGCCGCCGGGAGGTGGCATGATTGCCCGCTGGTTTCCCTACACCTACCTGCGTCGCGAGTACGATACCCCCCCTCTGACCGGGCTCTGGCTGGCCTCGCTCAACGCTCTGGCCTGGCTGTTCCTGCGCCTGGAGGCGCCGGGCTGGCAGCAGTTGCGCGAGCAGCGCCAGCGCTGGTATCCGCAATTGGCGAACAAGCCGCCGAGCCTGGGTGATCCGCTGCGTTTCCTGGTGCAAAGCGTCTGGTTGCTGCTGGTGCAGCCGCTGCGGCCACGCCGCCCGCTGAGCTGGCCGCGCTGGACGCGCCCCGCGCGGCTGCGGCAACGCCTGCTCGGCGTACGCCTGGGCCGCTTGCTCGAAGCCTTGCCGCGCCATGTCCAGCAAAACCGGCGAGTGCGGCAGAGCCAGATCTGGTGGAAAGGCCTGGAGTCTCGCCGTCGGCGCTGGCTGAACATCGGTGTGGGCGTGATAGCGGTGGTGCTGATGTTGGTGTGCATCACCGAACCCTTCGGCTACATCGCCCAACTGGTGTTTGTGATTCTGCTCTGGGCGCTGGCCATGCTGGTGCGGCGCATCCCGGGGCGCTTCCCGACGCTGTTGATGATCGTCCTGTCGACCATCGTGTCCTGCCGCTACCTGTGGTGGCGCTACACCTCGACCCTGAACTGGAACAACACGCTGGACCTGACTATCGGCCTGTTGCTGTTGGCGGCCGAAACCTACGCCTGGCTGGTGTTGATCCTGGGCTATATCCAGACCTGCTGGCCGCTGGGACGCCAGCCGGCGCAGATGCCTCGCGATACCCGGCTGTGGCCCACCGTCGATCTGCTGATCCCGACCTACAATGAGGACCTCTCGGTGGTCCGCGGCACGGTCTACGCCGCCCTGGGCATCGACTGGCCGCAGGACAAGCTGCGCATCTACATTCTCGATGACGGCAAGCGCGAGAACTTCCGCCAGTTCGCTGCCGACGTCGGCGTCGGCTACATCACTCGCGCCGATAACCGACATGCCAAGGCCGGCAATCTCAACCATGCGTTGAGCCGTATCGATGGCGAGCTCGTGGCGCTTTTCGACTGCGACCATATCCCTGTGCGCTCCTTCTTGCAGCTCACTGTGGGCTGGTTCCTGCGCGATCCGAAGCTGGCCCTGGTGCAGACCCCGCACCACTTCCTGTCTCCCGACCCGTTTGAGCGCAACCTGAACATGTTCCGTCGCCGGCCCAACGAAGGCGAACTGTTCTACGGCCTGGTGCAGGACGGCAACGATATGTGGAATGCGGCGTTCTTTTGCGGTTCCTGTGCGGTATTACGCCGCGCAGCGCTGGACGAGATCGGTGGCTTCGCGGTCGAAACCGTGACCGAGGACGCCCATACCGCGCTGCGCCTGCACCGGCGCGGCTGGAACTCGGCCTATGTGCGGATTCCCCAAGCTGCCGGGCTGGCGACCGAAAGCCTGTCGGCGCATATCGGCCAGCGGATTCGCTGGGCCCGCGGCATGGCGCAGATTTTCCGCACCGACAACCCCTTGCTGGGCAAGGGCCTGACGATCTTCCAGCGGATCTGTTATGCCAACGCGATGATGCACTTCCTGGCCGGACTGCCGCGGCTGTTGTTTCTCACCGCGCCGCTGGCCTTCCTGTTTCTGCACGCCTACATCATCTACGCCCCGGCGTTGATGATCCTGTTGTACGTACTGCCGCACATGATCCATGCCAGCCTGACCAACTCGCGGATGCAGGGCAGTTTTCGCCAGACGTTCTGGGGGGAGGTCTACGAAACGGTACTGGCTTGGTACATTGCCCGACCCACCACCGTGGCGCTGTTCAACCCCAGGAAAGGCAAGTTCAACGTCACGGCCAAAGGCGGCCTGATGGAGCACAACCAGTTCGACTGGAAGATCGCCCAGCCCTATCTGGTGCTCTCGGCCCTGAACCTCGCAGGCCTGGGCTTCGCCTTCTGGCGCTTGTTCACTGGCCCGACGACCGAGATCGGCACGGTGCTGGTGAGCACTCTCTGGGTGGTCTACAACCTGCTGATCATCGGTGCCGCGGTGGCGATTGCCGCTGAAGTGCGGCAGGTGCGCCAGACCCACCGGGTGCAGTCCAAGCTGCCGGCGGCCGTGCGTCTGGATAACGGTCGCTTCTACTCCGGCATGCTGGTGGACTACTCCGACGGCGGCGCCGGGTTCCAGGTGGATGTGCCGCTGTCGCTGCCGGTGGGCGGTCGCGTTTCTCTGCTGATGCAGCGTGGGCAGCGCGAGTTCCTGTTTCCCGGCGTGGTCTGCCGTAGCCGCAAGAACTTCGTGGGCATCAGTTTCACCCAGCTCACGGAGCAACAAAAGATCGATTTCGTGCAGTGCACCTTCGCCCGGGCCGACGCCTGGCTTAACTGGGGCGAAGACTTCGCCCAAGACCGGCCGCTGCACAGCTTCCTGGACATCCTCAAGCTGGGCGCCAAGGGTTACTACCGGCTCTACGAATACCTGCCGGCCTGGACCCGCGTGGTGATCGATCCGCTCCTGCGCCTGCTGGCCTGGCTGGGCAGTTACCTGCCGCGTATGCCTCTGGCGTCTTCCCTCTCCTCTTCTTCTATAACGGTGAACGCATCATGAGCCGCTATTTCAGCAAATCTCTATTTGCCAGCCTGGCGCTCCTGGCCGTCGCCTGCGCGCAGGCCGCCCCGGCGCCTGTCACGCCCCCGCTGGCGCAGGAGCAGAAAGCCCCGAGCTGGGCCACCGCGCGCACCTTCGAACAGCTGGGGCGTTCGGCCGACAGCCTGTTGCTGGGGATCCACAACAGCGATCAGATCGAGTTCACCCTGCGGCGCGACCGTATCGCCAGCGATGCCAGGCTTAAGCTGGAATACACCCCGTCTCCGGCGCTGCTGCCGACACTCTCGCATATGCGGGTCTACTTGAATGACACTCTGATGAGCGTGGTGCCCATCGAGAAAGAACAACTGGGGCGCAAGACCACGCAGCAGATCGCCCTGGATCCCCGACTGGTCACCGATTTCAACCGCGTCCGTCTGGAGTTCGTCGGCCATTACACCGACATGTGCGAAGACCCGGCCAACAACGCCTTGTGGGTCAACGTCAGCCGCGCCAGCCAGGTTTCCCTGCAGGAACAGGCACTGGCGACCCAGAACGATCTGGCGTTCTTCCCGAGGCCATTCTTCGACGCACGGGGCTATGGCAAGCCGGTCATCAACCTGCTGTTCGCCGCCTCCCCGACCGTAGGCGAACAGCGCGCCGCCGGCATCCTGGCCTCTTACTTCGGCAGCTTGGCGGGTTGGCGCGGCGCCCGGTTCCCGGTGCTGTTCGATCAGCTGCCGGCGAGCCAGGGCCAGGGCCAGGACCAGGACCAGGACCAGGGCACCCTCAACCCTTCGGTGGTGTTCGCCACCAACGATCATCGGCCACAGTTCCTTGCGGACCTGGAGAAGTTCCCGCTGGTGCAGGCGCCGGTGGTGCAGCTGATCGACAACCCCAACGACCACTACAGTAAAGTGCTGCTGGTGATGGGGCGCAATGACGCTGACCTGGCGGTGGCCGCCCGTGCCCTGGCCCTGGGCGGCGAGCTGTTCCGCGGCTCGCGGGTAACGGTGGAAAACGTCCAGCAGTTGCAGCCGCGCAAGCCCTACGACGCCCCCAACTGGATGCGTACCGATCGCCCGGTGCGCTTCGCCGAACTGCTCAAGTACCCTGAGCAGTTGCAGGTCAGCGGCCTTCTGCCGCGCCCGATCATCCTCGACATCAACCTGCCGCCCGACCTGTTCGTCTGGCGTAACCAGGGCATCCCGCTGCAGACCAAGTACCGCTACACGCCGCCGTCGACCAACGACGACTCGCGCCTGAACATCAGCCTCAACAACCAGTTCATCACCAGCCTGCCGCTGCTGCGCAACACCAACAGCCGTCTGGAAGAACTGCGCCTGGCGGTGCTGTCCAACGAGTCGGCGAACACCAGCGAACACCTCTTGGTGCCGGCGCTGAAAATCGGTGATCGCAACAGCATCCGCTTCGATTTCAGTTTCGCCAGTACCTTCGGCAGCTCCCAGCGCGACCGTTGCCAGACCTCCCTGCCGGTGGACACCCGGGCTCTGATCGACGATGAGTCGACCATCGACCTGTCAGGCTATCACCATTACATCGCCATGCCAGACCTGCGCGCTTTCGCCCGCAGCGGCTTCCCTTTCAGCCGCATGGCCGACCTGTCGGAAACCCTGGTGGTGGTGCCGGCCAATCCGACCGCCACCCAGCTCAGCACCTTGTTCGAAGCTGTCGCCAAGATATCCTCGCAAACCGGCTTCCCGGCGCTGGCCCTGAACCTGAGCGACAACTGGGATGACGCCAGGAAAGCCGACGTCGACCTGCTGGTGCTGGGCGCCCTGCCCGCGGACCTGCGGGACCAGCCGGACCTCAACCTGTGGCTCGACAAGACCCTCGACTCCCTGATACAGGCATCGAATGCCGCCGCCGGTCAGGCTTCGGCCCGAGCCGGACAGATCAACGATGAGCGCAACCTGGGAGCCAACCGGGTCGAAGTGTCGACCAAGGCCCCGATGGCGGCGATCGTCGGTATGCAGTCGCCCTTCCATAGCCAGCGCAGCATTGTCGCGCTGCTGGCCACCAACACCCCCGACTACCAGATGCTGCGCGAAACCCTGAGCGATAGCGGGAAAATCGACGCTGTGTCCGGTTCCGTGGCCATGATCCGCAGCAGCGGCGTGAACAGCCAGCTGGTCGGCGAGCAGTACTTTGTCGGCTACTTGCCCTGGTGGCTGATGCTCTGGTTCCAGCTCTCGGAACATCCGGTACTGCTGGCTGGCATGGCGGTCCTGAGCGTGCTGCTGACCACCTTCCTGCTGTGGCGCGCCTTGCGCTGGGCCGTACGTCGTCGGCTGGCGGACGAGGAGTAAGGGATGAAAGCCTCCGTCGCATGGGTGTTGGCCCTGAGCCTGCCGGGTCTGGCGACTGCCGCCGAGTGCACCTGGCCGGCCTGGGAGAACTACAAGAAGGCGATGGTGAGCCCCGATGGACGGGTGATCGATCACTCGTTGCAGCAGCAGATCACCACCTCGGAAGGCCAGAGCTACGGGATGTTCTTTGCCCTGCTGGGCAACGACCGTGACAGCTTCGCCAAGCTGCTGAACTGGACCCGGGACAACCTCGCCGGCGGCGACCTGAGCCGCCAGCTGCCCGCCTGGCAGTGGGGCCTGAGCAAGGAGGGGCGCTGGCAGGTGCTGGATCCGAACAACGCCAGCGATGCCGACCTGTGGATGGCCTACAGCCTGCTGGAGGCCGGCCGCCTCTGGAAGCGGCCGGATTATGAAACCCTTGGCCGCAACATGCTCTGGCGCAGCGCCGCGCAAACCCTGCGCCCGCTGCCCGGGCTGGGCCTGATGCTGTTACCGGGGGATGTCGGCTTCGAATCCGCCGATGGCTGGCGGCTCAACCCCAGCTACCTGCCGCCACAACTGCTGGCGCGTTTTGCCCTGGTCGCCCCCGTGTGGCAAGACGTGGCGAACAGTACCCAGCGCCTGCTGCTGGAAAGCTCGCCCAAGGGCCAGCCCGCCGACTGGGTGGTCTGGAAGGCCGGGCAAGGCTGGGCAGCGGATGCCAAGGGTGCGCTCGGCAGCTATGACGCGATCCGCGTCTACCTCTGGCTGGGCATGCTAGATCCCCAAGCTCCGGGCAGGGCCGAGTTGCTCGCGCAGGTACAACCCATGGTGGCTCTGACGGCGCGGCTCGGCTATCCGCCGGAGCGTGTGGATGTCGCCTTGGACACCGCAGAGGGCGTCGGCCCGGTTGGCTTCTCGGCGGCGCTATTGCCGCTGCTGGCCAGCGCAGCCGAAGGCGGTACGGCGCTGGCGGCCCAACGCGAACGCCTACGCCAGAACCCGCCCCCGGCGGACGCCTATTTCAACCAATCACTGCTGATGTTCGGCCAAGGCTGGGACCAGCAGCGTTATCGTTTCGACAAGGACGGCCGGCTGCTGCCGGCGTGGACGTCATCATGCAAGTAGTGCTCATGCGCAAAGTCGTTTCGCAATGGACGTTGGTGTTGAGCTGCTTGTCGGGCACCGCGCTGGCTCAGCCGGTTACCCCCCAGGACCAGCAACAGTGGCTGCTCGGACAGGTACGCCTGGGCGAGGCGATGTATCGCGAGGACCTGGTGCGCGACTCGCTGGCGCGCCTGGAGTCGATTGCTCCGGAACATCCGCAAGTCTTGGTCGGCGGGATTCGCCAGGCCCTGCTTCAACATAACCAGCCGCTGGCCGAGCAACGCCTGGAGCAATTGCGCCACCAGGCCCCGGGTTCGTCAGCGCTGCACCAGGCCCAGGCCCTGATCAAGCTGCAGAGCAAGGACGGTCAGCGTCTGCTGCAGCAAGCCCGCCTGCTGGCAGCTGCCGGACGGGCCGAAGAGGCAGCCGCACAGTACCAGGAACTGTTCGGCAGCGAGCCGCCGGACTTCTCCAGCGCGCTGGAATACTGGGCTGTGCGCGGTGCCATCAGCGGCCAGCGCCCCGCGGTGATCCAGCAGTTGCAAAGCCTCGACAGCCAGTACCCGGGTAACGCGGGGCTGCGCCAGATGCTCGCCGGCCTGCTGTTCGCCGAACAGCGCGATGCCGAAGCCTTGGCGGTTCTGCACCAACTGGCCAACGATCCCCAGGCCAGCAACCTCGCCTCCGAGTGCGAGTACAACTACCTGAGCAAGTTGCCGGTCAGCAGCGAAACCGCTCGCGCCTGGGAAGACTTCCAGCGGCATTACCCCTATTCGACCTTCAAGAACCAGGCAGCCACGCAGCTGCAGCACCAGCGCCAGTTGCTCGGCGATCCGGCCTGGCGGGCCGGCGTAAACGGCAAGGAGCTGCTGGAGGCCAACGACAATGTCGGCGCCGAAAAGCTCTTGCGCCGCGCTTCGCGCAGCTACCCGGATGATGCCAGCCTGATCGGCTCCCTGGGCATCGCATTGATGCATCAGAACAAGCATGACCAGGCCTATACGGCGTTCACCGAGGCCTTGGGCAAGGAACAGGACACTTCCCGGATCAGCAAATGGAAAGACCTGCAGCTGGCCAACCGCAACTGGATGCTGCTGCAGCAGGGTGACGAAGCCCTGGAGCGCAAGGACCTGGCGGCGGCCCGCAAAGCCTATCAACAGGCGCGCCAGGTCAAACCCGACGAAGCCGACTGGCTGGTGGGCCTGGCCAATGTCGCCCAGGCCGAAGGCGAAGACATTCAGGCCGAGGCCCTGCTGCTGCAGGCGCGCAAGCTGCAGCCCGACAACGGCAAGGCGGTGCGCGCTCTGGTGCGTCTGTACCAGACGCAAGCGCCGGAAAAGGCCCAGGACTACCTCGACACCTTACCGGCGGCCACCCAGCGCGAATTTGCAGCCTTGCGCCGGAGCCTGGAGCTCGACCGTCTTAAGCTTGAAGCGGATGCCGCGACCCGGCGCGCCGACTGGCCGACGGTTTCGCGGGTGCTGCTCAAGGCCCGGACACTGGCCCCGGACGATCCCTGGCTGACCTATCACCTGGCCAATTCCCAGCACGCACAGGGGCAAGACAGCGCGGCCGAAGACAGCTTTCGCCAGTTGATCCAGCGCCAGGGCAGCAATGCCCAGGCCCGTTACGCCCACGGTTTGTACCTGGCCTCGATCGGGCGCGACAGCGAGACGCTCGCCACCCTGGCTGCCATTCCCGCGGCGCAGTGGGACGACAATATGCGCGACCTGTCCAGCCGGGTCGAACGCCGCCAGCTGTTGGCCCGGGCCCAGGCCCTGCGTGATGCCGGTCACGAGCCGCAGGCGATCGCCCTGCTGCTGCGCGCGCCGAGCACCGACGATCTGGCGACCCTCGCGGACTGGGCCTACCAGCGCGGCGATCAGCTGCAAGCCGAGACCTACTATCGGCAAGTCCTGCAGCGCGAGCCGCGCAACGCCGAGGCGCAGTTGGGCCTGATCGAAACCCTGATTGCCCGCGGCCAGCTTGCGCCGGCGCAGAGCGCCCTGGAAGAACTGGCAGTGCCAGCGAACGCGCCGGCAGCCTACCAGCGACGCCTGGCCAATGCCTGGACCGGGGTGAACCAGCCGGACAAGGCGCGCGCGCTGTACGCCCGCCTGCTCGAGACGCCACAGAGCGATCCGCTGCTGTATCGAGACGCAGCGCGGCTGATGTCCCGCCAGCAGCCCCAGCAGGCGCTGGACAACTATGCCCGCAGCATGGCCGCCGCCAGCTTGATCGATCCCGCGCAGGCCAACCCCCGCGACGATCGCGCCATGACCCTGGCCAGCCGGGCGAAGGACGCCGACGAGTGGCTGCCGCGCAGTCTGCGCAGTGACGTGGACACCCTGTACCAGGGGCAGAACCCGACTGTGAATCTCTACCATGACTTCGCCTGGCGTACGGACAACTCGTCGTCGGGGATTTCCGACCTGACCACCCAGACCACCATCCTGCGCCTGGATGCGCCGATTGCCGAAGGCCAGGGCTTCCTCCAGGCCGAGCGGGTGGAGCTGGATGTCGGCAGTTTCGCCACCGAGGCGAACGGCCTGCACCGCGAGCAGTTCGGTAGCTGCGCACTGGTCACCAGCGGTTGCCCGGACACCTCCGAAAGCACCAGCGGCACAGGCCTGGCGATGGGCTGGAAAAATGAGCGCTGGGCGTTGGATCTGGGGCACTCGCCAGAAGGCTTCAAAGTGCCGAACTGGCTCGGCGGGGTCACCTACAGCAGTGACTGGAGGTCCCTCGGCTGGTCCCTTACGGCCTCGCGACGACCAATGAGCAACTCTCTGGTGTCCTATGCCGGCGCGGTCGACCCGATCACCGGAATCACCTGGGGTGGCGTCACCGCCAATGGCGTCACCCTGGGGCTCAGTCATGACGAAGGGGGTGTCGACGGCGTCTGGGCCAGCCTCGGCGCCCACTGGTTGCGGGGCCAGAACGTCGCCGACAACCAGCGCCGGTCGGCCATGGCCGGTTATTACTACCGCCTGATCGACCGCGCCGACGAGCGTCTTCGCACCGGTCTGACCCTCATGTACTGGGGCTACGACAAGGACCTGAGCGAGTACAGCCTGGGCCAGGGCGGTTACTACAGCCCGCAGCAGTACTATTCCATCGGCGTACCGCTCAACTATGCCTGGCGAAATGCCGACTGGTCAGTACTGCTGGAAAGCTCGGTGGGCTGGTCTTATGCCAAGACCCGCGATAGCGATCTCTACCCCGTTCACGGGGCGGACAAGTTGCGCGAGCTGGTCGAGCAGGCCGGCTTCGTATTCGCCGAGGATGCCAGCCAGGTCAACGCCGGCAGCAGTAGCAGCGGGGTCAACGTCCGCCTGCAAGGCCTGTTCGAACGCAGGTTATCGGACAACCTGGTCCTGGGCACCGGCATCACCTGGCAGCACAGTGAGGGCTACGCGCCGAGCCGGGCCTTGCTCTACCTGCGTTACACCTTCGATCCCTGGCAAGGCAACCTGCCGTTGCCGGTCGAACCCATAACGCCTTACGCCGACAGGCGCTGAGGGCTACTCATACACCGTCACCCGATTCCGCCCGGTGTTCTTCGAAGCATACAGGGCATGGTCCGCCCAGATGATCAGGTCGGCGTGGTTAGTCGAGGGCTGGCTCAGGTCGGCCACGCCAAGACTGATGGTGAAACGGATGCTCCGGTCGTCGTGCAGCACTTCCTGCCCTTCGACCGCCTTACGCAGCCGCTCGGCGAAAAACCACAACCCAGTTACCCAACTGGGTTATTTTTTGTTGACTGGAAACAAGTCAAATCAAGCGAGTGTCGAGTAACCTAGTTCACGCGCGCTCTGCTGGTAGTCGAGCACCCGTTGGTAATCCTCAATACTGGACCTGACAAAGCCTTTTAGAGCCAGAGTTTGAGATAACAGCGGCGCCTCTTTCAGGCACGCATTGAAGGCTTCAAGAACAGACAAACACATTTCGTTCGTTGTCGTAATGGCTCCGATCAGCGGCAATGCAGGGCTACTTGCAGTGGCTTCGAGAATACGTACCCCCCGAAGGCGACTTGGCTCATGAAGTTGTAAGTAACCAAAGGTGACGGCATCAATACAGGCCAGGTCCGCCCCCCCTTGAGCGACCATGTCCAAACTAAGAACATGGGCACCACTCAGCAATACCTCACGGAAGAACCTTCCATCGCGACTCAACGGAGCGACCTTATAGCGGAACAAATTCATACCACTGTTGGAGTCATACCCGTTCAGCGCTGCAACACTACCATGAAACTCAGGCAGCGATTGTCGAGGGTCGTCGTCACGAACTATCAGCCAACTGCAATGTAGATGACCCTGGCAGCCCGGCAAGTCATAACAAGGCGTTGCGATCAGTTGAACCTTGCCTTTGAGGCTATGCATCAGTGGGTAGCCACAGGTCTGTGCGAACAAGAGTTGGGGATTTAGCCATTGTTGCATCAAGTCTACCGGTTGCGAGGATTGCAGTTCTCGCCCTAAACGAGCCAATACCAGTTCTGTTAATTGAGCACTGGCTTGCGCAACTAGTCCGGGCTCGGTGTACATCGACAATCCGGCAACCACCGAAACATTACTCATGACGGCCTCCAACCACAAATGGATGCTGTGGCTCGTCAATCGGGGTGATGCCATAGCGCTGCATCAATGGCACATAGCCGTCGAAGACGAAATCACCACTACGCCGGCGATAGGCTCGCCGATTAGCTCGATATACTCGCGGCAATAGGTACCAGGGCAGCCCTGGCAGATCGTGATGAACCAGATGCAGATTGTTATTGAGAAACAGCAGGCGAAACGGCCAGGATGCTTCGTTGATCACACAGCGTTGCGCCGGCTCGACCGCCGGCCGATGCTCGTGGAACGAGCGCAACATGCTCAATGACAGCGCCGGATAAGCGACCGCCACCATGTACAACCAAGCGGGAATACCACAATAGTATTGCAATGCCCCCAATAGGATCCCGCAAAGCGCCAGATGTATCCCCCATCGTTTCCATACCGCGGCCTCACCCCGCAGCAAGCGAGGTACCTTGCGCATTGCCAATTCTACAATTACCCGCAAAGGCCCAAGTATTAGACGTACCAACAAGGTCTTTTCAGCCCGTAACACCAGACGGCGTAAAACACCGGCCTCCTGCCATTGTTGGTGAGTGACATAACGGCTTTCGGGGTCGACGCCCGGCACTGTCAAGCTGTCTTCTTCGTGATGCTTGAGATGGCTATCGCGGTACAACGCGAAGGGAAACCAGATAGCCAAGGGAGGCGTGCCAATCAGCGCATTAATCATGGGCCAGCGAGTTGGGTGACCGTGAATCAATTCGTGCTGCAATGACATGTAAAGACCGCCCACCAGAGCCAGCAATGGTAGCGTCACCAGTGCGCCAAGTTGTTCGTAGTGGAGTACCAGCAGCAGCCAACTGCCATACACTATACAAATCAATAGCCAGGTCGGCCATTCGCCTCGCGCCACCCCGGACTTGTGTAACTTGGAAACGAAGCGCTTCTGTCGAGCACTGAGGTAATGATTCATTAAAATTCTCTCCGTTCAATTTGCATGCACCTATCCTTCAAAGCAAAGACTCATCGATACGCCTGGCGACTTCTGGCGGCACCCACTGGACCCAAATTTCACGGTGCTCACGTAAGAACTTCGCTCTGACTTGCTCCACCCTCATACGACCGATACTCATTTCGGCAAGAATCTGGTTGAACACTGGCAAGGGCAATTGGACCTTTTCAAACAAGCTGATTAATTGAGGAGCTTGCTCATTCAGAGATCGAGATACGCCGATAGTTAGCTTGGTCGGCAATGAACTGCCGCCGATGGGATGTTCGTTGTTCTGGTCCGACAAAGTTGCCCAGGAAGCCTCACTGAAAGGGGGCTCCTCAAGCTTGATCAACTTGAAACGTCCCATCAACGGAGTCGGTGACCAGTAGTAAAACAATACCGGTTGACGCTGACGCATAGCGGAACTGATCGCGGTATCAAGCGCCGCACCGGTGCCGGTACGGAAGTTGGTAAAACTATCCTGCAGCGCATAAGCTTTAAGCTTCTGGCTGTTAACCAGCTCGCAGGTCCAACCACTTGGGCAATTGAGGAATCGCCCCTTGGACGGCTCCTCGGGATCGCTGAACAATTTCTTATAGCGCGGCAGATCGGCTACAGACTTGAGTTCCGGCGCCATCGGCTCGATGCCGTGTTCGGGGTCGCCCTTGACGACGTATTCCGGCACCCACCACCCCTCGGTAGCTCCCTGAACAGTCTCTCCGACAGAAAATACTTCACCGTTTTTTTCTGCCTCTCGCCAGACCGGGCTACGCCCAGCCCATTGTTCGGCCGAAACCTGAATGTCGTTATGCCGCAGGGCATTTTCCATGGTGATGGTATTACCTGGTAAAGCATCGGTCTGACAGCCATAACCCTTTTCCAACAAGTAACGCAGCACCTCAGTAGTAAACATTCCGCTTTCCCAATTCAAGCCAGCAAATATCACCGGCTTTGGATAGGGACAGTTAATGCTGTTGGCAGCGAAAGATATCCGGCTTGTCAGAGCGACCAACAACACCAGGCTGGCGAAGGCAATACGAGATATAGACATGCAGTACTCCTTTACATGAAACAGGATGAATTCCGAATGAGCCGTATGTGCGCATTTGCACTTCAGCTATTCGTCTGCTGTGGATTGGAGCCATACATGCACAGTTGTACATGCATGACCAAGTTTCTTGATCAGCAAAAAGCAGGGCAGATTTTCGGCACGTGCCTTATAAGTAACTAATATGATTTTTAGATGGCTATCTTTGCCAAAGTCAAACCCGACGACCTTTATTGGGGCGACGGGATGAAACTTGCACCACGTTGGCGCCTTCTCCGCGTACAGCATCATTTGAAATCAGCTACTGCTTACAGAGTTAATTATTTACCTCCGATGTATATACAGGCACGAACAGGTTAAACTCTACAAATACTGGAGTAAATACGGTAAATTCTCATGCAATCCATGCTTTCAGATCATGTATTAGTCAGCCCTAACTTCAGCCGTCGCTAGCCACCCTTGCATGCGTTGGAAGTGTTCGCCGCGGCAGCTCGCTGCGGCATGTTCAGTCGTGCCGCCAAGGAGCTTTTCGTCACTCAAAGCGCCATCAGCCGCCAGGTTCAACAGTTGGAGGAATACCTGGGGGTAACACTCTTCATTCGCCATAAGACCGGCCTTCGTCTGTCTCCTGAAGCTAAAGCATTGCTGCCAGTGGTTGATGACGCTTTCGCGCGACTGATCAACATGTGCAACAGCCTGCGCAACGCAGGCCAGGTACTGACCTTACGCATGCCTCCCACCCTGGCAACGCGCTGGTTTCTACCGTTGTTGCCGGGACTACGCACCGTGATGCCGGATATGGACGTACGAGTAACCACCTACGACGCCTGGGAACCACGCTTCGAAGACAGTGACATTGATGCTGCGATCATTCAGGGGCGGGGTGACTGGAAGGATGTCGAAATCATTCCTCTGATGCAGGAGCGGTTAACACCAGTCTGCTCACCAGAACTGGCGAAACTCCTGACCGAACCTGCCGATCTGAGACATCTACCCCTATTGCATTGTATTCCGGTACAGGGCTGGAGCCGATGGCTGGAGGCGGCCGAAGTGGATGGAATAGCTGCTCACCGAGGACAATCGTTCGACACCCTGGAGCTCGCTTTATCCGCAGCGACCCGCGGACAAGGCGTCGCCCTGGGTGACTTGAATCTGGTGCGCGAAAGTCTGAACGACGGGGTGCTTGTTGCGCCGTTCGATATCGAACTCGAACAAGGTATCTCTTACTACCTGATTTATCCGACTCAACGTGCCCAACTACCGAAAGTTCGTGCGCTACGCGAGTGGCTTCAAGCAGCCACAATACGTACCTGCTCACCTATTCCTTCGAAGTCCTGAGCAAACCAGGCAGCACCGCAGAGTGCTGCCGGGCTACAACTACTTTTCCAATCTGCCTGTCGAGCAACACGACGGCGACTCCTGTAGTTGATCTGTCAGGGATTGCATCGATGACACGTCAGGCTGCGAGTCGTGATCACCCTCGCCGCACCGCCATCAGGTCATAAGAGACATCGATAATGGTATCCAGCAACTGCTGGCCATTGATTGATGTAATGGAAAATGTACTCATCGGGGCTGTATTTGAGTGGCTTCAGCGGATGTCGCGGAAAAAGCCAAAGGAAGACTTTTCTTTGGACCAAAAAAAATGGACCTCTTTTCAGAGGTCCATTTTTTTAATGTTTGAAGCGGGAAACGAGACTCGAATCTGGCGTCCGACCCATTGAAATCTAAGGGGTTTCTTTTATTCCTGAAGCAGGAATGGACTTGATTCTGGACTTGTTTTTTTGGTGTATCAAGAGCCAAAAGGACGATATCAATCGTACCTGTGCAAAACCAATCGCTTGCCCCCGCACCTCAAGCCGTAGGATCAATTGGAGGTGGTCCACCAAGGAATACACCATTGGAGAACCACAACTGTGCCTGGGGCTGGAGGTTGGGGCGATGTATCTGCCGAGCGTCGGTTTCATACAGGATTAAAGTTCCGGCATGACCTCGCGGTTGATGTCAATCAAGTACCCACAAGAGCTGGCCAGTATCTGGAGCAAAAAAAACACAAAATCGCTACCGACAGGAGCACGCAAACCAACACAACTAAACTCACTTAAAATACAACTACGCCCTACTCTACCAGCAACGAGCTTCGGTGTTTAAGCCCGTAATTACCAAGACGCAGGTAGCGTTCATTCATATTCATGAAGGGCTTGATCATAGGAGCGATGATCAGCAGAAACGCGATAGTCCCCACTCCGAAAGGTCCACCCAGGCTCCAACCAAAGAGGAAGATCGATATTTCCAGTACCATCTTGGCCAGCGTAAAAGACCATCCAAGCTTTTCCATGATAGTAATAACTAGCAAGTCAATGACTCGAATGCCGATCCCGCTCATGATAATCAATGCCGAGGCATAGGCGCATAAAGCCAGACCGATAGCGAGCAGCAGGTATGACCCAAAGCTCGATGCCAACACTTCATCCAGCCCTGCGTACAACCAAAGATCGATAAACAATCCGGTCAAGGTTGTTGTTACAAACGGACTGATCGGGGGCCATTGCTTGTTCCAGAGCACCCACCAAAACAGCAGACAAATGGAAAATATCGCAGAGCATGCACCAATACCAATATCCAGTTTGCCATTCAAGCCAATAACAAATACATCCAATGGGTCGGTACCCAGTCGACTGACAATAAATGACAGCGCCCCCATCGAGAACAACACTACGCCACTCAAATACATAATCAATCGGTCACGGGGTAGCCACGCACGCGCTGATTTTATTAATAATTTTTTGATCCCGATAGAGCGGTCCGTTTCTTCTTTGCTCATAGCACTACTCTCCGTGTTATTAAAGGGCTTTGTTATCCAACAGGTGCGAATGCTGCTCACCTTGAACTCATGGATATGAAACTCAATCCGTTACCCACGTGGCGAATAGTGGCTTTGGGATTATTAAGGCCGCCTTCGCAAATTTCGTTTTGAACTTCTTCGCTGGCTTCCGCCAGATAAAGCCCGCCCAATACAGAGGCTTCAGTCCCTTGCGGGGAATGCATGACCAACGGCGGAGACAGGGATGGCTTCAAATAACCGGGCTCACAAAGCAAAGAACCAACTAGTTGAGGCATTTCCGGAAAGCGACCGAGCATTCCTCCTCCCAGGCAAACCACTTCGACCCTGAACAGCTCCACGAGATTGGCGATCGCCAATGCAAGTGCTTGCACTGCACGAAGGCGCCAATGATTCAGCGTCGCCTCATCCGAGAACCCCATCGAGGCCACAAACTTGTCGAGCGAACGGAACGACGCATAGGCCTGTAAGCACCCCGCACGGCCGCAGCTACAAGGTGCGCCCCCCGGCCAGACCAGCAAATGGCCCAACTCCCGATCAGGCAATATGCGGCCTTGATAAACCACGCCGCCGCCCACTCCGGTCCCCAGGGAAAAGTGCACCAGGTTCGAGGCACGCATTACCGTTGCATCACCGAAGGTCGCAGCCGTGCCGTCATCGCACCAGATCACCCGCTCGACCCCGACGATGCGGAAAGCCGGGCCTATAGCCAAACCCTCCCAGTCGGAGCGGTTAGGCCAGCGGATAATGGTCCCGTCGGAATTGAGGGTCGGCGCGCTGGCAATCACCAAGGTATTGATCGGACCGTAGAGGGCAATCTGCTTATCCAGTATGGCCACGGCTTGTGTGAGGATGCTTTGCGGTATGCAGCCTGCCGGGATCTCAATTCGTTCGCGCTGGACAATCCGCCCCGCAACGCTGAAATGAATGGCCATTTTGCTGCCACCAAGATCAATACTTGCACAATGCATCAGAAACGCCCCCCGCCATCGACAGCAATCACCGCACCATTGATATAGGAGGCGCGTGCCGAAACGAGAAAACCCACGACCGGCGCGATTTCATCGGGCCGGCCCAGACGGCGCAGGCCAATGCTCTGACAAATCTGCCGTGCGTCAGCCTCGCTGTAGTGAGTTCGTGGTCCCTCCACAGCTCCCGGCGCTACAACGTTCACAGTGATGCCGTACTCACCGACCTCGAACGCCAACGATCTGGCAAAACTGTGCAATGCCGCCTTGGAGGCGGCATATAGACTTTGCCCGGGCATACCACCCTCGCCAGCTCGAGAACCGATCAGCACGATTCGCCCTTCACGCCGCTTCAACATGGGGCGTAGAGCCTGCCGAATCAGGCGTGTCGTGGAGTCGAAATTGAGTTCGAATAGCTGATCGCAATCCGTCTGGTTACTCAACAAGGCGGATTTGCGCAGCATTTTTCCGGCACAACAAACCAATGCGTCGATTGGGTTTGCGCCTTCAGTCAGCGTTGCCAGCATCCGCGTGGTGGCCTCCCTGGAGGTCAAATCACACTCCAGCGCAGTGAGTATGCCGGGCAGTGCCTCCGTCCTTGCGATCAAGGCTTGCATAAGCTCAATATTGCGGTGGTACAGCCCGACGACAAAGGCGCCTTCACGGACCAACTCTTCGCATATTGCAGCGCCCAGCACACCGGAAGCCCCTGTGACCAGACAGACCCGTCCATTGAGTTGCAGCATGATTTTCCCTACGTGCGATCGAATTAAACTGGCAGCTGAACAGCTACCCTGTATGACACCCGATATTGCATGGTCCCTGCCGTCGCCACAGGGAGCTGACGGAAATACTTGTGTTCGAAGCAGCTCAGACAAGGCGCCCCGTCCTGGTCATACGCGTCGATAGGAGAAAGCCTCAACAAGGCACTCATCGGTGATCGGTGCAGCGGCCACAGACCACGTGATAATCCCGCCTGTTGTGACAACAGGCGAATCATCAGCGGGTCAACGGCAATCCACTCACCGCAGATTTGCAATTCGGCCCAGTAGTGGCCGGTGGCATAAGGAGAACTGAGCAACAGACCGAACACTTGTCGCGCCGGCAAACCGCGACGACGGGCCTGCTCCACCAACAATTTGGAGAAACCGCCGCACTCGGCCAGTTTGTGCTTGCTCATGAACTCAAGATCCCAGCGCACCCCGTCGTGCAGCATGTAGAACTGCATGTCGGCACTGACCTCTTCGACCAGTTCCCGAAACGGGCTTGGCAAAAGCACAGTTCGGCCCGGTATAACCAAGTGCTCCCGGTAGAAATCACCGTCCTCAGGCACGGGCAACGTCAGGAGGTTTCCCACAGCGGTCAACACCTGAATCGCCCCCTTGGGCGGGCTTTTTTCGTTGAGCGAATAGACCACATCGAAGTGCCGTTCGCGGTAAGACTCGCGAAAGGCCACCGCCCAACTGCGCATCGCCAGTTTGTGCAACGACGGCAAGCGCAGATGCAGCGACAGGTTGTACAGATCGTCCGGATCGAAGAACTCATCCTGCCCGAGAACCGCCGAGGCCAGCCCCAGGGATTTCAGCTGCTCAAGATCACCCGCCGAAAAACCGTAGAGCGCGGTTTCGGTCGCGGCAACGCTGAATCGACGATGGTGGACATCGACTTTCGCCAGATTGGCCAGAATGCTTTTCGCCAGAGGCTCCCGGCTCAGGGCCAGGTTCAGCATACAAAGCTCGACATTTCACAATGGGCAGGCGCCGAGCAACCACTCAACGCCGCGATTGAGGGAGCAATCTGCTGCAACTGCAACGGACCTGGCGGCGCCTCGATCCCCGCCCCCTCGAGCAACACGAAGCCTTTGTCACGATGCCAGCCCGACTGCGATGTACGCCGCACGTGATTGGCCCAGCGCGAGTCTCCCAACGGCGGACGTCGTGCATCGGCGGGGGTGACGATCAAGGTCGGCGCCAGGTGGGTGTAAGGCCCTTGATAAACCTCCTCTCGCTGACGGACATCGGCGAGCGCCGCACTGCCATCGCTGAAGCGAATGCCGCGCAAACATTGCTCGACCGCCTGGCGCTGCTGGGGGCTGGAGCGTCCTTCATTGCACAAGTCAGCGCAGAGCATCACACCGTGGGAGCCCTGCACCGTTTCCAGGGCCACGCTACGTTCCAGATCGACGCAGCCGTTCTGGTCGAGCACTTGCAGGCCTGCTGCCCTGAGGTGTTCGTCGATGGAGAAAAACCCGCTCAACTCGCCAAAACCCATCTCGGAAAACACCAGCATCGACTCAGGCGCCAATGACTGCAGGCGCTGGCAGGCACGGTCGATGAAATCGTAGGCACGCAGGATATGCGGACGTGGCGAAGCATCGGGCTCGTGCATCTCGTACCATAGAAAATGCGACAAGCGATCCGCCAGGGTCAGGTTAACGATCATTACATCCGCGTCAGCTCCAAGCGCCATGGCGCTATCGAGCTGGTGCTCGGCGATGCGGTAGGCCTGAGTGGCGAAGTCCTCAAAGGGCTGACCGGTGTAGAACAGCGAAACATCGTGGGCGTAGCGCACCCCGAGACCGTTCAGGTCCCTCAGCAAGCTGCGCGGATGGCTTGTGTTCATGGAGTTTTGCATGGGGTAGGTGATCAATGTGCCGTTCAACGGCCGTGGCGGATGCGTCAGCTGCACATTAATGACCGCGAAACGCTGATCCGCCATTTCCTGCCATTCCCACAGGCGAGGCGCCATAACATCGGTCGACTCGAGAATCCGCGGAATCTCTCCGGAACTGTGGGCACTCCAATAAGAAAAACAACCGTGTTGCCCTGGATTCACTCCAGAAAAAGCCGTCGCCAGATTACTCGGTTCGTAGGGCACCGGACCGCAATTCAAATGCCGATAAGAGCGGCTCCGCATACGCTGCGAGAACCAGGGAAGCCGCCCCTTTGAAACTTCCGACTCAAGTACTAGCGGGTCCATCCCTTCCGTAATGACAACGAGTGTTCTCATAATATCGCGCGACCTTTTATCATCCCTGAATCCAGCCTGTTTTTAATCATTTGAAAACACTGAAACACAACCCCGTAATGACAGTGTCACGCTCATACAACGCACACCCGACCACTACAAAGCAAACACCAGACAAAGCACTACCTGCCGCCTACCCAGCAGAGTATGCAAGTTAAATAAGTCGGCACTTTTTGACGCCAGAGAGTTTCCGAACAAATACTCTATACCCGGACAGCCCACACCATAGGGCACAGAAAGCAATGACAGCAGAGCGCTTGGTCATTCGCCACTTTTTAACACAGGAACTAAAACAGCACGAGAAATGCAAATTCGAGGTTATTTCATAATATTACAAAAGATTTCTAAAAATAACCTTTCCTAGAGATTTTCAAGCCGTGCTATCTTCTTTTCGAGCAACTGAGCAAAGAACAAAGCAGGTAAATCACAACTATCAAAACCTACTTTTTCGCGAGCAAAAAAAACTTCCAAATTACAACTTTACACGCATGACCTTCCGAACACTTTGACTCCTTTTATAACTCTCGGCGAACAGCCTGTCCGTTCGCCCGCTTATCAACTTTCAAGGGATTGAATAAATGACCTTAGCTATTCTCGGCGGTACACCCGTACGTCAAACCCCTTATCCGGACTGGCCGCAGTTCGGAGCAGAAGAAGAAACAGCATTGCTGCGCAGTCTGCACCAGGGTCAATGGTGGCGCATGCAGGGCAACGAGAACCTCAACTTTGAGAGTGCCTTCGCTCAATTGCACGGCGGCCATTCAGCGTTCGCCGTCGCCAATGGCACAGTAGCCATCGAAATCGCCCTACAGGCCGCCGGTATCGTTGCCGGTGATGAGGTCATCGTCCCTGCGTTCACTTTCATCTCAACCTCGATGGCCTGCCAGCGCATCGGTGCGACAGCCATCCCTGTCGACATACTCCCAGACACCTTGTGCATCGATCCGGCCGCCGTGGAGGCCAACATCAGTCCTCGGACCCGGGCTATCATCCCCGTGCATATGTCCGGGCATATGTGTGACATGGCCACCCTGCTGAGAATTGCCGACCAATATCGCCTGACGATTATCCAGGACGCGGCTCATGCTCACGGTGCCCGGGGCTATTCGAATACCGGCATCGGCGAATACGGCACCCTGGCCTGCTTCAGCTTCCAGAACTTCAAGCTGATGACGGCGGGCGAAGGTGGCCTGGTGTTGTGCCCGAATGAAGAGTTGCGGGAAAAAGTCTTCCTCTACGGCAATTGCGGGCGCCCACAGGGGGATCGCAGCTATCAGCACACCGTGGTCGGCACCAATGCCCGCTTGAGCGAGTTCAGCGCCGCCATTCTCGGCGTCCAGTTGTCGCGCTTGAACCATCAAACAGAGATTCGCCAGCACAACGCCCGACTCTTGACCGAGGTATTGGAGCGCGAAGGACTGGTTACGCCACAGGCTCGGACTCTGGACGCTCACACCCATCCCTATTACATGTTTCTCTTCACTATCAAGCAACTCCCCGGGCTGGCTCCATTGGATCGTAACCAAGCGGTCGACGCCCTGATTGCCGAGGGCATACCCGCCTTTCGAGCCTACCAAACGCTCTATCGCATTCCGAGTTTCTGGCAACCACCGGCACCTGTGGAGCACGACCTGGCCCACTACATTGCCGCTTGCCCTGTCAGCGAACATGTCGCTCAACAAGGGATCTGGATTCATCACCGCGCGTTGCTGGGGAATGAACAAGACACCCTGGATATTGCCGCGGCAATATCCAAAGTACTCAAACACCTGGCCAATGAACAATGAAGGATCCGCGTGTCGCATTCATCGGCGCCGGGTGGGTGGTGCGGACCATTTGGGGCCCGTTGCTGCAGCAACAGGAGGCTCGAATCGTCTCGGTCATCGACCCTGACCCTGGCTCTCGACAGGCCTTCAGTCAAGCGTCACCCGCACCGCGTCAGCACAGCTGCATGAGCGAACAGGCACTGCAAGGCTGCAATCTGGCATTTATCTGCTCACCCAACGCCAGTCACGTCAGGCAGGCACTAAAGGCCATGAACAAGGGTTTGCACGTCATTCTGGAAAAACCGGCCTGTCTGTCGGCAAGCGACGCGAATACCCTGATCGAACACAGCCAGCAAACCGGGGTCGATCTATCGGTAACCGCGGCCGCCTCTCATCGCAGTGATGTACGCGCCCTGCTCGCTGCGGTCGCCCGGGGCGATATTGGCACGCCGTATTGCATCGACGTCAGCTGGCGCAGGAGCAATGGCGTGCCTCGCCCCGGTTCGTGGTTCACCCGCGCGGACCAAGCCCTGGCAGGCTCAGGGGCCGACCTGGGCTGGCACCTGCTGGAAATCGCCCTGCAAGTGCTCGACTACCCGCAGGTCGACGCGGCGCTATGCAACCATGTTCCGGCAGACGCCAATGAAGGCGCGCGCCGGGCTACCTGGCGCGCCGACCAGGACTGCGACGGTGCTGGCACCATCGAGGTCGAATCGCAATCCTACAGTTGCCTGCAGACCCACGACGGTGCCCTGATCCGCATGAGTACGGCCTGGGCCTCCCACCAACAGCGCGATGAAACCGTGATTACGCTGTTTGGCAGTGCCGGGCAATTGCGCTTGCACACCACCTTCGGATTCAGCCAGAACCGGGTCGAGCAGCCCAGCCTGACCCTGAGCGTCGCCGGAACCGACACGCCGCTGGCGTTCGCCCCTCAGGAAAACCTGGCGCCCTATCGGGATTTTCTAGACAGCAGAATTGCCCTGCTGGGCGAATGCGCGAACAGCCGCGAACTCGAATACCGGAAGTTGCGCTCACTGGCCTCAGCCATGTCCGCCATGTATCCGCATTTGTCGAACCCGACAGGCGTCAATCATCCACGCCACTGATACCTCCCGCACCGACCAAGGAGAAAACCCATGGCAGATTTCAAATTGCTCAAAGACAAGCTTGTGCAACTGTCCAGGCTATCGGGGCCGATTGTCATATCGCGCATCGGTTTCCTGTTACTGTCACTGGTCGACACCATCATGGTGGGCCGTTATGCCACCGAGTCGCTGGCCGCTATTTCCATCACCCATGCCATCGCCGACACCTATATGTTGATCGCTGCCGGCCTGCTGTTCGGGATCCTGGTCATGGGCTCGATCGCCATCGGCAAGCAGGAACCAAGACAAGCCGGCCTGGCCGCTCAGCGTGGCATCGTCTACGCCCTTGGCCTAGGCCTGGCGTGTGCGCTGGCCAGCCTTGCCAGTCTGCCACTGCTGACGGTGTTCGGCGTGCAAGCGCCTCTGGCTGCGGCGATTTCAGAACTGATGATGATCGTCGCCCTCGGACTGCCGGCGATCCTTATCTACATCGCCTACTCGTTTTTTCTGGAAGGCATCTCCCGTCCCCTGCCGGCGACCGTGGTGATCCTGGGCGGCAACCTCATCAATGGCGTCTTGTGCTATGCCATGGTCTATGGGGAGTTCGGATTTAATGAGATGGGGGCCGTGGGATCGGCCTGGTGCACCACTATCGTCAGAGTGCTAATGGCCCTGGCGATTGTGCTGTATGTGCACCGCATTATGGCTGACCGGGCCGATTTTGGTATCAACCAGCGCTTCCAGTGGGCATGGTCCGAATGGAAGATGCAGCGCCACATCGGCTATGGCGGCGGCTTGAGCTTCGGGATCGAGGCCGGGGCATTCATGCTGATTGCGGTTATGGCCGGGGTCGCTTCACCGATCATCGCCGCCGCCTGCGCGGTAGTGGTCAACATCCGTTCGATCCTGTTCATGATCCCCATGGGCATCGGCTTCGCCACCTCGATCCAGGTGGGCATGGCCCACGGCAACAGCGACTCAAGCGATATCAACCTGTCCACCTGGAGCGGGCTGTTCCTCGGTGTCTCCCTCACCGCCGTCTGCGCCCTGCTGCTCGCCGTGCTGCCCGGACCGATGCTGGCTCAATACAGCAATGACGGTCAGCTGCTGCAGGTGGCGATGCCGGTCATGTTGCTGCTCGCCTTGGCATTACCCTTCGATGCCTGGCAGGGCGTGATGTCCAACGCGCTGCGCGGTCGCGAGGACGCCATGGCGCCGACCACCATTCACGCCATCGCCTACCTGGTGGTCATGACGCCCCTGGGATGGCTGCTGACCCTGCATTTTCAACGTGGGCTCAACGGCATAGTTGAGGCCATATTGGTCGGTAACCTACTGGCCGCATTGCTGATGACCCTGCGCCACTACCGGCTCAACCAACGTGCCCGGCAGCCAGACCTGGCCTGAGCACATTCGCGACGAGAGAGCCAGATGCAGCTTTCAGTAATCATGCCGGTGCACGCCAAGGCGCAACGCTTACGCTTGTGCCTGGCGAGTCTGCGGCGCCAGCAGCGGCGCTGCCATTTCGAAACGATCATCGTCGCCGATGCGGCGGAACCGGATGTGCTTGAGCAGCTTGAGCATCTGGAGTTCGCCCGCGTGCTAAAGACCCCGGGGCTGGGGCGCGCAGCGGCCAGAAACCTGGGGGCCAGCGTTGCCAGCGGCAGCATTCTGCTGTTCATTGACGATGACATTCTGGTGCAAGATGGCTTTATCGAAGCGCATATCCAGGCTCAGCAGCGCCAGCCGGGCCTGGTACACGGACGGCTTCGCGAACTGATCGCCTTGGGCAATCAGGCGGACCCTGCCCAGGGCACCCCCGGCTGCCCGCCGATACTGCAAGACGACCTGCTTGAGGGACGCTGGAGCCCACATCTCGCAAGAGTCATGGCCAATCCCCTGGAACAGGCAGCCGAACATCATAGAGCTGTGGAATGGCCGTGGCTGGCTAGCGCCGGGGCGAATATTTCAGTCTCTCGAGAGGCCTGGGACCGGGTCGACGGCTTCGATGTGTCTTACGGCACACGCTGGGGCATGGAAGACCTGGACTTCGGTTACCGACTCTGGAAAGCCGGCGTCCCGATCTTCCTGGAAGCTGCGGCCTGCGGCTACCACATGTCCCATTACAACCCGACGCGCTGGGAAGACCACCAGCACAATCTGACGCTGTTTCAGCGACAGGCACGGACTCCCGAGGCCTGGGCGCTTGACGAATTGCTATCACCTACCGGTTCCCTGGCCCGTTACATCGAACGGGTCGACCAGATCCGACAAAACGCGGTATCACCCTGCACCCGACAGTGATCGGTCAATTGTTCGAGAAAGCGCCCCTGGCCAGCAAACAACATCAGCACCTGGCTGCGGTAGACCAACGCAGCCTCGCGCCAGGCGGACCACGAACAGGCGATGTCCTCACTGTGGGCCAATAACCCCAGTGCCTCGATATGCTCGTGCACGGCGGACTCGTCCAGGTCATTGGCATAGGGAAACTCACCGTAGAAATACAACGGATTACGCAGTTGGCGAGCCAGGCAATGGGTCAGGCAATGATCGACATGGCGCCCGATGGCCAGGGGTGCACAGACGATATCTTCTGGCCGCAGTAGCGCCTGAATCCGGGCCAACTGGTCGGCCTGTGGCACAGGCCAATGCGCTGAGTCCTGAGCGAGGAACAATGCCTGGGGACTGTCATAGGCAAACTGTCCGTTCTGAGCAACCCTTAAAGCGGCATCCTCCAAGCCCATGCTCAAGAGCTCATAGCCCAGAGAAGCGGCGGCCTTGCGGTCCTCCAGACGGCGTTGCCAAGGCTGGGCAAAACGCCGCCAGCGCGCCTCTGGGGCACTGGCCAACACGCCTCCCGGCGCCGCGTCACCATCGAACAGCGTCAACAGCAGCACCTGGCGCCTTCCAGCCCAACGACCGATGCCGCTCCCAAGGGACCAGATACCATCGTCCGGATGCGGCGACAGCACCACAACCCGGCCGCTCATCGGCGACGCACTCGGAAGGCGGCCGGTCGATGGCCGCTCCAATCAGCCGACGCTACTGGCATTACGCGCATACAGTTGCCCCAACCGCAGGAACCGGGAAATTTCCCGATCATTGCGCTCCACGATCCGGCAGCGGCCCATTTTCAAGGGCGAAAGCTGGATGTCGGGAAAGTTGTGCATCTCCACCCAGGACAGGTGCCCAAAACGTTGCCGCAGACCCTCCAGCACTTGGTCGCAAGCGTGCTGGCGTTGGCCTTCGGCCTGTTCGGCCAAGTCCTCTATGCTGGAGACAAAAGCCTCTTCGAACGCTCCGCAGACATGAGTCTCGGGACAAGGCAGGCAATAATCCATGTACAGTCCGAACCTGGCCAGGGCCTGATGGATTTCCGCCTCAAGCTTGACCTGACTGGCGGAGTGCACTTCATGATTGCCGAAATTGAGATAACCACCGCCCATCGCCGCAGGTGCCTTGAGTGCCTGAAGAGCACGACAGATAAACATCAGCAAGCCGCCCAGATCCTTGAAGCCGTTGACCGCGAAACAATCGAACCGCCCGATCAGGGCCGCTGGCAATGGCTGAAAAACGTCATATTCGACGATCTCGATGTTGTCGATCCCCTGGGCCCTGGCAACCTGATCGATGGTCGCGAGTAATTCGGGGTCTATATCGGCGACCACTATCTGCTGGCGATAACCGTGCAGTGCCAGGAACAGTGAAAACAGCGCGTCATCGCCCAACAGCAGCAGGCTGTGGTGATTCAGATCGCCCAGGCTTTGCATGATCTTGTAGCGACGGATCAGGGTTTCGTAGGTCTCGACCGACTGGCTGTACTGACTTTTCTTGTCACTGAGCAGGTCGGTGAGAATCTCTCTGAAGCGCGGGTTCAATTGCAGGCAGCCATCGCTGACCAGATGCAGCCCCTGCCCTGGCAGACGTCGACCGCCCGGTCCGTCCAGCGCTAGACGAGATTGGCCAGCGTCGCGCACTTGGCGAAGTTGCTCATTGGCCCTCAGGTCGGCCAGGCACCACAGGACTTGGCGCACCGTGAGCCGGGATGACAGGAGTTGATACACCCGCTGAGGGCCGGTGAGTTTGGATAACAAGTCGTCCAGCGCGGCCTCATCGACCGCCGCGAGTGCCGGTAGTCTCGACAACCCTGTGTGTAACCGTGATCTGATTGCAGCGAACTCTTCCATGCAGCCTCCTGCTTGCCTTGATAAATGGTGACGCCGTCAGAGCACGGCTTGAAGAATATTGCTGGCGCAACGGCCATGGAAAAAATTCACCCCGACTTCGAGGGTCTGCCCACGGCGATCGGAAAACCCCAGCCCGGTGCCGAAGAGCCCGCTCACGGCGACCCCCTGGGCCGTCAGTTCATGGGTCTGAAGGTGCTTGCACAGATTGCCCTCGACCTGATCAAGGGCCATGGGAATGCCCAGCGGATCGAGCAGCGTCGGCAAGCGTGGACGGTAACCCGTGGCATTAATCAGCAATGGCGCATCGCCCAACCAGGGCCCGATGTCGGTGCTACCGATGTGCAGAACCACGCTTGCCTCCTGCCCGGCCTCGACACTCAAAAGAGTTTGTCGGGCCGCGCCACGCAAGCCGCAGAAGCGATTGACCTCGCCGGTTTCCTCATCCACCACATCCAGTGCCTGCAACTGCGTCGGTTGCACGCTCGAGGCCGACCATAAGGCCGGACGCTTGCGGCACAGCACCTGAATTGCCTGGGGAGCCAGCAACCCGTCGAAGCGCTCGAGCAAATAGCCCACCGCGGAAAAGGCACTGTGACTGCCCCCCAGCACCAGCACCCGCCGCCCCTGCTCCAGGGTTTCACGCAGGCATTGATCGGCCTGCCCCCGAAGCAAGCGATCTGAACAGATCGGCTGCGGCCATTGCCGCTCGACCGCGTTCCCCAAAGCCGTGCTTTCCAGCTCGAGATCGCGGACCCGCGCGCCGCAGGCCAGCACCAGGTAACGACTGGCGCTGCGGCCCCAATCACCGGTCACTGCAAAGCCGCTGCCAGCGACCCTTACCGTGTCGACCCTGTGTCCGAACGCTATCGCCGCCCGTGGATGCTCCGCGCACAGCGCCACCACCACCTCGGCCAGTTGGCGCAAAAAGATCGACACCTCACTCAACGGCACCACTTGTTCCGGCGCCTGCAACCAGCGCTGAACCATGGGCTGTCGCAGACAGTCGGCGAAGACCCCGTCCACACGGATGCCCTTGAGAAAATCATGAATCGGCGAGTTGGCTTCTATGTCATAAGCCAGGCAGTCCCAATCCGCGATGGACGCACTACGTTCATGCACCTGAAAACCTCGCTCGAGTAACCCCTGCAACTGCCCATTGCGATCCGCGGTGATGAACAACCCCAGGGCCGCCGGGCCGAACCCGACGATCTGTAGCAACGTATCCATGTAGGTACCTCTGTGTTTAGCGGCAGGATCGGAACGACAAACCTTTGCCGATGGTCGATCAAAATGAATAGGAAACCTCAAGCGCCACATGCGAGTCGCCGGACAGCGCATCCCAGGTTTCGTCGCTATGGGAACTGTTAATAATCACCGCGCTGAGAGCGGTCCGCAGCGCATCGCTGAGTCCCAGGTCCAGAGATGCGCTAAGCATGTTGTTACCCTGGTCGGAGGCTTGGGCGGTGTAGCCCAGAAACACCGAGGACAAGTAGGCATCATTGATCTCCAGGCGTGCGCCCAAGAGAAACTTGCGGTCGAAAATGCTGACCGGCGCCAGGCGTTGATCGCGGTCACGGTGATACTCGGCGATCAGACTCAGGTCCGAGTCTCGCCACGCCCGGGTGATGGCGTACTCCAGCCCGACAGAGAGCTTCCTGGAGTTGTAGTCGCTGTCCGAGACTCGCTGGTCCAGCGCCTCGAGTTTGTACAACCATTGCTCCTCCACCCAGATCGCATCCAGCCCCCATTGCGTCACCTGTGTGTACTGGGCCACCAGGCTGTCACCCTCCTCGCGGAACGCCGCAGCCCGGTTGGTGCCCTTGAAGTAGCTCAACCCTATATCCAGGTCGGCCAACGAAACGAAGTAGCGCGCTGCCAGGTCAATCCCATCCGGGTCAGCCCCGTGAATGTATTCGGCCGGAGGCTGGACCCGGTACGCGGCAAATCGAGCCGGCTCGGAATAGAATTGGACCGGTTCGAATCCATCCAGCAAGTACAGACTCAAATGGCCGGGTCCCAGGGTGCTGGCGAGCTTCAATGCTTTCTGCGAAAGTTTTTCTTCCGGCTGCAGGCCATCCAGATTGTCGTAGGTATTGATCACGTCGACGAGCTGACGGGTCTCCATCACGCCCCAATGCTCCTTGATGCGCCCCAGCTTCAGTTCGTGATCGTCCTGCTCCAGCAGCACGAACAGTTCGTCCCAATAGAAGCTCGGGCGCGGATCAGTGTCGTCACTGGCCCTGTAGCGCGGATTAGCCACCACACGCATGCGCAACTCATCCCAACTCTGCAGGTACTGATAATCCAGGCCGAACTGCGCCGTGCTCGGCAACTGCTGATCGTCGACGCCTTCAGCTGGCGAAGACGGAAAGTAGTAACTTTTGAGCGAAACCTTGGCCGACAATGAATGGGGCGACTCGGCCAGCGCATCTGCGCTGGCCCACAACAGGACCAGTGTTGCCAGTTGCGACCTTGCCAGCCGACGGCGTCCGTCAACAATCATTGAGTGAGGTTTCCGAGCCTGGCCGGCTCGAATGCATCCTCCCTGAGGCCGGTTCGAAACTGCACGTCGGAGCTGACCAGAATGGTCTGCCGGCCAGTGATGTGATTGACCATGGTCATGTTCAACGCCCGCCAGTAACGCCCCAGGAACAACTGATAGTTATCCAGGGACAAGGTCTTGAACCTGGCACCCTTGCGGTCGTAGTACTCGGTCTTCATCTGCCGGTAATCCGCCTTGTTGTACCAGACCCAGATCGAGGAATAACCCGAGTACGGATACAGCGGAATCTGCTTGACCACCGCGCACTGGGCATCACCACAGGGCTCGTCGCGCAGCCACTGGTAGTCGTAATTGCCGACCTCCATGGAGCCGATGTCCTCGTAAGAGAACTCACTGCCGGAAAAGGCTCCGGAACGATCGGCCGCGGCGACGCGCTTGACTCGTTTGAGGGCGGGCAAATACAGCCAGACCTGGTCTCCCTCCTTGATCTTGGAATGAATCAACACCCGTGAATTCTTGATGTTGTCCGGGGCCTCGAAGGTCAGCAGCACCTTGTCCCCAACCGCCTTGCTTTCGGTCTCAAAGCTGTTCATGCGCATGAACCTGTCGGTGCTGGCGCCGCCCTTCTCCACCAGGGTCAAACGGATTTTGGCCGAGGTGTCCTGATAGCCCAGATCGCTGTCGCGCCAAAGGTGGGCATAGTGCTGGCCCAGTTCCTGCTCTGGACTGGCCATCAGCAGTCGGTGCTCAAGGGCGCCACCCAACATCAGGCAAACGGCAAGCAGTGTTTTGTAGTTCATCTTGGTTTCCTTTCTCTAATTCCTGATCGATGTGCGGGTTTTCAAGCTTGGCGTGGGGCAAGTTTTGTTACCGAGCGCCCCCACAGGAATCGATCGAATATCAGCAGCACCAGTGGCAGGCATAGCGCATCGAAGATCAGGCCGAGGAAGATCGCGATGACTGCCAACAGGCCGAAATCGGCATTCATCGAGAATGGCGAGAGGGTCATGACCATGAAGCCCGATGCCAGGATCACCGAGTTGGCAAACACCGAGGGCAGCACATGCTGGTAGGTCAGACGCAACGCCTCTCGCGGTGGATGACCATGCTCGAGACGCTGAGCCTTGTAGTGACTCATGATGTGGATGGTGGCCTCGACGATCAGGCCATAAACCACCACGCAGACGTTGATCGCGGCAGTGTTGATCTCGCCACGCAGCAGGCCCCAGATCCCGAACATGATGAAGAACGGGAACACGTTGGGCAGAATGCTGATCAGCCCCAGACCCGCGTTGCGCAAGAAGAACGCGACCATCAGGGTGATGGTCACCAGCTCGAACAGCAGGCCATTGACCATGTACTCGATGCTGATATGCGTCAGGTTGGCAAACACCACCGCTTCGCCCGTCCCCAAGCCCGGAATCAGCGCGTTACGGTCGGCATTGTCGCGCCACCAATTATCCGCCCGCTCCTTGATATCGCGAATCTGCTGGGTGTCCAACCGGGTAAGGGTGACCACCAGGCGCGTTGCCGACTTATCTATGTTTATCTGACTACCCAGGTCCAGACCGAACGGCAACGACATTTCATAGACCAGCAGCATCTGCGCGGCCATCGCCGGATCGCCAGGCAGCCGGTACTCTTCGGGCCGCCCGCCATTCATTGTCTGGTTGAGTTTCTTCAGGGCGTCGCTGAGGGTGGTGACCGAATCGACCTCGGCCTGAGTCCTGAGCCATTGGGCAAATCGGTCCAGATCGGCGAGAAAGCGCGGATCAGAAATGTCGCCGCGACTGGACGTGGCGACATACTCCAGGCGATAGATCCCGGACAGATTGTCCATGGCGAACTCAGTGGCGGTCCGCACGGGGATACTGGAATCGAAGTTCTCGACAATACGGTCGTTGATCAGGTTATTACGCGCCGGCCCGATCGCCAGTGCAAACAACACCACGAACCCCAGCAACCAGAGCTTGGGATGACGCAACAACGGTTCCATGTACAAGTAATAGCGATGGCTGGCCGCCCCTTCCAGGGGCTTGAGCCGCAGGAAGGGAATCAACACCGCCGCCACCGAAATGGTCACCAGCAGCGCCATCACCGCACCGATCGCTGCCAACACGCCAAACTCCTTGTAGGGCGGCGATGCAGCGAACACCAGACTGTAAAACCCCACCGCATTGGTGGCGGTGCCGATCGCGATAGGCTTGATGGTGTCCCTGATCGCCGCGCAGGCCAGGTCTACTCGCCGGGTTCCATACTGCCCGCTCATCTGCCGTGCCGCGGACAGCACATGCATGATCTCGGCGACGGAGGTCGCCAATACTATGGTCGGCAGCAGCCCGGTCAGTGCCGTGGCCTCGAACCCGAGCCAGCCGCTGGCGCCCAGCGTGGCGGCGGTGGCCATGCTGATGGCAATCAACACCACCAGCAAAGCGCCGATACTACGCAGCATCAGCACTGTGACCAGGAGAATGATCAGGTACATCAGCGGCGTGAGTACCGCCATGTCCTGCTGTGCCGCTTCGGGATAGGCCGCCTCGACGGCCGCCAGGCCAGTCAGATGGACCTGCAACTGCGGGTTCGCCTGCTTGAACGCCTCCAGCATCCGTTGCCCTTCGGCGGTCGCGGCAATGGCCGCATCCAGGGTTTGTGGGGGAAACTGCAGAGTCACCAGCACACCGACGGTCTGGCCATCCGTCGACACCAGGCGCTTGACCAGTTCAATGTCGTTGCGCCCGAGCCGTTCCATCAGACTGATGTGCTGTGGTGTCAGGTCCGTGGGCTCGCGCACCAACGCCTCGACATGCACCGTATCGCCTTCGGCGAAGACATGCTGGAAATTAGTCACTGAGTCGACGCGATAGGCATGGGGAATCAGCCAGGCTTGCTCCGTCAGTTCATGCAATTGTTCGAGATACCGACGGCTGAACAGACTGCCTTGGGGGTTCTTGATCACGAAGAGCAAGGTGTCGGACTTGCCGAACTGACGATGCATGGCATCCAGTTGCTCAACCGTCTTTTCGCCCTCGGGAAAAAACGAACGGTAATCGGCGGCAAAACGAATCGACGTCATGCCCCAGGACAACCCCGCCACTAGCACCAATACCAGGGCAAACAGCGGATAACGGTAGCGCTTCAACAGGCGCTCGAATGTCGACGTTGGCATTAGCGGCCTCCTCGGACATCATCTGCTGAATCCTCGGCACCCCGAGCTTTCAACGGAGTCTTTGGCCCGGGCAATGCACAACGTTCCAGCACAATGGCAAGCACTTGCCGAACGCCTTCATCGACACTGCATTCAGCGGTTTGCACCACGCACTCACAATACCGCGGCGGCTCATAGACGCTGCCGATGCCGGTGAACTGTGGCAGTTCACCGCGCCTGGCCCGCACGTAGAGCCCCTTGGGATCGCGAGATTCACAAACAGCCAGTGGCGTGTCGACATGCACCTCGACGAAACATCCGGGAGCGAATAGCGCCCGGGCTCGTTGCCGGTCCTCGGCAAAAGGCGAAATGGCACTGACCAGGACGATGTAGCCACTGTCACAAAACAACTTGGCAACTTCAGCCAGGCGTCGAACGTTCTCCTTGCGGTCCTCGGCGCCAAAGCGCAAATCGCTGTTCAGGCCGGTCCGCAGATCGTCGCCGTCGAGAACCCGCACTCGCACTCCCGACAGCCCTAGAGACTCTTCCAGACTTTTGGCCAGGGTTGACTTACCGGCTCCAGACAAACCGGTAAACCAGACACACAAAGCCGAGTGGGCGAACGCCATGGAAGGCTCCGCGCACCGGGATAAAACACTGTCGTTGATCTGGCTCATGTCATCGATGCTCACTGTCGCGTTGCTCATAAACAGCTCCTGTAGATTCACTCGTAAACGGAGCGAATGATTCGGCAAGGGTTACCCGCCGCCACCACCCCGGCAGGTATGGAGCGGCTGACCAGGCTGCCGGCGCCGATCACGCTGTGATCGCCGATCTCGACGCCACCCAGCAGCATCGCCCCGGCCCCGATCCACACGTCGTTGCCAACGGTGATCGGCTCCGCGCGCAGCACGCACTTGAGTTGGCCATCCACCTGGACGGAACGTTGTTGCGGGTGCACGGGATGGCTCGTCGTCATCAACTGCACGTTGGGTGAGATGTAGACGCGGTCACCGATAACAATCCGATTACCATCGAGAAACGTGCAGTTCATATTGATGAACACGTCATTGCCTACTTCGATATGCGCCCCGTAATCACAGTAAAAGTTAGGCTCTATCCAACTATTACTGCCAATCTTGTGAAGCAACTTTCTGAGCAACGCCTGCTGCTCTTTAAACGCCAGTGGTGATGAGTGATTAAAACGATACTGCAACTCCTGAGAACGGATACGCAGGCGCGCAAGTTCCAGACTTGGGGAGTGAAACCACTCTCCAGCGAGCATCCGCTCGCGAGTCGAGCGCGTGTCGGCCATCTGGGCAGCTGGTGCTTGGAAAACATCCATGTTGAACTCCGAAGTTCACGTGCAATCAGGTCTTGGGTAACTTTTCGTAAACCGAAATATGTTTGAACGAACCATCGGCAAAGGGCGCCTTTTCCCAGCTGGACCAGCGCTGGAGCAAGCGCATTCCGGCCAGCCGGGCCATCAGGTCCAATTCGGCGGGCCAGGCATAACGCAACTCCACCGGAATCACCTTGAGGCCTTCGCTCTGCAGGCGGATAAACCGGCAACTGACCCGTTGCTTGGTCGACTCATGACGCGAAGCTTCAAGTAACACCTCATTGCGCTCCAGCCCGCCCACATACACCGGCTGGTCTTTGCCATAGCGCGAAATGTCCGGGTAGAAGGTCTCGATCACCAAGCGTCCATGCTCCTTGAGCAACGCGCTGGTGGCTTGAAAGCAGTTGATCTGCGCCTCTTGGGACAACAATAGAAACAGCGAGCTGAAGGTGCAGAAGGCCATCTCGAAAGGCCCGCCCTGTACCCCTTCCAGTGTCGCGAAATCGGCCAGGGTCACTGGAACCTCACCGCCGCCGGGTTTGGCCTGCAGCTTCTCGAGCATCGACCACGAGGCATCGACACCATGCACGTCCACACCGCGCTGGCGCATTGGCAGAGCGAAGCGACCGGTGCCTATTCCCAACTCCAGGACGGGACCGGCGTTACCGGCCATTTCCACCAGAACATCAATCGCGTTCGCCGGCGCCTCGCCATACAAGTCGTCATAGATATCGGCCAGGGTCTCACCGTAAGTGCTCGGATCGCTCATATGCTCTTCCATTGATTGGTTTCTTAGGGGCAACACTGTCCCGTGCGGGGGATAGAATCCCCCGCAGGAAACAACTTCTTTGTTAGGTGCTCAGTTCAAGGACCCACTATCCAAGCGCTTGCCTTACATAATCAGCAAGGTGCTTGTCATGCACATCCGTTACAGCAAACAACTTTATATGACGGCGAAACTTTCCACTGCCTTCGAGCACCTTATGGACATCGTCGAGCAAGTAGCCCCGACCAAACTCCACCGACACATGACCGGTATAGGCATACACACCACAGAACGGCGTCACCCGGGAAAAGATGATGCCCCCGTACTTGACCATTTCCGAAACGTTGCCACTGACTTCTTCGACAACTTGGCGCACTCGCTGAACCACCTCCAGAAGGGCTCCGTGGGTGCTGCCAATATCTTCAAGTAATGCCGCAACGGCATCGTCGGTTTTACGCACCATGGTCATCTCCTTGCATGTGTGCCTCCCTGAGCGAGATGCTCATTGGCCCACAGGCGTGCACAACTCAACCAGGGTGCCCGCCGGGCAGCGCACATAGGAAACCACTTGCCCCCAGGGCTTTTTCTGCACCGCGGCATGTTCGATGGCGCCGGCCGCCAGCGCCTTGGCATGCGCCGTGGGCACATCGTCGGTCACCAGGGCAATCTCGATGCCCAGGGGTTTATGCTCCGGACTGCAGAACTGGTAACCGCCATCGCAGTTGGAATCGGCCAAACCGCGGCTGGCGAACGCCAGGGTGGTGGCGCCAGTGTCGAGTTCGCCGTAGTCGCCCGACTCATCGAGAAAGCGCCGGGTGAAACCAAAGGCCTGCTCGAAGAACGCGATAGTGGCTTCGACATGGGGTACATAAACAATCGTGTATCCAAATTTCACAGTGTCACTCCTTTAATATCCCTGTTTATGAGGCTCGTGCCGCGAGAGCAGCGATGATGCTCGAGCCAGTGCAGATTTTCCGGGCAAGGGCCGCAATCCGCCAGTGCCGAATCGATAAAAGCGCGAATCTTCAGCTCGTGGCGTGCCCGCGCGGCGATAGCAATCGAATAGCCGGCCAACGAGGCCGTGTGCAGAAACCGCCAGGACGGGCGAAAAATATCCACCTCTGGCAGCCGGCCGGGAGCAAATCCCAGCCGGGACCATGATTGACCAATCCCCTCCCCCGTGGCCTTGACGCACGCCTCTTTCAGGGTCCAGAGCCCATAGAAGGCCGCCTCGCGTTCAGGCCCCGAACAACGGGTCAGTGCCATCTGTTCCGCCTGGCTGAAATAGCGCTGGCTCAAGCCCTCGATATCCCGTGGACGGTGCGCTTCCACATCCACGCCCACAGGGTTGGAGCTGACCGCAAGCACCAACAGCCCCGGGGTATGCGCCAGGTTGAAATGCACCCGTGAGCGCGCAAAACCGGCGAGCGAAGGCTTGCCTCGGCGCCCGTAGCGCAGGGCAATCCGCACTGGTTCGCAAGCCAGATAGCGCGCAAGAATTTCCCGCAGCCAGCCATGTCCGATCAGGTACTGCTCACGAGCGGATGCAACTGTGGAACGCTGATAACGGGCCCGTTCGTCATCCGCCAACCACCCCAAGTAACGCTGACGTCGCGGATGCACCTGGGACTCGCTCCAGGGCAACCGCCACAGATCGACACCGTCGGGAGGGAGCAACCAGTCCCTGGACGCTGTTGCAGCAAGCAAAGGGGTCATGCTGGCGCTACCGGGCTGAGGTTTTCGACTACCGCCTGCCTTGCAGCCAGCTCCAGACAGCCGACGACTCGCTCCAGCGCAGCACCGGACAGGATGCTGTAGTGATCAGCGACAACCTGTACGCAAGGCTCGCCCCCAGACAGCTGCGCCAGTGGACGCAGCCCACTCGATTGGCGCTCTTCACTGGCCTGCAGATGCCAGGTCGGGCAAGCCACCGGCTGATAGCGATAATCGAGCAAGGCCGCATAGTGTCGACAGAACAGCGCGAAGCGTTCTTCCAGGGCACGACTCAACAGGGTTTCATGAGGTCCTCCCGCCATCTGTATCTGCTCGGTTTGGACCAGGTCCTGCTGGAACAACTGCTGTAACAAGGTCGGCGGCAGCTCCAGAACTGTCTCCGGCGGAGCTCCGGCATCGATAGTGACCAGCGCCGGTAGCTGCGGACCGCTGGACTTGAGCAACCGTGCCATTTCCACCGCCACCACACCACCAAACGACCACCCGGCAAGAACCACCTGGCGATACCCCACCAGCTTCTCGCGCAACTGGTCAAAGTACTCACGGGCCTGAGCCTCGATGCTCTCGAAGCGCTGTTCACTGTCAGCGCAGATTCCGATCACATCGAAGTCCTTGCGCAAGGCATGGACCAGCGGCAAATAACAGGAAAGCGCCCCGCCCACCGGGTGCACCAGCACCAGAAGCGGCAGGTTGCGCACTGCGTCGCGGCTGAAATACACCAGATTGCGCGAGCCCTGGGATCTGTCCCGCAGGTAGGCCAACAGTGCCGCGACTGAGGGCCAGGAATAGATATCGGCCAGGTTCAACTCCAGTCCCAACTCGGTATTGAGTGCCTGAAGGATATGCACCGCATGCAGCGATGACGCACCCAGATCGAACCAGGAGCGCTGCGGATCCAGCGCCGCCGGCAACACGCGCTGCACGCATTGCTGCATCAGCTCCTGCTTCGCGGAAAAAACCGTGCACGACGGGTCATCGCGCAATGTTGCCGTAGCTTGCGGTACGCGTTGGGCCAGTTGGGCTCTGTCGACCTTGCCATTGGACGTCAACGGCAGTTCGGGCAACTCGAAGATTCGCGATGGCAACATGTAGGGGTTCAGATATTGGGCGGCGAACTGCAACAATTGCTCAGCGCTCGGCCCCGCCTCCAGACCCGGGTCGCGAACGAAAAAGGCCTGCAGGCCTCCCGCGTCATCAAGGCAGACAGCGACCTGCAGAACCCCTGGTGCCCGGCTGAACACCGCGTCGATTTCCGCGAGTTCTACGCGAAAGCCGTTGAGCTTGACCTGCAAATCTTCACGCCCGAGAAACTCCATTTCTCCATCCATCCGCAAGCGCCCCATATCCCCCGTACGATAGACACGCTGTTGCAGACCCGAATCATCGAAAAACGCCTGTTCGGTGCGTAGGCGATCATGGATGTAACCGGCGGCCAGCCCCATGCCGGCGATATACAACATGCCCTTGACTCCAGGAGGGCAACGCCGCCCCTGCGGGTCAAGAATATAAAAACGCTGGTTCGCCAGAGGACGACCGTAGGGAATGCTAAGCCATTGCGGATCGACCTTCTGAACCTCGAAACAGTTGGACCAGATGGCCGCCTCCGTGGCACCGCCCAAGGCGACAAAGCGTGAGCCCGGAGCGCTTGCACGCAAACGGTCGGGTAGGCCGAGACCGATCCAGTCACCGCTGGCCATCCACAGCCGCACTGTGGCCGCAGGTGCGCCCAGGTGCGTCGCCTGAGCGTAACCGAGGGCCATTTCCATGATCGCCGGCACCGAGTTCCAGACGCTGACGCGGTGCTCCCGTGCGGCACGGATCCAGGCTTGCGGGTCAGCTCGCTCACCGCCTTGCGCAAGCACCAGAGCGCAGCCGCTCAGAGCGGGCATGAACAGATCAAACACCGACAGATCGAAACTGAATTCGCTGACTCCCAGCAAACGGTCTGTGTCATTGATTGCAAAACGCTCACGGCAGTCCAGCAGCGTGTTGATCGCTGCCCGATGGGTGACACTGACACCCTTGGGCGTCCCCGTGGTCCCCGAAGTGAACATGATGTACGCCAGGCTGCTATCGACCGCCGGGTACGCCGGTTGTAGATAGGCCCCCTGCCCCTGCCCGGCCGCCAACCACTCTTGGTAATTGAGGTACCAATTCACTGGCGAGGCGAGAATGCTGGCAATGTCCTCATCGTCATCCCCCAGGATGGTGGTAGCCGCGCACTGGTTGATAATCGAATGCACACGGCGCGCCGGCGAATGTTTACTGACTGGCACGTAAGTCGCGCCGGCCATCAGCGTCGCATAGATCGCTACCACGTTCGCCGCATCGCGACTGCCCCGGATGACCACATGATCGCTGGGACCCACACCATTTTCATTGAGGTGACCGGCCAGGCGACTGGCCTGACGCAACAGTTGGGAGAAACTCAGGGCACCGTCCTGATCCAGAACCGCCGGTGCATCAGGGCGTTGTACGGCCTGACGCAGCAGCCCCTGATGGAGAGCTTCGCTGTCGAAGGTTCGTTCGGTGCGGTTGAAAGCATCGATTGCCGCCAGCAGCGCCGGCGTCAGCGGCGCCTGGGTTTCATCCCAGGCCTGGGGGACGGTCGCCAATCGTTGCAGGGCACTGTGGAAGTGCTCGAAAGCCTGTGGGATCACTCCAGGTTCGAAAATACCCTCGCGCTCATCCCAGGACAGACACAACGCACCGTCCTGCGCAAAGGCCTGGGCATCAATCCATATTTGTGGTGTCATCATGGCGTGATCGGTCTGCTCCAGGGGCGCGGCCGGCAGGTCCATTTCCAGCAATGAAGAAAAGACATAGGGCATGGGCGGCTCGGCGCTGCTGGCACGCTGATCGTGTAGCTTGATCCACTCACGAACCGCCGAGACACCATCGTAGGCGCCGTGCCGCATCGCCGCGTACAGGTCCTGCTGGAGGTGCTGCGCCGTTGCCGAAAAAGCCATGGCGCGTGCCGGCAGATCGATCAATACGGTGTCGGCAAAATTGCCGATAGTGCGGGCAAATTCCTCAGCCAGCCCCGGACGGGTGCTGTACATGACACTGCTGGTCACCGTGGCTTTGCCCGACCAGCGCGCCAGGGTCTGCAGATACACCGTCAGCAACACCGCATTGAGCGAGACACGATGCTCACGGGCGCGCGCGCCAAGGGCCTGGTAGAGGGCTGGCGCCAACAGCGCGCGATGTTCGATGAAACGCCCTGTCAAGGCGTTTGCCCCTTCCCGGGGTTCGCCAGAGCGGCGCAACCTGGGCAGATCGGGCCCACTGGCGAGCAAGGCGATCTTTTGCACCCAATAGTTTCTGGCCTTGAACCGCGCCAGGCGTCGGGCTCGGACCTGCGCCGCAATTTTCACCGGCGCATAGGCACCCTGCATCAACACCGACCCGGCGCCGCGGCTTACCAGCGTCATCAGGTCAGTGATGAAAATCTGCACGCCCGGCGCATCGAACAGCGCCAACCGATAGACCACATGCAGGCAACGCTCACCGTGGTTCTCCACCACCACCAGGCGAAACAACGGCTGTTCCGCCGCGAGTGGCGGGATCGGCGTCGAACTGTCGGCCAGCGCCGTGCAATGCCGCGGCTCATGCCCCTCGATGGGCGCGACCCGCTCGACCCGAAGCGCCTGCACCGTCATGGCCTTGAGACGCGGGGCACTGGCGTCCAGGGTGTAATTCAGGATCGGGTGCAGCGCCAGCAGTTGCTCCAGCGCCGACTCGAGCTGCGCCGCCGAAGGCACGGAACCGGCGTACACCAGGTGCAGATAGGCGGCGCTGCCCTGGGTAAACGCCGAGTGTTCACCCAGCCAATAGGCCTGGCGCAGACCACTGAGGTTGGCCGCCAGCGGATCCGGCTGTGCCAGATAACTCAGCAACCGCGCCTTCTCCTGACTCACCGAATGACGAATATCCTCCGGCAGCTCGGGTTCGTCACAGTAGTATTTGAGCTTGCCGGCCTCTTCATACAAGTGCACTCCGCGCTGTTCCCAGCTCTCGATCAATGTCGCAACAGGCTGACTCACAGCTCACCCTCCGTGGCACAGGATTCGGAGGACCGTTGAGCAGCTCCCAGTAAGGCGTTGACAAAAGCACCGAAGGTAGCAGTGCCGACAATCAGTGTCAGGTCGATGCCATCCTGACCGCACAGATCCGGGTACTGCTGCTCCAACAGCGCGCACAACTGCAGGGCCTTGAGCGAGTTGCCACCGCTCTCGAAGAAGTTCTGCTCCGCTCCCAAGGTCTCCTGCGGCACTCTTAGCAATTCACTGCACAGGTGCAGGACGTCCTCCAGTAGCTGGGCATACGCGGGCACCGCCGCTATCGCGCTACGCATGGTCTTGTCCCACCAGGACCGAGGCGGCAACGGCATAGGCATCGACCCCCATGCCCGCAATGAAACCGTTGCACAGCGGTGCAATGACCGAGGTGTGGCGAAAGGCTTCGCGGCCGAACAGGTTGGAGATATGCACTTCGATCCAGCGCCCCGGATAGTCTTCGAGGGCATCGCGCAGAGCCCAGCCGGACATCATCAACGCCCCGGGATTGACGATCAGTGCCGCGGCGTCATGATTGGCTTCGATAAAATCGATCAGCTCGCCTTCATGGTTGCTTTGCAAGGCGCGCACCGACCAGCCCCGGGCCGCCGCAACAGCGGTCACCTCACGGGTGATGTCGACCAGGGTCCTTGTCCCGTAGATCTCGGGTTTGCGCAGCCCCAGGCGACCCAGATTGGGGCCGTTAAGCAGGAGTAACGTCGGCATGACGCACCACCTCCAGCAGGGCCAGAACCTGGCGCGGATCAGTCAGTTGGTAGTCGCAGGGATGGCGACGAATCTCTTCGGCGGGATGGTCCCAGAGGGCCAGGGCCGTCTGCATCCCCGCGCCCTGCCCGCACAGCAGATCAGCGATCGCATCGCCCAGGAACAACGTACTGGCGGGTTTGAGCCGTAGCCGATCGACGATCATCAAGGCCATGTCGGGCGCCGGTTTCGGGTTCGCGACATCGTCACTGCCAACGATGCAGGCGAAATAGTCGATCAGCCCCAGGCTGTCGAGAATCGCCTCGGTGCGCGAATGGTCCTTGCCGGTCGCAACGGCCATGGGAATACCCTGCTCTTGCAGCGCGGCGAGCAACGCGCGCACGCCGTCGAACACCTGGATCCTGTGCATCCGTGCATTGCTCTCGCGCATGAACACCGGGTGCATGGCTTGCGGCAACCCCATGCGCTTCATAATCTCCGGGAAACTACGCCCCAGGTGCTTGCAGTACTCGCTGAACGGCGGCGCGCCGACGTCAGCTCCCAGAACCTCGGCATGGGCCGCATGATAAGCCTCGGCAATCACCTGTTTACTGTCGATGACAGTACCGTCGAGGTCGAAGATGACCGCTCTGACCGGCAATTCAGACATGAGCCGACACCTCCGTTGCAGTGTGATGATCCAGGTGCTTGTCCACCGTCCCGGCCATGACACCCACTGCCAGAGGCAAGGGTGCGAGGAACTGCGCGACCTTGGCGAACTCGGTTCGGGGGGCCTCAAGCACCTGCTGATAATCCAGTTCGAGCAGCTGCATGTTCGGCCGTGAACGGACCCAGGCAAGCACCTTCGCCACATGTTCACGGTAGAGTCGAGCCAATGCCTGTCCCTCGACCTCACCCCAGACATGGCCGGAATGATGCTCGGCCATATCGCGCTGAGACCGGATCACGGCCTCGATCTCACGGTGCATGAACACCACCCGGTAACCATGAGTGGCCGGCAGGTGGGGCAAGAATCGCGACACCAGCTTTACCGCCTGGCCACGTGCCTGGTCCATCCAGGACTGATAACCGTCTCTGGACTTGACCGCCTCCCATTCAAAGTACCCATGGGGATTGCGCTCATCGCGCTGGCGTACGTTGTCGGTCAGCAAGGGCATTCCAGCGCATTGCAAGGCGCGCATCATCATTGAGGTACCGGAACGCGGTAATCCCGAAACCACGGACACGAAACCGCCGTTGGCAGTGACACAGTCCGGTACATTCATGCAGCGATATCGCTTAAGCATCCCAGCTCCTTACTTTCTCGTTCCCAGAGTTACCAACAACTCCGGAGCCCCATTCTTCAGTCGCGCTGAACCAGGCCCAGGCGGTTGCCGAACGGGTCCTGGATAGTCGCCTTGTAACTGCCCCACGGGGTGTGCACGGGCTCTTCGATAACTGTCACTTGTTGCCTCAATCGGGCGAAGGTCGACGTGAGGTCGGCCACCTGCAGATCGAGCATCGTGGCGGCCGACGGCCAGGGCATCAGCGGATCCTCGATCAAGCCGAATCCGGCACCTGAACGCTCATCGACATCCAGACTGATCCACCGGGTCGGCGCAAAACGTCGACTGACCTTGAACCCCAGCGTCTGCACATAGAACGCCTCGGCGGCAGCCAGGTCGGGAACCGCCAAGGTAAAGAAACACAGTGTCGAATCGCTCGGCATGGCTATCACTCCGTCCCTCTACTCGGATGCCGGTTGCGAACCGACCTGAAACTCGAACCCGACGCGACGCCGGATCAGCGCGCAGACCGAAGAGCCCTCGATGCTCTGGGCCAATTGTTGTTCCAGCTGTGCCAGTCGCTGCGCCGAGCACTCGCTCACCTGCAGTTGCAACTCGATGTCCTGCAAGTGCACGGGAGATGGCGCTACCTCGCACATACCGCGGATATCCACCATGGCCCGCACATTGAGCTGCGCCGCGCCCGTCAACTCATGGTGTGTGGTCAACTGCAGCAAAACATCGGCGGCAATCGCCATCAGCAAGTACTCCTGGGGGTTGGGGCCCCAGTCGATACCGGCCAGTTGCTTGGGTTGGTCGATGGGAAAGGAGCGCTGATCCTGGGGGTTCTGCCGCAGGAAATCGCTGCGCAACTGAGTGCCGTATAGCCACTGACAATCCAGAGACAAAGCCTGGCTCGCTGGCGCCAAGGCAGCGATAGCCGTCTCGCCAATGGCTGAAAAATGCTTCCAGGGACGCTCACCCGCCGGCCCGACCAGCCGCGCCGACAGCCCAAGGGGCTGGACGAATGTCTGGTGATTGGGGCTATGGGTCTTGACCGCCTCGATGACGTCCAGGGCTTCGCCGATCTTCTTGTCCGTGCCCGAGCGGATCTGATATTTCACTTGCGGCGCCGCAACCCCGGCCTGAGCCAGGGAGGCACTGGTGGTCATGGACAGGTGATCGACCGTGGTCCGCCGCGCGGAAAACCCCGACACCGCGGACACCAGGAAGCAACCCGACAGTGCGGTCAGCGCCAACTCCTGAGGCGTTGCCGCATCCAGCAGTCCATGGGACTTGAGCGCAGGGTTGGGACGGATCGGCACCTCAAAGTGCCGAGGTGCCTTGAGCAAACCTATGATCGCCGGATAAACCCCGGCCAGCATCCCGGCCCCGGGCGCAGAACGTGCATAGGCGCCATAGCGGAAGATCGCCTGTGCCGGCTCTTGCTGAATTTCATGGACGATCTCGCTGAAGCCCGAGATATTCATTCCGTTTCTCATGGCTCATTCCTTCCCTGATAAACCTTGTTCAGCGCCTGTTCGAGATCGGCACACAAATCGTCCGGCCCCTCGATTCCAACGGACAGACGGACCAGGCCGGGGTTGAGCCCGATCTTCTTCTGCTGCTCGATTGTCAGCCCGCTATGGGAGGTGTTGAAGGGCAGGCTCACCAGCGATTCAACCCCACCCAGACTGGTGGCCGAGGTAATCAGCTTGAGCTGTTCGAGCAATTCCAGGGCCGCCGGATCGCCGCCCTCGACCTCGAATCCCAACATCCCGCAGGTTGCGTGCCCGGCGTACTCGAACAGATGCCGATGGGCATAGTCCTGGGCATACACCGAGTGCACGGCCGTCACCCTGGGGTGCTGCTCGAGAAAACGCGTCACCTGTTCTGCTCCACGGGCATGTGCCTGCATGCGCACCGCCAGGGTTTTCATGCCACGTTCAAGCAGGAAACACACAAAAGGATCGAGGCTGCCACCAAAACGCAACAACTGGGCCCAGACCCGGTCAACCAACTTGCGGCTGCCCGCCACCGCGCCACAGGTCGCATCGCTGTGCCCATTGAGGTATTTGGTAGCCGAATGAATGACGATATCGGCGCCCCACTCCAGTGGCCGGCAACTGATCGGCGAGAGGAAGGTGTTGTCGACGATCAGCAGGATATTTTCCTGCTTGCAAAGTGCCGCAATAGCCACCAGATCGATGGCTTTCATCAACGGGTTGGACAGCAACTCGAAAAACATGATCTGGGTTTCAGGGCGGATCGCCAGACGAATGTCCTCCAGATCCAGCGGGTCGACATAACTGACCGAGCGCCCGGCCTGTTTGATATCGGCGTGCAACAGGCTATAGCTTCCGCCATACAGGTCATAGGATGAAATGATATGACCGTTACGATTGGTCAGCGCGAACAAGGTCGAGGCGATCGCGGCCATTCCCGAAGACAGGACCAGGGCGCTCTCGGCCCGTTCCATGGCCGCCACCTTCAACTGCACCGACCATTGCCCGGGGTTGCCATAGCGACTGTAGGTCGGTATGTCGCGGATATAGCCTTCCAGAAACGACTCATAGGTAGTCTGGCTGAATCGAAAGGTGGTGCTGGGGAATATCGGCGTGCCTACGGCACCTGTTACCGGATCTTCATAGGTCCCGGCGTGCACGCAAAGCGTTGCCGGACCTTCTCCCCCGGTCAGGCAGCGATTGTTCTCCATCGCCGGGCCTGCCTGACGTTGTCGGCTCAACTGGTTGAGCCAGGGCAGTTGGTCGCTGGTGCCGGGGCGATTGGCGAACACCGCTTCAGTCAGTTTTGAGTCGCTCACAAAGATTCCCTCGGTGATTCGGTTGTTGCGGCCGACACAACCATAGCCAGGCCACAAACGCTAATACCTGGCGCCCGCAAGGTGGCGCCTGAGGCCGGTAAAATCAGACGGCCCGAGCTTGTTTCTTGTCGGCGACGAAAGTCTCAAGACGCTCAAGGGAGTTGACCAGCTCGATGGACAGCTCGTCGTCTTCAATGGAGAAATCGAACTCGGTTTCCACCTGAATCAGCAATTGCAACGCATCGATCGAGTTCAGCCCCAGGCTACCGATGAGATCCCCTCCCGAGAGTTCTTCCCGGCTCAGGTCACGGCCCACGGTGGTCGAGAACACTTTGATCAAGCGATCGGTATCAGTCATTTTTCACAGCTCCTGGTGAATAACATCGTGCATTGGAAAATCATTGATTCACGCCGCCACACTTCGCTGGCGCTGAATCCAAGGCTCGCCATGGCGGCGATCAGGTCGGCCTGCCGGGGGTACAAATGGCCGCCATGGGTCAGCCAGTCGACACCGACCGCCGCCGAGGCTTCGTCGTTGAAAAAGATCTCGTCGACAATCAACAGGCCGTTGCTCTCCAGGCGCGCCAGCAACCCGGGCAACCCCTGTGCCACGCTGGCCTGATGCAAGGTGTTGTCGAGGACGATGACGTCGAACCGGCGCTCGTCCAGCTCTGTCAGCGAGTGTCGGGTGTCCACCGGAATATCGATGGCCGTGGGGTTCAGGCCACCCTGCAAAACGATCTGGCTGGCATTGCAGTCCAAGCGGCGTTTGCTCAGCAGCGCCTGGGTGTAGACCGCTCCGGTGGCACAGACATCCAGCAACCGTATGGCCCCGGGAGCATCGTGCAGTGCCTTGCGCCAGGTCAGCTGCGCCGCCAGTTGCTTGTCCGGCCCGGCCACCGCCCGCTGATACAGCTCGCGCAGTTGCGGCTGTTCGGCTGCCTGTTCGAACGGACGCCGGTCCAACCCGCGCTGGAACACCGCAAGCAGCTCATCCAGCCGATTCCAGCCACGGCTGTTGCAGACCTCAAGGTCCAGGACCGGCGCCAATGGCTCAAGCCGACGTGGATCGTCGTTACAGTCCTGGGCCTCGCGGACCAGACCGTTGGCCAGGGCGGTATCAAACGCCGCCGCCAGGGTGGTCGCATGCAAGCCGCTACGCTGGGCGATCTGGTCGACGCTCAAGCCCTCGGCGCTCAGCCGCAGAGCCCCACTGGCCCACAGGGCCAACAGCAGTTGCGAACGCTTATAAGCCTGCGCTACAGCCAATAGAACGTCATTCTGCGCCGGACAATAGCGGCGACTGAGCAGGGCCTTGCCGTTCGCGCTGCGTGGAATCAGCGCCGTGCGCTCGAAACGATCGGGCACTTTGTTGCTGGCCATGCGCGTCTGGCAGTACTCGCGCAGTTGCCCTTCATGCCAGGCTCGATCAGCGCGCCAGACGACAAACGCGAAAATATGGTCGTTACCCGCCTGCTTCGATTTGACTGCCCGTACCGTACAGTCCAGCACGTCGCTATGACTGGCGATGACCGACTCGATCTCAAAAGCTGAAATCCAGCGCTCGCCTCGACGAATAGCACTGCTTTCCCGACCGACGATGTTGTAGCCACCCAGCGTACGCTCGGCGATATCCCCAGTGTCGTAGACGCGACCGTCCTCAAGCATGACCTTGAGCGCGAACGGTTGCCCTGAGGCGGGCTCATCCAGCACTCGAATACCCGGCAACGGAAAACCGATGGACAGCGGCGGCAGCGGCGCCACCCCACCGAACAGCGCACCGCTTTCGGTGCTGCCGTAATTACGCGACAACCCCAGACCAAAGGCTTGATAGAACTGCTGCTCGATCGTTTCATCCACCGGCCCGGCACCGGACATGACCACCTTGAGTTGCGCGGCTCGTTCACCCTGCCCCACGCGTCGAGCCAGAAGCGTTGCCAACATCGGCGTTACCACGCAATGGGTCGCGCGCTGACGCAAGGCTTCAAGCGCCGCACCGAGCTCTGTCGGCTTGCGGATCTCGATCCGCGCGCCGGCCAGAATCGCCCCCCATAGCCAGCCCAATGCATAGGCGTGATAGATCGGCGCGATGAAAAGCACTCGGTCCTGGGGGGTCAAATGCAGCAAGTGACAGTAACGCAGACCTTCGTCGCGCCAACTCTGCAGATCCCGAAAGACCAACGATGGCTCACCCGTGGTGCCCGAGGTCAGGAGATAGATACCGCGGTGCTGGACCGTTGATATCCCTTTGGCTGACGGCAGGTCGCTATCGTCCAACTGCTCCACCCGTAACTCGCCCCGTTCTAGAGACAGGCTGCAGGCTATCGCCCCCCGTGACGCGTAGCGGCGGATTTCCTCTGGTTTGACGTCAGCGGCCACCAGTAATGGCGAAAGACTGTGCTCAAGCAGCATCAGCAACAGTGCCGCATGTTCGACACTGCTGTCGAAAATCAGCAGCACACGCTGATGACCCGATTGCGCCAGGCTACTCAGCTGTTGCGCCCAAGTGCAGCGTTGGCGAGTCGGCAACTGCGTCAGCAACGGCCCGCTCGACAGTTCGTCGAACCAGGAAGAACCGGACAAAGATTCAGACGCCATGCAGATAAGCCTCCTTGGCTTCCTCAAGGAGGGTTCTGACCGCCTGGGGTGCATAGGAAGGTGCCCGACACAGTTCATCCAGACTGATGACACTTTCGAAATACAGACTCAAGGTGTCCCAGGGTGTGAAACAGCCTTTGCAGGCATCCAGGCGCGGGCGCTCGGCCAACAGCAACTGATAGAACGGTGAGTGGTTCACCGGGGCCAGGGCCTTGTTCCAGTCGCCTTCCACCAGGTTGCCCATATCGTGGAACCAGATATTCGGGCACGGCGTGACCACACCGTCACTGAAGGTGGAGAGGACCAGGCGCGGCAGATGACAACGCCAGCTGCGCCCGCCGTCGCGATAAAACGAACTCAGTCGTTCCAGATAGGCCCGGGGCGGCAAGACTTCGGGATAGAGCTCACGCAGCTCGAACAACTCGTCGATAAGGCCGTACTGGTCGGGCCGCAGTTTGAAGGTTTCGCTGTCCGGACCACGTACCGGAAACGGGAACAGCTGCGGAGGATTGTCCTTGAAGCGACCGCACCATTCGACGAACTCGCGCAAATAGGGGGCGCTGCGATCGTTCAACACGCCGTAGATTTCCAACGGCAAACCCGCATCCAGCACCATCTCGATACGTTCCATGATCATCTCGTGGATACGTGGTGACAGCACGCGGTAACTGTTACCGGCGTAGTTGCTGCTATCGAGCGAGATCTGCACTACGACATTGCCGAGCTCGGCCAGTCGGCGAACTTTCTCCGCGGTGAGTGGCAGTCCGTTGGTCTGAACGATCAGCACCTCATGCAGCGGCGACATGCGTTCGATGAACGCCATGATGCCCTTGATGATAAAAATCTCGCCGCCGGTCAACTTCAGCACCGGAGGCCTGAAGGTCCGATTGACACGCTCGACAATGGTTTGCAGGCGCTTGCCCAGATCACTCTCTTCGCTATAAACGTCGTGCACCGGCGGTTGAAAAATCAGCTTTCCTTCATGAGAAGACTTCATGTTGCTTTGCCCGGTCAGACAATAGGTACAACCCAGGTTGCAGGAGTCTTCGTTGATGACCAGATCATTGCCAAGCAACTGACGATGACCCAGGAAATTCACCGGTTCGGCATTTGTCATTGCTCAGGCCCCTTTGCTGAACTGGATATCGCGCAAGCTCAATCCCGCGCGATGAAGTTGCATACTGATGCCCAGTTGCACCTGGCGCAGTTCACCGAGCTTGGCCCGATAGAACTGCTCCAGTTGGGGGCGCTTCTCATGGGCGTAGGCCTCGCTGAGAGCTTCCTGCTCCGCCAGGTCGGTCATCTCGGAGATCAACGCATAGTTGAAATCGCTCATGGCCTTGCGCAGTTCGGCGGCCTTGGCCTCCCCCGTTTCAAGGATGTCCATGCCCCGTCGATCCCCCAGCACAGCCCTGCGCAGACGCGACATGAAGGTGTGCATGACAATGTCGTAGGTCTCGAACTCAAACACCGCCGGTTCTTTTTCGATGACCATTTCCGAAGCGTACTTCTCGCCATAGAGCAATGCGGTAATCGACGATAGCTGACGCACTCGCGGGTCCTCGAAGTCATAACTCAAGGCATTGAGTGACACGTCGAAGTCGTCATGCAGCTTGCCTTCGGCACGCAGGGTCTCAACCGCCTCGGCGCCCGGGTACAGCTCCAGGCGCACCGTATAACGGCGCAGGTTGTAGCCCATGTACTCACGCAGAAAGCTGTTGTTGTCGCGGATTTCCTGGAAAGTCGACCAGGGGTGATAGGCGATGAAACCGAAGGCAACATAGATCCCCGCGGCCCGTACCAACTCGATCGCGCGCTTGTTGTCCTCGACCGTCGACTTCTTCTTCCAGCGGTCCAGGCCGATCTGCGAACCCGACTCGATACCGATCAGGACCTTTTCCAGGCCCGAGCGATAGAGCAGATCCAGCAGCGGCTTGTCTTCGACATGCCAATTCTTGGCCTGTATGCAGCAGTTGTAGTAAATCTTCAGGCCACGATCGAGAACGCCCTGGGCGATGTCGGCAATCCGCTGTTTGGCGAATGGCGCGCCACCCGGATCCTCGAAGGTCGAGTCGACGAAATCGAAGGTGTTGAAGTTGTACTTGTGATAAAGCCGTTCGATTTCATCAACGATGTTATCCGGGGTCCTGGCTCGCCAGAGCTTGCCGGGGTTGATCTTGTTGCCGGCATGGGGCGCATTGCAAAAGGTGCACCGCGCCGTGCAGCCACGGGTCGTCGCCAGGCGCAGATAAGGTAGTTTGCCGCTGTTGAGTTCGAACTGATCGCGGGCCGGTTCGGGAAGCATGTCAAGCTCGGGAACCGGCTTGCCAATGGGGTTGTCGATGACGAAGCCACCCTCTTCGCGCCAGCTCAGGCTGGGCACGCGGGAGAAATCCTGGTGATCCCAGAACGCTTCCACATACCGCACCAGGGGCACGTCGCCCTCACCGCGCACCAGCGCATCGAGAAACCCCCAATTGGGGTTGCTCAGCAGCTTGGAACCCAGGAAGGTCGCCAGCGGACCACCGGCCAGAAACGCCACCTTTTCAGGCAGCGCCGCACGCAAGGCAGAGCCAAATGCGGTGGCATGGCTGACCGTCACCGTAGTCAGGGAAAAACCGATGAGATCAGGCTTGAACGCCACCACTTCGGCAATGGCAATCTCGTCGCCATTCTGTATCGCCTTGACTTCGACCACCAGGCACTCCGCCCCAAGGTCACGCAGGATCGACACCAGATAACTCACGCCAAGGTGCTCGGAACTCATTACCAGGTCGCCGTCGAGCAACACCGGGAAGCACACTCGCATCGGTTCAGGTTGGCGAAAATCAACGGCCGAATGCAGCGGATTTTCAATCGGGGCTTCGACCGGATCGCCCAGAGTGGTTAAGGGGATAAGCCCGCCAGCGGCATTGGTGAACTGCACGGTTTCCATCAAAAATACCCGATTTGTTGTAATTGGCTGTCCATAAAACGCTGTTCTTCTTCGCTCATCCGCTGGCCGCCACTGACTTGGCGACGCGGCTCGCGCCGAGGCTCAACGGGTGGATCGACCAGCCAATGCCCCTCCAGTTCATCGGGGACCGCCAGCCCCAGATGGGCAAGAATCGTCGGGTAGATGTCTTCGATACGCGCCTGCAAGGCAGCGTTCTCAGGGAAGCTGGAGCCGCGTACAAAAATGATGCCGTCTGGACGATGCACGCCGCGTTGCGCAGGTGCGTTCCAGATCCGCCCAGTCAAAGACGGCGTCGGCATGACCGTGAAATCTCTCGGGATCAGCAGATAATCAGGCGCCTCATGCAAGCGCGCCCCGGCATAGACCTCTGCACTCCTGACCAGGGAAAACCAGGGCTGGCCCTGCTCGTCGACCACCTCAGCCAAGGCTTGGCGCAAGCGCTCTTCGGCCTGGGGCAAATGCTCGACATCAAGGCATCCCTGCGCCTCTCGCCCCTTGAGGTTGGCATTCAAGCCAAAGCATCCCGGAGTCGGCATGTAGAACCAGGTTCGCGACCAGTCCACGGTGCGCCGATAACGCGTAGGCGCCTCGAACCACGAACGTGCACCGGGATCATCGTGAGCGACGTCGGCGCCCTCCTCCAGCGGCTCATAAGAGGTCTCGAGCAACCCCTTCTGCTGAAGAAACTCGTGCACGCTGAAGTCGGCGTCACAGACTCCAAAACCATGATCGGAAGCCACCACGATCAACGTATCGTCGTCGGTCAAGGTCAATAAAGTACCCAACGCCTGATCAATGTCTATGTAACACTGTTCCACTGCAATACTGGGCAAGGCCTGATCGCCCCAATAATAATGACTGACACGATCAACTTCGGTAAACACCACGAACAATGCATCGACCGGCCGGTCCTGCTGTAAGAAACAACAAGTATCCGCACGCCCCTTTATAAACCTGCTTGCCTGCTCACAGTAATCAGATTGCCCGCGATACATAGTGACAATATCAGAATGATAATGCAGACCAGCCTGCATTAATTCATGCATCAAGTTCGCTGGCGAGGTATAACGCAACGTCTTGGCCAAGGGCCAGCTAATCATATAACCGCCATTCAGATCTGTCGGCGGATGGGTCATGGGAATATTGTAGGCACCCACTTTGAAGCCCTGTCGCTCCAGGGTCAGCCAGCAAGGTTCGCGTCCATAATCAGCGGCATTCATGGCGCGGAAACGGTAATCCTCAGCCTGGGTCGCCCAGAACTGGTAGATGCCATGCTCTCCTGGCGATACCCCTGTGAACATGGAGGCCCAGCCCGGAGCAGTATGAGGTGGAAAGGTTGACTGCAGAACCCCGTGGGAGGAACGTTCGCGCAACGAGCTGAAGTTGGGCAATAGATCACGAGCCATCAGACGCTGCAGAGTTTCATAAGAAGCTCCATCTACACCAAACATCAACAGCTTCAACTTTTGACTTTCCATAATCCATTACTGCTCCCACAGTCCAATACTGGGTCAACCTGATAGTTATTACGAAAAAAAACATTACTTCAATCGGACGTAAAAATCAGTCAACACACCAAACCGCACAACATAGCTTTGAAGATGAGAAACACAAAGCGCATTAGAACTGAAACAATCTAAATATGACCAGAACAAGCTAACACCGAGAACTGCGGATAACAGCTAAAAAACTTACAGACATGTAACCGGATCATTCAAAAAATTAGCTTGTATTGCAAAATATGTTACAGAGCTGCACAGGCGTAACAAAAACCCGAACAGTAACTGGAAATCGCCTGATCTCTCCCTGAGAGGACGAATAAAAAGCTCACTCGCGTTTGTCTATCGCTGCTTCGGTACCGCCGCATATGGCGATGTCCGCCTCACCACTTCTGATGAGCCTGGCCGCATCGCCGATGGCCTGCCCCCCTGCAGCAGATGCGGCGCTGAATGCCGCAGTCAAGAGAGCTGCAGCGCAGAAGCGAGTGGCGTTCAATGCGCAACTCCCTGCACTATTCAACCGGTTGATGCAACCGATTGGCTAAGCCCCCGAATGTCGAGACCAACCACTGCAAAAGGAGAAAATTTTGAGAGTCCTTGCCCAAGTGATGTCTATAATTTTTCAGATATCGACCCCATTGGTCAGTGAATACAAATGCCAGCAGATGACGACTCTCTGCCCGGTTCTGAAATTCTCTTCGATGAAGCTGATTGTGGCTTACTGCTTACCGCAGAAAATGGCCAGATCGCACAGGTCAACCTCACCTTCTGCCACTGGATTGGCTATCGCAGGAAAGAGCTGCTCGGTCGTCACATCCAAGACCTGATGACCCCTGAAGGGAGGACATTTCACAAGACGTACTGGGTGCCCCTTATGCAAATCCAGGGCGTGATCGCTGATGTGAAATTCGATCTCGTTCACTACAACGGACATTCAATGCCGATGATGCTCAGCGCCATCCGCTGTGAGAATTCTGCTGGCATATTTCATGAAATGACGCTGTTCAAAGCCGCAGATCGGCAAAGGTACGAGCGCGAGCTGCTCAATGCCCGAATGCTCGCCGAAAGGCATTTGGCAAAACACCTCAAGGATCAACGGGTCATGGATATTACCCAAGACAAGCTGCGCATCACTTACGCCGCGGCTGAAGACAGAGCCCTGTTTGCCGAGCAGCTTATCGGGATTGTCAGTCACGACCTGCGCAACCCTTTGTCGGCGATAAAAATGGCAACAGAACTGCTGGGCCGCAGGGAGATGGATGCTAAACAGGCACAAATCCTTGGCCACATCACCCACTCCGCAGAGCGCGCGCAGCGTCTGGTGGCCGATCTGCTGGATTTCACCTTGACGCAGGTCGGGCGAGGTATCGCAGTCCTGCCCAAACCCGTCGATCTACACGAACTGGTAGCCGACTGCCTGGACGAGCTAAGCCTGGCTTTCCCCGGGCATGAATTTACCCACCTGCGTTATGGGCAAGGTGACTTTACTGCCGACAGTGATCGACTCTATCAGCTCATCGGCAACCTGGTCGCCAATGCAGTCGCCTACGGTGCTGCCGATAGCGGAGTCACCGTTTCTTCGCGCATCGAAGATCAAGCGGTCATTATTACAGTGCACAACCTTGGCACCCCCATACCACCGGAGTTGCTCAAGGACCTGTTCGAACCGATGATCCGTGGCAGTCATGACAATGCTGAACTTAGAAGTGTCGGGCTAGGCCTGTTCATTGTTCGTGAGATCGCAAGGGCGCACGACGGCGACGGCGACGTGGCTGTAACGTCTTCTCTAACGAGCGGAACAACATTCACTGCAACCTTTCCTCGCACCTTAAATTAGCTTGGATTGACCTTTACCCAGTCCCATCGCCCTCCATTGCTAGCTGTCGATAGCGTGGTGTGACTGGGGGCAATCTAACGCGCCTATCTGGAAAGTTCGCATGCCATTACAACCATCCCAATTTCAGCCAGATCTGTTTTGAAAGGGATTTCACCGATCTCTTGGAAACCGAAACCCTCATAGAAGCGCCGCGCATTTGAATTGGTCTTGAGTACGTCAAGCCAGAGCAAGCGTTCTCCGCGCTCTATCGCTCGGTTGCAAATGAAGCGCAGAAGCTGTTTCCCATACCCTCGTCCTGCTTCGGATTTGAGGAAGTAAATCTTTTGAAGCTCCACGCCCACTTCGCCAGTTAAAGGCGCAGGCGTTGACCAGTTAACTTTGGAAAAGCCTACGACCCTACCGCTGTCGTCTGAGGCTATAAGCCACAAATGGCTAGCGGATGATTCGAGTGATTTGCCGAGCGCGCTGGGTGAGAAGTCTTGATTAAGGAAGTCCTGCATGCCGGCGGGAGACCAGATGGCCGAAAAATGCTCTCGGTAGGTCTCACAGCCGACTTCACGTAGAACATGGAGGTCGGCTTTAGTAGCTTCACGAATGTTGATCATATTCCTCCCCGGTTTGTTCGCACGAAGAGTCACATAGATGCTCCTTGCGACGAAATTTGTCTTAGTTGCTAAGGGCCGATCTACGTTCGGCTCTATCGACATCAAAGCAGAGTGTAAGCGCCAAGCTAATCGTAAGCGAACGGCGAACGGCGAACCCACCTTGCCTGATTAAGCCGGTTGCCACTTATGCGGCAGCAACTCGTCAATCTGACTCATCTTCTGCGTTGGCAGCCGCGCCAGCACGGATTTCAAATAGGCATACGGATCATGCCCGTTGAGCCGTGCCGACTGGATCAGGTTCATCAGCGCCGCCGCACGTTTGCCGGTGCGCAAGGAACCTGCGAACAGCCAGTTCGAACGCCCGATTGCCCACGGTCGGATCTGGTTCTCCACCCAATTATTGTCTATGGGGACCGCGCCATCGTCGAGATAGCGAGTCAACGCCGTCCAGCGTTTAAGGCTGTAATCCAGGGCTTTGGCGATGGCCGAGCCTTCGGGCACATTGCCATAAGCTCATTAGTCCTGGCTGGCTCCACTTATGGTTTTCAAGCCTTGAAGTCGTGTTGAAAAGCCTCGCCAGTGATCGCCTGTCGTATTTCGCGCACGTCGCGGGCAGGCGATGCGCCGAATTGCCTTAGATACTCGCGGCTAAACTGTGATGCGCTTTCATAGCCGACAGCGAACGCCACGTCAGACGCGCGATGCTCGCCGGCAAGCAAAAGCTGGCGAGCTTCCTGCAATCTAAGCTGTTTCTGATACTGGATAGGACTCAGGCCGGTCATCGACAGAAAATGGCGATGCAGGCTTGCCCGGCTCATGCCGCTTGCATCGCACAACGCCTCGATGCGAAGTCGAGTGTTGTAATTGTCCCTGATCCAGGCAACGGCCCGCCGGATGCTACCCAGTGCGCCATCGGGTTGGGCAATCTGACGCAGCAGCCGCCCTTGGGGGCCCTGTAGGAGACGATAGAGCAATTCCCGTTCGACCAGGGGGCCGAGAACCGGGATATCGGCAGGCATGTCGAGCAATGACAATAAGCGCAGCAACGTGTCGCGGAGCGAAGCGGTCATCGGGTTTATCGTGATGCCAATCCCCTTTTGTTCGCTCTCGCGAACCGGCGGCATGGTCGCCGCCAATTCCGCCAGTATGGCCGGATCCAGCACGAGCGATACCGCAACGTAGGGCTGCCCGTCTTCAGCATCAAGTATCTGCCCGATCAACGGCAGGTCCAGGGCGCTGATGAGATATTGTTCACTGTCGTAGCTCAAAAGATCGTCGTTAATCGCAACGCGCTTCGATCCTTGCAGGATGAAGCAGATCATTGAGCGATACAGGCATGGCGCCTTGTCTGTAGAGCCTTGTCCGACGCAGAGGTCTACACGCGGGATCCGTGTGGCAGTCAAACCCGGTGGCGCATGGCGCAGGGCTATATCAAGATGCGGTGCAAGATCGTTGTTCATGAGCCGATTATGCCGGCGCCCCGCCACCGCGCAATGTGATTGATACAATCAGGCAATAAATTGAGCTTATTGGGCGTGGGTTACAAACCTGTCATTGCCTATCTTGAGCGGGTCAAGAAAGCGCCGAAAGGCGCGTCTAAACCTAGCAGAGATAACCCATGACCAACCAGATCGCACTCATCACCGGCGCCAGCCGCGGCCTTGGCCGCAACATGGCTCTTCACCTCGCCAAGCGCGGCGTCCACATCATCGGCACCTATCGCAGCGGCGTGGCAGAAGCCGAAGCGCTGAAGCAGGAGATCGAAGCGCAGGGCGGCAAGGCAGCGATGCTGCCGCTCGACATCACCGATACCGCCAGTTATCAGGCTTTTTCAAACGCACTGACTGATACGCTGAAAACTAACTTCGGCCGCGAGCACTTCGACTTCCTAGTCAACAATGCCGGCAATGGCCTTTTTTCGAACTTTATTGACGCGACCGAGGAGCAGTTTGGCTCACTGGTCGCCACGCACCTTCGCGGCCCGATTTTCCTGACTCAAAAGCTGTTGCCGCTCGTGGAAGATGGCGGTCGTATCCTGAACGTTTCCTCCGGCTTCGTGCGCTTTACTCTGCCGGGGTACAGCATTTATGCAGCGGTGAAGGCGGCAGTCGAGGTGCTGACCCGTTACATGGCCGTAGAACTTGGTTCGCGCCGAATTCGGGTGAATGCGATTGCCCCCGGCGCCATCGCAACCGATTTTGGCGGTGGTGCAGTGCGCGACAACAAGGATGTGAACGCCTATGTAGCACAGGGCATCGCGCTGGGCCGTGTCGGTCTGCCGGACGACATCGGCGGTGCGGTTGCCGCCATCCTGTCCGATGACATGGCCTGGGCTAACGGGACGACTTTTGACATCTCGGGCGGGCAGTTGCTGTAGCCACAATTGCATTCATTCCATCCCGTCGCTGCCCTATCGAGAGGCCACCATGCCGCACGCTCAACTTACGCTCATCAGTCATCCGTTGTGCCCGTTCGTTCAGCGAGCGGCGATCGTGCTGCTGGAAAATAATGTGCCCTTCGAGAAGATCGACGTCGATCTCGCCGCCAAGCCAGATTGGTTCCTGGCGCTTTCGCCGACGGGCAAGGTGCCGTTACTCAAGGTGGATCGGCCAGACGGGGTGGACGCGATCCTATTCGAGAGCATGGCCATTTGCGAATACCTCAACGAAACGCAGGGTGGTGTCAGCCTTTATTCCGATAACGCGCTCTCCCGCGCCCAACAGTGCGGCTGGGTAGAGTTTGGCGGCGCGGCGCTCGCCGATGCCTGGCAGTTCCTGAACGCCAAAGATCTCACGATTGCTGACAGCAAGAAGGCTGCCTTTCGAGATAAATTGCAGCGGCTTGAGGACAAGCTTGATCAAGTGCCCTATTTTTCAGGATCGGCGTTCGGCATGGTCGATGCTGTGTTTGCCCCTATCTTTCGTTACTTCGACTTGCTGAGCCCGGTCGTCTCCCAGCCGATCTTCGACAACCTTCCCCGCGTATCTGCGTGGCGAGCGTCACTGGCAAACAGGCCAAGTGTCATCTCTGCCGTGGGAGACGATTACGCCGAGCGATTTCAGCAGCACCTGGTTAAACAGCAGGCAATACTCTCAGACTCAATGTGTTAAAACCTTCCAGCAAGTTTGTGAAAACGGGTTCTCAATAACCATGGGATCCGCTGCCGGCAAGTGTTGTCGGGGAACGGAACTGCGAACGAAGGTGTCACTTGTATTAGGCACCGTGGTGTCGCAATCCTGTTGAGATAGAGAGGTGGTTTTCATGAACAATATTATCTACATCGTCGGGGCAGTTGTGATCGTCCTGGTTATTCTGTCGTTTGTCGGTCTCGTATAGCCTTAGCTGCTGAGCACGTTCATTGTCTCATCAGTTTGTGCTAACGACTTTTTGAAGGTGCCGGTGAGTTACTGAAGGTACCTCTGTGAGACACCCCAAGCGCTGTTGCTACCTCCTGCCCTCGCAACACCGCAATATCCCGCTTGGGGGGTACGCCAAACAGACGACTGTATTCGCGGCTGAACTGCGACGGGCTTTCATAGCCGACCTTGTAAGCTGCGCTTGATACGTCCTGATGCTCGTTGAGCATCAAGCGCCTCGCCTCGTTCAATCGCAACCACTTCTGGTACTGCAACGGGCTCATCGAGGTGAGCTGGCGGAAGTGGTGGTGAAAGGTGGGTGTGCTCATCTGCACTCGCGCCGCAAGTTCTTCGACGCGAAGCGCCGAGGCGTAATTCAACTTCAGCCAGTCGATGGCTTTTGCGATGCGATAACCCTGGCCATCGACCGAGGTGATCTGCCGCAGCCTGGCAGCCTGATCACTCTTCAAGAGACGATAGTGAATTTCGCGCTGAATCAGGGGCGCAAGCACAGGGATGGCTTCAGGTTCATCGAGTAGTGCCAGCAAGCGCTCGAACGACGCCAACATGGCAGGCGTTACTGAACCAATCCCTACACCTTTCACCACTGATCGATCACGGGTTGGCGGCAAGTCACCCTGCACTATCAGCTCAGCCAGCATGCGTAGATCGAGCTTCAAAGTCAGCCCCAGGCATGGCTGTTCCGGGCTTGCCGCCAGCACCTCTGAATTGGCAGGCAAGTCCAATGAGGTGATCAGAAATCGCGACGTGTCATACGGGTAGCCCTCGCCACCTACCCACAACTGTTTCTCACCTTGGGCGACGAGGATGATGCTTGGCTCGACCATGCAGACGACGGGCGGCGATGGATGTTCGCGCCTGAAAAAGCCGAGGCCCGTAATGGGCGTTCCGTAGTCACCTGGTTTCGGGATCTGCGCGCCAATGATCTGCGCAAGCGTTTCTTGTGGCGATAGGTGTTGAGCAGCGGTGTCGTGTTTGATCGTCATGTTCGCTTGTACCTCTTCGCTGAACTCTAACTCGCCCACTCGCGACCGTCCTGCAAAAAAACAGAGACTCATAGAATCAGGCAAGTAATCCAGCGCAATGCACTACAGGGAGTCTGGGCAGAGCCGGAGAATGTTCATCCGACAAAGCCATTGAGGACTCTCCCATGCTTGTACAAGCCTATGGTGCTCATGCGGGCGACAAGCCCCTTGAGCCGTTGCAAATCATTCGCCGCACACCCGCCGCCCATGATGTTCAGATCGATATCGCCTTTTGCGGCATCTGCCATTCGGACTTGCATCAGGTACGAGCCGAGTGGGCCGGCACGCAATTTCCTTGCGTACCGGGGCACGAAATTGTCGGCCACGTATCCGCGGTCGGCGCGCATGTTTCGGATTTCAAAGTCGGCGATCTGGTCGGCGTCGGTTGCATTGTCGACAGCTGCAAACACTGTGAAGACTGTGCCACGGGGCTGGAAAACTATTGCGACGGCATGATCGGCACCTACAACTTCCCGACCCCGGACGAGCCCGGCTGGACGCTCGGCGGCTACTCGCAAAACATCGTGGTGCATGAACGTTATGTTCTGCGTATCCGCCATCCCGAAGAACAACTGGCCGCCGTCGCACCGCTGCTGTGTGCGGGCATCACCACCTATTCTCCATTACGTCACTGGAACGCCGGGCCGGGCAAGAAAATCGGAGTGGTCGGCATCGGTGGCCTGGGCCACATGGGCATCAAGCTGGCCCACGCGATGGGCGCCCACGTCGTGGCGTTCACCACCTCTGAATCCAAGCGCGAGGCGGCGAAGCAACTGGGCGCCGACGAGGTTGTGGTGTCGCGCAACGTTGAAGAGATGGCCGCGCATGCCCGCAGCTTTGACTTCATTCTGAACACCGTCGCAGCCCCCCACGATCTCGATGCCTTCCTCGTTCTACTCAAGCGCGATGGTGCGCTGACCCTGGTCGGTGCGCCTGCCTCCCCGCACCCATCGCCCAATGTGTTCAACCTGATCATGAAACGACGAACGATTGCCGGCTCGATGATCGGTGGTATCCCCGAGACGCAGGAGATGCTGGATTTCTGCGCCGAGCACGGCATCGTCGCCGACATCGAGTTGGTTCGGGCCGATCAGATCAATGAATCCTATGAGCGGATGCTCAAGGGCGACGTCAAGTATCGCTTCGTGATCGACAACGCCACATTGGCTGGCTAAGCGAAGGCGCCAGCGAATAACCACCCAATCGAAAGGACTATCCAGTGAAAGGCATTTTGCTTGCCCTAGGGCTGCTTGTTACCTCTTTTTCTTCAATGGGAGCCGATCTGTCGAACGGCGCGGACAACTTCTACAAAAGCGAAAAAGTGACGGTAGAAAAGGTCAACTTCAAGAATCAATACGGCATGAAGGTAGTGGGCAACCTGTTCACCCTGAAAGGCCTCGATCCGAAAACGAAAAATGCAGCCATCATCGTGGGCCATCCCATGGGGGCGGTAAAGGAACAGAGTGCGAACCTGTACGCCAGCAAAATGGCCGAGCAGGGGTTTGTCACGCTGTCGCTGGACTTGTCCTTCTGGGGCGAAAGCGAGGGCACGCCTCGCCAGGCTGTCTCGCCAGATATCTACTCGGAAGACTTCAGTGCCGCCGTTGATTTTCTCGGCACTCGACCGATTGTCGACCGTGAACGAATCGGCGTCATCGGCATCTGTGGCAGTGGCAGCTTCGCCATCAGTGCGGCCAAGATTGATCCGCGACTGAAGGCCATCGCCACCGTCAGCATGTACGACATGGGCGCGGCCAATCGTAATGGCCTCAAGCACGGTGTAACGGTAGAACAACGCCAACAGATCATTCGCGAAGCGAGCGAGCAGCGCTATGCCGAATTCCAGGGCGGTGAAATCCGCTACACCGGCGGTACGCCGCTCAAACTGACCGGCAACGCCGTAGGCGACGAGTTCTACGACTTCTATCGCACACCGCGAGGCGAAGTCACTCCGGCTGGCGCATCGGCGCAGACAACCACCATGCCGACGCAGACCAGCAACGTGAAGTTCATGAACTTCTATCCGTTCAACGACATCGAGACTATCTCCCCTCGCCCGCTGCTGTTCATTGCTGGCGCCCAGGCACACTCACGCGAGTTCAGTGAGGATGCCTACAAACGGGCTGCCGAGCCCAAAGAACTGCTCATCATTCCAGATGCCGGGCATGTGGATCTTTACGACCGGGTCAACCTCATTCCATTCGCCAAGTTGGCCACGTTCTTCAAAAGCAACCTGAAGTAGCTTGCCGGTGCCCCGGCTGGGCACCGGTTGTCTCGCGGCCCCGTTCCCGGGGTCGCGACGCTTCGCGCATTACAGGATTCAATCAATGACCCATCACTCCCTCCCAGCCCACCGGAGCACTGAACAATCGTGGGGCGCCGTATTCGCCATGTCGCTCGCTGCGTTCGTCCTGGTGGCATCGGAATTCATGCCCGTCAGCCTGCTGACGCCGATTGCTGCCGACTTGCATATCACCGAGGGGCAAGCAGGCCAGGGCCTTTCTGTCTCTGGGTTGTTTGCACTGTTTGCCAGCCTGCTGATTGCTTCGGTGGCCGCGCGGATCGACCGCAAACCGCTGCTCCTTTCCCTGACACTGTTGATGATCCTTTCCGGAACAGTGGTTGCGTTCGCGCCGAACTACTGGATGTTCATGATCGGCCGCGCGTTGATCGGTGTGGCGATAGGCGGCTTCTGGTCGCTGTCGGCGGCAACCGCCATGCGCCTGGTGCCTGATGACCAGATCACTCGCGCAATGGCAATCGTCAACGGCGGCAACGCTCTGGCGACAGTGATTGCAGCACCTTTGGGCAGTTTTCTCGGCGCCTTGATCGGTTGGCGCGGCGCATTCTTGTGCGTCATCCCGGTCGCGATAGTCGCCTCTGTCTGGCTTCTGCTCAGCCTTCCAGCGATGAAGTCGCATAGCCGTTCAGGCACTGGAAATGTCTTCAGGTTGATGAAAAGCCTACCGATCGCGTCAGGCATGGTGGCGGTCAGCGTCTTTTTCATGGGTCAGTTCATGCTGTTCACCTATTTGCGCCCCTTCCTTGAAACGGTCACGCACGTCAGTATTTCCTTGCTGTCACTGATGTTGCTCGTCCTGGGTCTGGCGGGCCTCGGGGGGACCTTCCTGATTGAACCATTCTTGAAAAATGGCCTGCATCGTACCCTCATCGTCATCCCGATCTTGATGGCGATGATCGCACTGGCGCTGGTTTCGTTCGGCAGTTCGGCCGCAACCACGACTGTCTTGTTGGGCCTCTGGGGATTGGTTGCAACTGCTGCACCGGTGGGATGGTGGACATGGCTGGCCAGAACATTGCCAGAGGCTGCTGAAGCGGGAGGCGGCTTAATGGTGGCGATCATTCAACTGGCCATTGCATCGGGAGCAACCGTTGGCGGGCTGGTCTTTGACTCGAGCGGTTATCGAACGACCTTCGAGTTGAGCGCCGCGTTGCTGGGCGTGGCGGCCGCTCTTGCCTTCCTGGCTGCACGCGCAGCAACGCGGGAGTCTGTTGCATCGGTGAACATCGCTTGAAAAAACCACAAGACGCGCCAAGTCGTTTCTTGTGGTTTCGGTGGAGCAAACGCTCGGAACCGGACGGTAAAATCAGCGTGCGCTGTCGATGATTTGGCCACCGTCCGGCGTCAGGCTGTATCCCGTCAGAAATTGCCCATCCTTGCTGGCGAGGAATAGCACAACCGGCGCAATGTCCTCTTCGGGCGATCCATAACGGCCAAGTACGTTAGTGGGAGCAGGCACATCCACCGCAGCCCCCCAAGTGTCTGCAACCGGCATGACATTGTTTACCGTGATCTTGTCAGCGCCCCACTCCCTTGCCGCCGAGCGAGTCAAGGCACGCACCGCCTCCTTCGCCATGTTGTAAGGGGCGTACCCCGGCATGCCAATGACACCGGCCAGCGAGGCGAAGTTGATGACCCTACCCTCCCCACTAGCTTTGAGGTGGGGATAACAGGCTTGCATTGTCCGCAGATAGGCAATCGGCCCCATCTCGAAATTGCGCTGCAGTTGCTCGGCCGTCAGATCCATCACCGATGAAAGGACAACCGAGGGGTCGAAGGCATTGTTCACAAGGATATCGATTCGGCCAAACGCAGCCACCACCTTGTCTACGGCAGCTTTGATCTGATCGGGATCGGCGATATCACAGATTACTCCTAGCGCGACGCCGCCCGCCGCCTGAATATCGGCGACGACGCGATCGACATTTTCAGCCGTGCGCGAAAGCACCGCCACCTTCGCACCTTGCGCCGCAAACAGCTTCGCTGTGGCGCGGCCGATGCCGCGACCGGCTCCAGTGACGATGGCTACTTTTCCATTGAGTCGGGACATGTTGATCTCCAATCAGTTAGGAGTTACTGGATATGCAGTTGTTATTTGGCCGTAGGGTGACGGCACTTCACGCGCAGTGTTTTGGGTGAGGAAAGAAGCGACGAGCAACACCAGGCAAATAGCTGCTGGCAATGCACCGCGAGGTTTGCGGACGCTGATGTGGGCTGAAGCGGAGAGCAGCAGGTGATAAAGCATGCCGGCGTAAGCGAGGTCGCTAAGCGGCACGTTGATGCGCAACAGAATGGCGGCCACCGCCAGGATCTTCACTGCGATGAGAAGCGCCACGAGATAGGCTGGGTAGCCGAGGTCGGCGAGTGCTTGGCGAACCCAGTCCCTTTTAACCAGGGACATAGTCGCCGAGGCCAGATACAGCAACGACAGCAGTGTCGTACTGATCCAATAAATATAGTTTCCGATCATGAGGTTTTCCTAAGCAAGCGTTATTGCGTCGACTTAGGTCAAAGATGTCGCCTAATATGAAAAGCTACAAGTAGGATGAAAAAGTGGTGCTTAGTATGGAAAACCAGACTAATGGTGGCGATCAGATCAACATGCACGAGGAAATGCGCCGTGCATTTGCGCTGCTCTCAGGCAAGTGGAAGCTGGAAATCATGTGGTTGCTGAACCAGCGGATCTATCGCTTCGGAGAACTGCGCAAGGCGATTAGCGGCATCACCCAGCACATGCTGACGGCACAACTCCGTGAGCTCGAAAACGATGGCCTCGTGTCGCGAACAGTTTTCGCGGAAGTGCCCCCTCGCGTCGAATATGAAATGACAGCAAAGGCCCGTGCGCTCGGGCCGACGATGGAGGCACTCGCGTTATGGTGGAGCGAGTATGGGGAAAGCGTGCCGGTGAAGCCAAACTCGCGCGGTCGTAAACCCAAAAGCACTTAAGCATCGGGCAAAAGTGATCTGCCAAGCGCCAGCTATGTACTAAAAAATCGTGGTTGGTAGTGGTTTCGAGTGGAACCTGTTGGAACGAAAAAAGAGGCAAAAGCCTCTTTTTTCGTAACCGTCCGCCCAGCACCCTCTCCTGACAGCCCTCCAAATTAGCCAAGATAGTGGACACCATTTTTTAGTGGACACTATCTTGGATACAATTGCCCCAGCCCGTCGAACCGGTCGCCGCCCCAACTTCCCGCTCGACTTTAAACGCCAAGTCGTCGAAGCCACCTTCCAGCCCGGCGCCTCCGTGTCGTTGATCGCTCGCGAACATGACGTCAATGCCAACTTGGTATTTCGCTGGCGGCAACAGTACCAAGAGGGGCTATTCGGCCCGGTTAGCCAGGGTGCAACGCTGTTGCCCGTTCAGATGATCGAGGCGCCAATGGATCTGGCGCAAGTCGTCCAGCCACCGGCAGAGCGCTATTCCGAGATCGCAGTTGAAGTAGGAAAAGCCAAGCTGCGTATTACGGGTGCCCCCGATCCGCAGACGCTGCAACTCGTCTTGCAGCAGTTATTGCGATGATTGCTCCTCCTGCTGGAACCTGTATCTGGATCGCCGCCGGCGTCACGGACATGCGCCGTGGCTTCGATGGATTGGCGGCTTTGGTGCAAATCCAACTGGAAGCCGATCCCTTCTCCGGTCAGATCTTCGCCTTTCGTGGGCGACGCGGTGACCGGATCAAGTTGTTGTGGTGGGATGGCGACGGCTTGTGCCTGTTTTGCAAACGGTTGGAACAAGGGCGCTTTGTCTGGCCGCAAGCAAACAGCGGCAGTGTGTCGCTGACGAGCGCGCAGTTGTCGATGCTGTTGGAGGGCATTGATTGGCGCAGGCCAATTCGTACAGCCCCCGTCCTCGCTGTCTGACTTGCCGCACTGAAAAACCTCAGTAACATGCGGTCATGACTCTCGTGACCGACTCCCTGCCGAATGATCTTCTAGCCTTGAAAGCCCTGGTCGCTGCTCAACGCATAGAGATCGAGCGCTTGAAGATGATGATCGCCAAGTTACGTCGCACGCAGTTTGGTCGCAGCTCCGAGCAACTGGAAGCGATGATCGACCAGCTCCAGCTGAGCCTCGAAGAACTGGAAGTCAGCGAGACAGAACTAACGCCTCCAACCGAACCGCCACCTCGCACCGTCTCTCGGCGCAAGCCGTTACCTGAACACCTGCCTCGCGAAATCCACGTCCATCAGCCCGAGTCGCAATGCGCTGGTTGCGGTGGGAAGATTCGCCATTTGGGTGAGGATGTGTCCGAAGTGCTGGAGTATGTTCCGGCACGTTTCAAAGTCATTCGTCATGTCCGTCCAAAGTGGGTTTGCCGATGCTGCGAGCGCATCGCCCAAGTGCCGGTGCCGAGTCGTCCGATAGCCCGAGGCCTTGCTGGCCCGGGGTTGTTGGCCCATGTGCTGGTCTCCAAGTTTGTCGATCATTTGCCGTTGTATCGGCAGTCCGAGATCTACGCCCGTGAGGGCGTGGATCTGGAGCGTTCAACCCTGGCCGACTGGGTCGGCCAGAGCAGTCAGTTGCTGCGACCACTGATCAACGCCCTTGAGCGCCACGTCATGAGCGGTCATAAAATCCACGCCGATGACACGCCGATTGGCGTGCTCGCGCCGGGCAACGGCAAAACCAAAACGGCGCGTCTGTGGACGTACGTGCGGGACGACCGTCCTGCCGGTGACGCGACACCGGCGGCGGTTTGGTTTGCCTATTCGCCGGATCGCAAGGGACAACATCCCCGCGCTCATCTCAAGCGTTTCAGCGGGATCTTGCAGGCTGACGGATATGCCGGTTTCGCTCAACTGTATGCCATGGGCACCATTGAGGAGGCCGCATGCTGGGCTCACGCCCGTCGCAAGTTTTACGATGTTTACAAAGACCAGGCCTCGCCACTGGCCGCCTTGGCATTGCAACAGATTGCAGCGCTCTATGTCATTGAAGGCGAGATCCGAGGGCAACCGCCCAATCAGCGAAAAGCCGTTCGACAAAGCCGGGCCAGTCCGTTGCTCGAACAACTCCACGCGTGGCTTAACCAGACGCTGACTCAATTGTCGAAAAAATCGGCATTGGGCGCAGCGATCCTCTATGCCCTCAATCGGTGGCAGGCGTTGACGCGCTACTGCGATGATGGCCGAGTCGAAATCGACAACAACGCCGCTGAACGGGCGCTGCGCGCCGTGGCATTGGGTCGCAAAAATTACTTGTTTGCCGGTTCCGACGCCGGCGGAGAACGAGCCGCTGCGATTTACAGCCTGCTGGGTTCGGCCAAACTCAACGACCTGAACCCGCAAGCCTATTTGACCTACGTACTGGAACGCATCGCCGAGCATCCGATCAATCGGGTCGACGAACTGCTGCCCTGGAACGTATCTCTCACACTCACGAAACACTGCGAGGCTGCCTGATCCATGGTTAAAACTGTTCGCTTGCCAAAGCCCGAGCCTGAATTGTTGCTACTGCACATCGAGCTGAAGTGGATTACTCCAACGATTTGGCGTCGATTCGCAGTGCCTGAAAACATTACCTTGAGCAAGTTGCATCAAGTGATCCAGGTCGTGATGGGCTGGAGCGATAGCCATCTGCATGAGTTTGAAATTGCCGGTGAGAATTACAGCATGTCTGATCCTGATGGCTTGGGGCCGATGAGGAATCCGGAAGCTCGTAAAACACTGATCAAGGCACTGAACGGAAAACGGACATTCAATTATCTCTATGACTTCGGTGATAGCTGGCATCACCGTATTAAGGTCGAAAAAACGTTACTCGCTATTGCCTGTCCTCAGGTGCCGTACTGCATTGAGGGCGCCAATGCTTGCCCACCGGAAGACGTGGGTGGAGGGCCAGGTTACGAAGAGTTTTTAAAGGCCATGGCCAACCCCGGACATCCCGAGTACGACGCTACGGTGGAATGGCACGGGGAGACCTTCGACCCGACGATCTTTGATTGCGAACGCGTGAACCAGTGGTTTAAACGGATCAAGGTCTGAGTTGCAAGTGGGTGTAGTTCGGACGCTTACCTTTTTTCAATGCTGACAACAAAATAACGCGCAAAAAAAACGCCACTCAATGAGTGGCGTTTTTCTGTATTTGGAGCGGGAAACGAGACTCGCATCTGGTGTCCGACCCATTGAAATCTAAGGGTTTTCTTTTCTTGCCGAAGCATGAAAAGACTCAATTCTGGACTTGTTTTTGGGGTGTATCAAGAGCGAAAAAAGAGGTAATTCTAAGCAAGGCTAATGGATTCTACCCAAAGCCAATGGACGAACGATCATCAAGGTGGCATTTGCACAGGATTAACAGGAGATGAGTCCCCAATCTCCCCGCTCACCAGTCAACTCACAAACGACGAATATCGGCCACCGCAGGCAGGAACGCTCGTCGTCAAAGCATGGTGCCTTGACCTCAATATTCAGCTCGAATAAAACGCTTCATGGACGATCCTTGCGATGAAATCCTCCGAAACCATAGCGAGGGTTCGCGAAGGAGTTTTTACACACCTTTGGACCCGCTCATGCAGTCGTGTCCCAATAGAAATGGATGTACTCACCTTCATATTCCGCGAACAACGAAACGATGAAGTTGAGTACATCAACAGCGCTCCTACGAAACCCGTTGACTCATGCAGGGGCTGTTTGAGCGGAGCGATCAAATCGATCGCCTGATCAACCATCTGATTTTCAATCCAAAGCGGTGCTCTCTGGATCACGGGGGGAGGCACACGGCTCACGCGCCTCACTAGCCAGAATGTCATCCAGCGGAGCCTTCCACAGCGACACGCACATCCCTATCATCACCACCAGGAACGGCGCAGCGACGATGATGGCCGCGGTCTGCAGCCCACCCAGACCGCCCATTACCAGCAGCACCGAGGCCGCCGCACCGGCCAACGTGCCCCATAGCACCACCAGCCAGCGGGGCGGCTCCAGGTTGCCGCGGGCGCACAGCATGCCCATGATGATCGAGCCCGCGTCAGGCGGAGACGCGCCTGACAGCTGGCCCGGTTCGCGGAGCCGTTCAAAGCTCCACAGCGGGACTGACGGGGTGTAGTTGTCAAAAAAGACAACTGGCGTATGATTGACCCTAAAGGTTAGGAATGCCCATGGACGTATTAATCAAACAGAAGTTTGAGGATGCTGCCGATCGATACCCCAACGATCGCAGCGGGTTGGAGCGCTGTCTCAGGCTGCTGTTAGCAGCGGCACCCCAGAGTTACAACGACCTGCAGGGTATTTTTGGGAAGAACATCGACCTGTTTAAGCACCGTGCTGCCGAGGGGTGGGTAGCGATTGATATTGGCGGGAACAATCTCAGGCTGATAGCAGGCGTCAACTACCAGCGGCAAAAGCTCTACGTGAAGCATATCTACACCCATGCTGACTACGACACCGCTACCGCGTGGTACGCCAGTAACAAAAGAGGAACAAAACCATGACCACTGTTCTTGAAAATTCGCAGAGCGTGCGCGCCGCGCTCGAAAATATTCAAATGCTTCTGGAACAGCTGCGCGGTCAATTCGTGAACGGCATCAAGGGGCCAGAGGATTACGCTCGCGCCACTGTGCTGCTTGATGAACTGACCGACGGACATGAGCTCAACAAGTATGAGGAGCGGATCCTTATCGAGCTTGAAGAAGCGATTCTGGCTTACGAACAGGAAGGCGAACAGCTCAAAGCGTTTAACGCTGCGATCAAGGCCACCATCACACCGGTGCAACTGATCAAGGACTTGATGGAGACACTAGAACTAACCGGCTCGGATCTGCCCGAAATTGGCGACAAATTCGTGGTGTCCAAGGTTCTCAATGGCGATAGGGCGATCAGCCCTAGAATGGCTTTGGCCTTGGCCAAGCGCTTCCATATGGACCCGAAAGCATTCGTTTCGGATACACCTATGCTTTCCGGGAAACCTCGGCAACAGGTCCACATCACGCACGGTAGATTGGAACGCAAGAATCGTAAAGCCGAGCTGGTTTCCAAGAGGCTCGGAAGGTCGATGCCCGTAGAGTACGTATCTCTTGGCGATCTGATGCGTGATAACCAGAAGTTGGTTGCATCGTCGAGGAAGGCCCCGGCCAAACCGCGGCCAGCCAAGGGCTGATAAGGCTACCACGTCGCGCACATAGTTATCGAACGCTCACATGTCATTGCCTAGAGAAGCCACAGGTTCACCCACAAGCTCGCTCAGAGGGCTTTTTGTTGCAGCTATTTCCAAAATTTCGCATTTATTTCGGAAGCCGACAAATGTGTCGCCCCTAAATTGAATCATGAGAATTTGAGACATGGACAATGGACACCCCGCGCAGAGCGAGCACGTCGAAGCGCTTTTACAGGCGCTGGAACGAGACAAGGACGCGCTGCTTAAGCTAGGCATGGATGTTGTGGGCCCGTCTGGCAGTCCGATGTACCCATTGGACTGGATGGTGTTCGCCGCCATTAAGCGAAGTGTTAGTACCTCGAGTGCTCTGGCGGCAATGGTCCGGACCTGGAATATGGTTTGTGCGCGCTCATTGTTGCGAATGCACATAGACACGGCACTGCGATTCTCAGCCGCCTGGCTTGTACCTGATCCGCATGCATTTGCCACAAATGTGATGAAAGGGGAGCCGATCAACAAAATGAAAGATCGAAGTGGCAAACAGCAGCTGTCAGACGCGTTCCTTGTTGAAACGCATAAAACGGAGTACCCATGGCTTCCCGATGTTTACAAAAATCTCTGTGGGTACGTGCATTTCTCAGGTTCACATATCATCGATTCGATCTCTAGTTTCGAGGATGAAACCCGAACCATCGAGTTTGAAATATCTGCCACTGATTCGAAATTTCCTGAGTTCAGCTGGGTTGAAGTCTTGGACTGCTTCAGGAAGTCGACCTCGATCCTTTCCTGGTATCTCCAAGGATATGCAGACACGAAAAAGCTCACTCAAGCTGAATTGGAGACGCTGCGTAGCAACAGATAGCACCGTTGCATCCTTCAAATATCGCGATGGGACGCCATGAGAAAAGGTGTCTTTTCGTTGATGCCCTGATCCGTATGGCTTACGCGCGGATCGCGGGAGCTTGTCCAAAAAACGATCCAATTTTGAATGATGCAAAAACGTGCTTCTTATCCATAACCTGCCTCAAGACGGGTGATCGGGTGCAAAAGTGATCTGAAATGTAAGGAGCTCAGCTACAAGCTGGCTGGACACCTTTTTAGCCTGGTGGGTTTACCCAAAAAGCTTATACATTTCACATATGTCGATCCGCCAAGCCCTTATAAACGACCCCGCTCCACTCCTTGCGCTATTCATATCTCTCGGCTCTAAAATGCAGAGACTGAAGCCGTCTATCGAACTCAATCGTCGGCTGGGTTGCGATCAAGCGGTCCAATATTTTGGGAATTCCGTAGAGATTGTGAGTGCTACCCGGACCGTAGAGACGCCATAGCAGTGTCAGGGTTTCGCGAGGAAAACTCTCCGGACATTTTGATCGCTCTAGGGCGGGTACTCTTTCTCGCCCTTGAACCTGCGTGAGGTAGGGAAGCAGTTGAACAAGTGCTTCGGGGAAAGCCTCTCCTGACTTTATTACCAGATTAGTGAAATGGCGGGTCAACGCGCTTTCACGCAGCACGCGCTCTCGCGGCCATACTCTTTCAAGAAGGGGGCCGACGCTTGTACGCCATGCTTCTGCCGGACCGCCTTCAATTTCCGCAACCCACTGAGCGAGTAGCTCCACAACGCCTTCTCGCAATGCGGCTGAACAGTTGCGAAGTGTATGAGCGATATCCGTAAGGGTGATGCCCCAAGCCTCGACATCACTGTCTTCACGAATAATCGCCAATGCAGGCGCCATAATCTTTGCTGCTGCGGCTGTAGTTTCGTGATTCGATGCGCCAACCTCCAACAGGCCCCTCAAAATGTGAGTGGAGAATACTCTCGAGACAGAGATAGAGGTACGCCGTTGGTTTACCAAGACTGCTCGCAATCCATGCCCCGCAATGGTCGTCTCGCCAAGGGCAGCATCAAGGCAGGTACAAATTTCATCGTTCGCCACGCTCAGTACAAATGCGAGCGAGTTGACAAAAATCGCTTGTGCAAACGCGCCTTGCTTTCCTTCTGCGCGAGCAGCAAAAACCATTGCCCTGAGATGATTCTCGCTAACCGCACCGAACGCTTGTCGGGCGGCCTCGATATCGAAGAGTAAGGCTTCAGCTAATCTGCCCGCACGTGAGTTGATCGCTCGCTCATACAGTCGTTCCCCGTCTTCGAGAAGCTCTACGTCTTGTTCAACGGCTATCGCAAATAACCTTTGCCACCATGTTGATACATCATTACTGGGTTGCCTAGGGACGAATGCATAAAGGGTTGCCAAGCGTTCGATGACAAGGGTCAGAAATCCGTATTCGGCATGCTCCATGCGTTGAAAAACTCGGATAGTGAGTTCTGAGGTCGTCCCAGCGTTGGTACTTGGGGGAAATGTCAAAGCGCCTATCAAGTCGTTCCACAACGGTGCATTCACTTCCTCAAGGGGAGCGTTTTGAAGTGTGTCGAACGCGCCCTCGGGATCATCACCACAGTAGGCACTCCAGCCCATTCTTTTCTCGATGTCGAAGCTCTGCATGACCGCTTGCGCGATCTCGAGACGTTGCTCACTAGCAGCGGCTATAATTGGTTGAGCATCACCGATGATCGTTCGGACACCGCTTGAATAAGATCTAAAGAAGTCTCGCTCTTCCACGTCGCGATCTAGGTAATCGCGCCGTAGTAAGATTGCGGAGAGCTCCTGGGCTCCTGCTTCGGACAAGGCTCCTGCAGCTTCGAACATCTTCAGGCGCAGCCATACGTCGGAGTCACGAGCATGGCCTCTCCAATCGGTTTGGCCACTGTCGATGGTGTAGCGTGCGAAGAACACTTCGCCCTCAGTCAGCACCCTCCGCTCAAGTTCTAAGACCAACATTTGACTGGCATCAGCAAGGCGTTCTCGCATCACGAGGAGAAGTTCACGTTTCACCTGCCAAAACTGGGTAAGTGACAGAGCGTTGAGGCCACGAATGGCCTCGTCTGCTGTGTAGATAGCGGCATTACGATGCGCATGAAGCCATAGTCTTACGGCTAACATTCCTGGCACACGCCGCCACTCATCAACAATCTGCCGAGCAGCATCTCGATCCGTTTCGGCAACTCTTGGCAAAAGACTCGCGATCAACTTAACCAGGAGCATCGGCCCGTCATGATGCTCATTCTGTGGGTGAGGTTCCACCGAGGGAACTGAGGCATCATTGATGTCATAGTCGGTTTCAAGCGCTCCGCAATCGACGGTTGACGCGACAAGATCCTGAAGCTTTGCGGTCGCTAACTTCATTATTAGCGCTGGCTGTGACTGCGTCAGCAAAGCATCTACCAACTCGGCAGCGCCGCCAGAATCTCGCAGGTCAAAACTGGGTCGAATCAGATCCCTGATTTGCTCAGGCGCGTCGGCGTTTTCCTGGTTTGACAGGAATGCTCGCGCTCCATCGAGGGTCAGCACAGGGGTAATTAAATCAACTGCTGTGAGGAAGTCGGAATGAAGAACGACTGTGCCGCCGAGCCTATTTTGCAGGCTGTAGATTTGGAGCTCTGCCTCCATACGATCAGTACACGACGGATTAGACACTAGGAGGCGCCACGCACGCGTCCAGAGATCAGGCAATCCATTTACGTGATCTACACGATTTGCTAACGCGGTTGCGAGCGACTTGCCAATCTTCTTCATCCATTTAAGAGCTAGCAAGTATCGATCTCGAGACTCGAGGTCTAGAGCAAGCCACGCAGCCAGTATCCAAGGTGCTTGATCGTCGCTCCAAAGCTTGCGTTCAAGGAAAAAGTCGATCCATGCAGAGTCTTGAATTGAGGTGATCGCAATAGATGACAGATCATTTTTACCATTGAACAGCCAGCAAACCTTGTCGAGCTCCGCTGGGGACATGGATGCGTAAGGTTGGGAGAGAATTGCCGTTGCCCACGCCTGTCTCGTCGAACGGGGGCGCTCTACCAGATCCGCAAGCTGGGCTAGGTCGTCCCATAGCGCTCGATGACCGCGGCGACCTGTCACAGCATCCACAGTTTTTTCGTAGCCTATCGGTTCGACGGCGAGCGCTTCCCAGCGTGCGTCCGGAGCGTCTCGGGCTTCAATCGCGTCTAAAGCATAAACGGGACGTAAGTCTGGAAAACGTTCGCGGTCTGCTTCCAAGACGTTCAGAAAATAACGTACTGGCGCGTCCCCTGCGCTATAACCCACTAGGACAACCGTCTTGCAGCGACACAGGTCGAACAGAAAGCGCGAAGCCCATCCTGATCGCATGTAGGCATCGCCATAGTCAGCACTCGTTACAACAAGGGGTGTTTGGTGCAGCCCGACCGTATCGTCGGCGATACGTCCGTGGAGATGGATGATTCCACGAAAGTCAGCGCTACCTGGAGCGGGGAGATCCTGCCCAGCAAAGCTAAGTCCCTGAACGTTTACGACGCTGTCAGCGCTATGAAGTGCTTTCTCAAGCATCGTGTCGAAGTTGGTTGTGATTATCAACGGATGGTTATCGAGGTCTCGTGATAATCGCAAGATCGTGTTGTGATTAGTCAAATCGGGGGGCGTGGGTGCCTGCAGGAGATCGACCAGCGCGCGGGTCATATCACGTGGGTTGACGATTCGACGGCTGAGAGAACCTAGTACCTCTTCGAAGCGACCAGCTTCGGATGATGCGAGCTCAGACCCGCTCTGCACCAAATTAAGTCGGTCAAAGCATTGTTGGACTAAGTCGCCGAAGCCTGGCAGTTGTGGCGCGCTTACACCTGCCCCGCACAAAAAGACGACCTCCCCGGCAAGCAGAGCGTCTACCAGTGTTTCAGGAAATGCAGGGCCTTCGGCAGAAAAACGAATGCTCACGAGTTAGACCTCCATGTTGTAGTCGCTATCCAGAATAAGCATTCTGACTCCACCCCCAAGGCAAGGTCCGGACGTGAGCAAAGCTCACCCACCTTACAACCAAAGTAGCGGACCGTTAGACGCTTTTCCGACTCCACTCTACTACTGATCGTTATGGTCTACCTGCTCCGGACTGTAAAGCCATTCGAAGCACGCTTGATCGAACCATGTAGCGAAGTGCTCGACTTCAGTGAGGACTGTATTGAGCTTGTCGGCATCGACATGCAACGTGGGCTTAATCATCCACACTAAATCCACATCCAATCCAATGACCTCTATCTGAGCAAGCAACTCGCGTTCATGGTCCGCAAGGAAAAATGGATTGGGATGTTTTTTCAGATCCTTCGCCTCATGAGTTGCAATTATACGTGTAAGACTCCCTGGGTGCTGTGCCCGATTTCTAGCTAACACGAGCTGCTCAAGCATACCGAGATTCGCACCGCTGTCATTGAACTGCACACCGACGGAGTTCGAGAATACGGTCCTGTAACCGTGCAGCCCCCTTGCGAAATAATGTCTTCCGTTCTTCGGGGTGGATCTTTATCCCGACTTTCTGCTCCCAAGTTTCGAGGTAGACGTGAAGAGTGCCAGCCAGCATCGATACGCACGAATGCCCGAGCACTTGAACGGCATCAGATGCCTCACTCCACTCTTTTATACAGATGAGAACTTTCGCACACGATTCTGACCACCCCCTATTGGACAAGTGTTTAGGTGCCGTCTAGCTTTGTTTCTACCACCACTTTAAGCATAGGCACTCATTGGGTTGTTGAGTCTAGTGGTGATTCATTGGTAAATCAGCAATCCGGAGCAATCATGAGCGACAAGTCAGACGTTACCGATAACAAATCAGTCGGCGTTGGTCCTATTTTTTACTCTGCTCTTGTTATGGGATTAGTCATGATCGGGATAGGAACCTCCTTCGAAGTGATGCACCTTGGATATTTTTCACTGAAAATCTTCATGTTCTGTGCAGGTCTCGGAATAATCCTTGGTGCGTTTGGTTCTAAGGCCAGCCTCACCATACCAGGCCAATCAATGACCATCATAGGGTCCGCAGCACTTGCAATCGCAATATTTTTTATCATTTCTGGCCGCACGGGCTACTTACGCATAAACATAGATGGCTTTACAAAAGAGGCAACTATGGTATTCGAGGGCGATAACGATTTTTTCGGATCCAGACTAAAAAATAGTTATGATTTTGTGGTTTTCGACAAAGATATTGTTCGTAAAAAACTGACTCTCATCGTTAACATTGGTGATAAAGAGCAAGTATTTAGCTGCATCGACTCTGCTTTGATAAAACCGAAATTAGGCTCTGGAGATACCATTCAGTGGAGCTACATTTCCCGGGAAGAGAGCCTTTACGATGAGACAAATACCGTAATTGCCAAGGTTGGCCCGTGCGGAAGTGGAGCCACTACCAACCATGTTGTCGCTGAATTAACACCCGCTATTGATAATTCATCTTGGTCACTGGTGCCAACAGCCAACGCGGATGAGCCTACTCTAAACGTTGAAGAGCTGATCGAGAACCTGAACTCCGACAGTACCTACGTGAGGCGCGATGCGCGCTCTGAGCTTGGAAAAAAAGGTATGCCCGCCGCAAGACCGCTGTTAACCAAAGTACAGAGCACCGACAGTAGTTATCGTACAAAGCTTGGTGCGCTTGTCTCACTCAATGAAATTGCAGAGTCAAATGCCAACCAGAACGGAGAACTGAAAGCAGTTGTTGAAGAAAACGACTTGAAGGCTCTGACTAAAGCGTCCGTAAGTGATGACAGCACCGTTCGATCGTTCGCCACCAATGTTCTGGTAAACCTCAAGGATCCGCGGGCGATCCCCCTGGTCATCCAACAGCTCCCGGATTCGAGCGTAGATGGTCAGCACAACTTGCTAGTCGTACTCAGTCAAACGGTGCCCCTTGCCGATGACCAGCAAAAACAAAACGCCGCTACGGTTGCCACATCAGTCGAGCCGAAAGATGAAGCAACATCCGCTCTTATTAAAACTATCCAGGCAGCGGCTAAGTGAGCTCCACAACAGCTTGAGCGATGATTCATATTGGTAGCAATAATCAGGATGTAAGCGCGAAGGAGTCAGTAAGTTTCGACACTGGAATAGGCTCTTTGCAAGCTTGAGGCTTATCTATTCAAGCCGGCAAAGAGCCCTTCTCTACTGGAGTATCTATTACCCGACTACGGTCCGCAGTTGATCCAGCCGCATCGTGTAGCTTTGGCTCATCATCAGCCGTCAGCACTGCCCAATGCGTCAGCGCGCCATAGTGAACAAAACGCGCTTCGTGTTGGTCACGGTAGGGATGGCAGTTACCTGCCCCCCCGCACAGATCCGTACGTGCGGAACTACCGCATACGGCTCCTACCTTGGGTGCGTGACGCGAAGCGAACCTCAGGATACGGGTGTGCATTCTTTGGGCTCGGTATGTAGTGATCTGTGAGCAACCCGAAGCGAGACCATTGCAGCCGATTTCGCTGGCTGCGTCGCCCGAGAGCCTGACGCCAATATCGGCATATGGCCTTCCTGAAACCACTCAATAGCTTCAAGTTTCCTGGCACCGCGTGGTAATTGAAGTAACCACTCACCACCCGAGTGAGCCATTGCCCCTTGAGCCCGGATGGGTTCATGACGTCGGCGCTTCAGCTCATCCCGAATAGCCCGCAGCGTCGCACGCATTCGCTTCTTGACCATCAGGCACACGACTGTGATTCGCTCCATTTGTGAGGTGGAAGCTCCTCGATCTCACTCGCCCGCTGCCTCGGAAGGTGCGTCAGAACGTCTTTCAGATAAACATACGGATCATGCCTATTGAGCCGTGCCGACCGGATCAAACTCATGCTTGCCGCTGCCCGTTTTGGGTGAACACCCACTCGGCAATGATCGTAGAGCTGATCAATCCCAAAGAAAGTCACGGCCAGGCCCCCCCTCTTCCTCCAGCTAGCTATTCCACAACTCCGCGTTGGTAGAACACGATGCTGAACTGCTGATCCAGTTCCACGATGGACGGATGCTGGCGACTGCCGGCGGCGAGTTGACCTGAAAAACATAGTTGCGTGCCCCCGCAACCGACGATTGTGTGGATGTTGTGCTTGACTGGAGTGACACAGTCTTGAGTTGCTACTCAACATTCATATGAATATTTAGTTGAAGCTCGGACCGACAAATGAAGGTATCAAGAGTACGAATAGGAAAGGAGATCCGCCATGCTGGAAATAATCGACAGTGCTAATTCCCTAACAGCCCACATACCAACCCTGCTGGCTAAAGGCGTCAAGGTAGTCATTCGCTACTACAACAACACGAACTCAACGACTTTTCCGACTAAGCGCCTGGAGCTGGCCGAAGCAACTGCACTCAGCGAGGCTGGATTAGCCCTGGTAGTTTGTTTTGAGCAACGTGCCGGCGGCAAAGGCGGGCACATTGAGGACTTCGGCACGGCGAACGGAACCAGGGATGGCACACGAGCCCGGGACCTAGCGGTGAGCCTTAAACAGCCCAACGGCTCGGCGATCTACTTCGCCGTCGATTGGGATTTCGTAAAGGCGGCTGACCTGTCTGAGATTGACGCTTACTTTCGTGCGGTCAACACAGCGGTAGGCCCTAATTTCCGGATCGGTGTCTACGGTTCCGGGAAGGTCGCTGGTCACCTTCTGGACCAGTCGTTGGTTTCGTTGATTTGGTTATCGGGTTCGCTCGGCTGGTCGGGCACCCCCGAAATGCTGGCCACCGAACGCTGGGCGTTATTCCAGAAGGCGCTCGAGAAAACTGAAGCTGGCATCAGCCACGATGGAAACATCGCCAGTCCAGCCTTCGGCGACTTTGGTCAATTCCATCTCGGAGCAGCGTCCATCACAGATGTTGGGCAGCTCCCTTCACCGCCGCTCGCGCTGATGCGCGTGACCGCCCGCTCGGGACTAATCCTGCGCCGGGGGCCGGGGCGCGAGTTCACTGACATCGAGACAGTACCGCTGAACACTGTTGTGCGCGCTTTGGGACGAAGCGGGGACTGGATCAAAGTTGATCAAGAGGGCGATGGTGTTGCTGACGGTTTCATGTTCGGCGAATATCTGGCTCCTGTCGCCGGCGGCCTTCCAATTCCCGTACCTACGGGTAGCAGACCATACGACATCGCCCGCGCGGAACTGGCCGCAGGGGTCACAGAAGTTCCTGGTCCGGGTAACAATCCACGCATACTTCTCTATCACTCGACCACATCGCTGCACGCGACACAGGACAGCGTAGCTTGGTGCTCATCGTTCGTGAACTACTGCGTAACCCAGGCCGGCATGCATGGCACTAACAGTGCGAGCGCCCAGTCTTGGCACAACACTGATTGGGGCATTGACGTCACCAAATCGCCCCAGAAAGGCGACATAGTAGTATTCAGCCGCACCGGTGGTGGTGCCAGCCCTGGCAGTGGCCATGTTGGGTTTTGGCTGGATGCAGGCGGCGGCATGATTGGGGTTCTTGGAGGCAATCAAGGTGACCGAGTGTCAATTGACACTTTCCCAGCGAACGGCAAGAAGGGCCCCTTCACCTATAAGCTGCTGTCAATTCGGCGAGGCTGAGTCGCAGGACTCGGTCAACGTGGGTCCGATCCGGTAGCCAGAGGGGCTGTAATAACCCTCTGGCTAAGCGGCTGGGTGGTCTGCCTTGGCCAAGCATCGTCCCATGAATGACTAGGAGGAGCGGCCTCCCAAGTAGAAGCGCTTAGCGCTTCACCCAATTCAACAAGGACGTGCCAAAGGAAAGTTTGAGCCGACTCAACTGGCCATCCATACACCCCAATCAGCAAAGGAAAACCTACAAAGGAGAGACATGCGCCTATATCCGAACCGATGTGGTTTTTTCTTTCGTTTGCCAAGAGACCAGATGAGGCTCCGATTTAGCGAGCGCAGCCGTTTGAACATCCCAACGGCTTTCGCGACATTACATCTGTGCAAGTTACCACTCCCAACAGCCAAGCTTTTTCTACCCCTGCCAACTGCGCAAACCAGCTGAAAGAATTTGAAATTGTTCATGGTGATGAGCATCTGGTCGTATTGGAAATCAATCATGGCACAAGCAGCCAGACACACGATTTCCGTCCAGGGTTGCCGATGATTATGAGCTGGGGATGCATTGACCGTAAGCGTCCGCCGAACACACCTTGCGTGATTAGGAGGACGCCCACTTAAGCATAAGGTAAGCGTCCAGCGAAGTTACCTTGAAACTTCGGAAATGCGCCGCTACGAGCGGATCGCTAAGAGCACAGCGGATGAGCTGGTGCTGGCCAAGGGTTGAGTCGGCCCGTGCGGGCCCCTTCGCCTGTAGGAACCGGCCTTGCCGGCGAAGGCGTCAGCCAATGCAGGTTATCACGCGGCAAAAAAAGCCCCCTGAGCCGCGAGACGAGGGGGCTTTTCTTGCATCGCCGACTTACATGTTCGGGTAAGTCGGGCCGCCAGCGCCTTCCGGGGCTACCCAAATGATGTTCTGTGAAGGATCCTTGATGTCACAGGTCTTGCAGTGCACACAGTTCTGGGCGTTGATCTGGAAGCGCTTCTCACCATCTGACTGGGTCACTACCTCGTACACACCGGCCGGGCAGTAGCGTTGTGCCGGTTCGTCGTAGAGCGGCAGGTTGGTGCCGATTGGAATGTTCGGATCCTTGAGCTTGAGATGACAGGGTTGTTCCTCTTCGTGGTTGGTGCTGGAGAGGAACACCGAGCTCAGCTTGTCGAAGCTCAATTTGCCGTCGGGCTTGGGATAGTCGATTTTCTTCGAATCGGCCGCCAGCTTCAGGCAGGTATAGTCCGGCTTGGTGTCATGCAGGGTGAACGGCAGCTTACCGCCGAACCAGTTCTGGTCGATGTAGCTGAACGCCGCGCCGAGCATCGGGCCAAATTTGTGCATCGCCGGGCCGAAATTGCGGCTGGCGAACAGCTCTTCATACAGCCAGCTGGTCTCGAAGCCTTCGACGTACGCGGTCAACTCATCACCGCCTTCGCCGCCGGCCAGCAACGCATCAGCCACTGCTTCGGCGGCGAGCATGCCGGACTTCATCGCGGTGTGGCTGCCCTTGATCTTTGCGACGTTCATGGTGCCCAGGTCGCAACCGATCAGCGCACCGCCCTTGAAAACCATCTTTGGCAACGAATTGATACCACCCTTGGCCAATGCACGGGCGCCATAGCTGATGCGCTTGCCGCCTTCCAGGTACTGGCTGATCACTGGGTGGTGCTTGAGGCGCTGAAACTCGTCGAACGGCGACAAGTAGGCATTGCCATAGGACAGATCGACCAGCAGACCGACCACCACCTGGTTGTTTTCCAGGTGATACAGGAACGAGCCGCCGGTGTTCTCGGTGCTAATCACGTCCAGCGGCCAGCCGGCGGTATGCATTACCAGACCCTGCTGGTGCCTGGCGGGATCGACTTCCCAGAGTTCCTTGAAGCCTACGCCGTAGTGCTGCACGTCGCTGGCGTTGTCCAGGTCGAAGCGCTTGATCAATTGCTTGCCGATATGCCCGCGGCACCCTTCGGCGAACAGGGTGTACTTGCCGCGCAGCTCCATGCCGGGGGTGTACAAGCCTTCCTTGGGATTGCCTTCGCGGTCGACGCCCAAATCACCGGTGATGATCCCAAGTACCACGCCGTCTTCGTCAAACAGGGCTTCCTGGGCGGCAAAGCCCGGATAGATCTCCACACCAAGGTTCTCGGCCTGCTGGGCGAGCCAGCGGCACAAGTTGCCCAGCGAGATGATGTAGTTGCCTTCGTTGTGCATGGTCTTGGGCACGAACAGGTAGGGCACTTTGATCGAGCTATTGGCATCGCGCAGCACATAGATGTCGTCGCGCTTGACCTCGGTGTTCAGGGGCGCGCCGAGTTCTTTCCAGTCCGGGAACAGTTCGTACAGCGCACGCGGCTCGAACACCGCACCGGAGAGAATGTGTGCACCGACCTCGGAGCCTTTCTCTACCACGCAGACGCTGATTTCGTCACCGGCTTCGGCGGCCTTCTGCTTCAGTCGGCAGGCGGCGGACAGGCCTGCCGGGCCAGCGCCGACGATGACCACGTCGAATTCCATGTATTCCCGTTCCACAGGTTCCCTCCTACTCAAGGCTCATCGGTTTTTCTTTGTTGGCGTGTGTCAGGCGGTTATTTTCAAAGTGCCCGGGTCTGTAACTCGGGCGATGAAAGACTACACCGCTTTCTCTTGTATTGATCCAGGCCAAGATTATCCAGTCGAGCAGATGTGGATTTTGCGTAGATGCGCGATTTCCAGTCCGGTTTTGAGTACCTGTCGCGCTGAAAAACGTTTTTACACAGACTCGGCCAAGAGCAGGCACTCGAACACATCACCTGATCGGCTAGAATGAGCCGAGGCTGATGCATTCGATGGTGGCGCTCAAAAAAAGGCCGGGTGACGACAACTAACTAGGAAGGGACTGTGACCGTCTACATAGCGCCAAACCAAGCCAGTTGAAAAAGCAGGTCACTCCCATTTCGTGAATGACCTACCACTCACCACGTTTGATTATTTCTTCTTGGGCTTTCCTGCGTCATCTCGCTTATCGCGGACTTGGCCATCTTGATTCCGAGACCGGGGCTGAACGCCGCCGCCCGGCTTCGGAACAGTTACGTTTGGATTCAAAGGTCGTCTGTCAGTCATGCTTTCGTCCTTGTATATGTTGTGCAATATGGCTCAACCATGAACATTCTTTGTACCGCAGGCCATTCCAATATCCATAGCGCCACGGCTTAGCGTAGCAGCGTGGTCTCATCCACTTAGAGGTAAGCACCTAGCGAAGACACCTCCCTGATGCGCATCAGGGGCGGTGCCCTTTACGGTTTGTTAAATTATTCGAGGTGGTAATTCAACCAAATATGGTGCGTTCCATCGGTGTCAATTGTGATCCCTCCTGACCCTGATATCCCTTTCAAACCATCCGTACCACTGCCTCCAACTATGCAGAAAAACTCATCTGCACGATCAATTCCGGTCGTGGAGGCGGAATGAATGAAGTTAAAGGAACCCTCTACCCCATTCACCGTACCCTTGAAGCTCTCCATCGCGATGTAGCTGCCCCTTCTTGACGCTTGGTCGAACGCCGCAGTAAAGGCTGTTGAAGAAATACCATCGATAGCTCCTGTATAGGACTTTTCCATGGAGCTGATCGACACTGGTAAGCCTGTTGTAATTTCGGGCGTGGGAGTCAGGTCAGTTGGTTTGAAATTCTTGGAGGAAAAAGTGGCTCGCGCTTCCATTCGGATCAGTCCTGTTCCATATGAGTTGAGCGGTCATTCTAATGCAAGAGCACCCTCACGTTGAGAACGTCAGACCGAGACCCAATGCTGTGGCAGCAGTTGGTCGATCTTACTCGCTCGCTGCGTCGGCAGGCGCGTCAGCACATCTTTGAGATACGCATAAGGATCATGCCCATTCATGCGGGCTGACTGGATCAAACTCATGATCGCAGCTGCCCGCTTACCGCTGCGTAGCGACCCGGCGAACAACCAGTTCGAGCGTCCAAGTGCCCACGGCCTTATCTGATTTTCGACCGCGTTATTATCTATGGGCACAGCCCCGTCCTCGAGATATCGAGTCAGTGCCGTCCAGCGTTTGAGGCTGTAATCCAGCGCTTTGGCGATAGCCGACCCTTCGGGCACAAGATCGCGCTGGGCCAACATCCAGGTATGCAGTGCGTCGATAAGGGGTGCCGCTTTCCCCTGGCGTATTCGCCAGCGATCTTCGTCGGTCATCTCCCGCGCTTGCCGTTCAATTTCGTACAACCCGCCAATTGAGTGCAGCGCCTGTTCGGCTAGTTGGCTTTTGTTCGTCGCGTGCAGATCGAAAAACTTGCGGCGGGCGTGGGCCAGGCAGCCGATTTCGGTGATGCCTTGCTGGAAGCTGGCTTTGTAGCCGGCGAAATCGTCGCAAACCAGCTTGCCATTCCACTGGCCAAGAAAGTTGCGTGCATGTTCGCCGGCACGGCTTGGGCTGAAGTCGTAAACCACCGCCTTGAGTGCCGAAAAAGGCGTGGTGCAGTAGGCCCAGACGTAAGCACGGTGGGTTTTCTTCTCGCCCGGTGCGAGCATCTGCACCGGCGTTTCGTCAGCGTGGATCACGCCTTGAGCAAGCACTGTTTCGCGCAGTGCATCGACCAAGGGCTGGAGCTGCACACCGGTTTGGCCGACCCACTGCGCCAGTGTCGAGCGGGCGATAGCCAGGCCGGCGCGGCCAAAGATTTTCTCTTGCCGATACAGCGGCAAATGGTCGGCGAACTTGGCTACCATCACGTGAGCCAGCAGCCCAGCGGTCGGGATGCCCTTGTCGATTACCTGGGCCGGAACCGGAGCCTGAGTCAGCGTTTCACATTTGCGGCAGACCCATTTCCCGCGCACATGCTGCTCGACGGTGAACACGCCCGGGATGTAATCCAGCTTCTCGCTGACGTCTTCGCCGATGCGCTGGAGCTGGCAGCCGCAGGCGCACTGGGTGGTGTCGGGTTCATGATAAATCACGGTACGCGGAAACTGCGCTGGCAAGGAAACACGCTTTGGCTGCTTGTATGGTTCGGCGGGCGCAGCCGGCGGATTCAACGCCTTCAGCTCGGCTTCGATGGCCGCGATGTCGGTGTCGAGCAGGTCGTCGAGCAGGCTGCCTTGGGCAGGGTTCAATTGCTCACTGCGCTTGGCAAACTTATTACGTTTGAACCAGGCGATTTCGTGGGTGAGCTGCTCGATGATGGTTTGGTCGCGGTCGTTCTTCTTGCCCATCCGGTCGACCTGCTGCCCGAGAGAACCAACCTGGGACAGCAACTGCGCCGCGAGGGCACGCAGTTGGTCAGGGGACATTTGGTCGAGATTGGGCGATGAAGTCATGCCGCGAACTTTGCCAGAGCAAGCCGTTTGCGGCGATAGACCAATGGGCTAATGGCGGGCGTTAAAGCAGTATGATTGCACCGCCAGCCCCAACGCGTTGCCAAGGCAGACCGAGCACCAAGGCCTGAAGTTGCTCGGTATCAAGCTCCATCTCGCAGCCATTCCGAATACCGGGCCAGTGAAACCTGCCTTGGTTCAACCGGCGAGCAGCCAGCCAGACGCCAATCCCGTCATGCACCAGCACTTTCATACGAGTGGCACGGCGGTTGGCGAACAGATAAGCACAGTGCGGCTTCGCCGCACCGAACACCGCGATCACCCTGGCCAGCGCCGTTTCAGTGCCGGCACGCATGTCCATGGGCTCGGTGGCGAGCCAGATGGCGTCGATGCGAATCATTGGGTGAGTCCACGGACAAAGCGGGCGCAGCCTTCAGGATCGGACGTTGGCCATTTCACTGTGATTGAGTGCTCACCAAGCGGCAACTCAATGGCCGCCAACGCTTCCACCTGCCGTTTAGGCGTAGCTTTCAACGGAACGAAAGCCGGCAACGCCACTGGTAGCTGATCACGATAAAGCGGTAGCCACTTGCGGATAACGTTGGCATTGATGCCGTGGCTGATGGCAACGCTGGATAGGGTTGCGCCCGGTTGCAGACATTCCTGAACAACCTGGGCTTTGAACGGTTTCGGGTAAGAGCTTCGTTGGCGCATGGAAATCCTGACGTTAAGGGCGATCGCGTCCGCTTAAAAATACGCGGACACCATCGCCCTTAATGCTGGAGTTCAGAAGGTGTGTTCCCGGAACGCTTACCATTGACCTAACCATTCAGCCAACATCTCGTTCTGATCCCAACGCTGGGGGCGCTGGTGTGTGCTTCATTGAGGTTTGGATTCAGGAGGGTGTGTTGGCCGGGCGCTTACCCCTTTGCCAAGATCGTCCAGGAATACCTGCAACCTGAAGGGGCCATCGCCGGCGTTGCATTGCGCCAAGGCATCCCTGTCACGAATTGATCTGCATAGTCCATCATCGCTTCAACTCGGGTGACGCCAACTCGCGTGCACGGTTCTTAGGGGGTTGGACGCGGGTAACCGCGTCTGACTACCCGACAACCAGATCCGGCCATGGGCTCTGGGGCGCAAGGACTGGCTCTTCGCAGGGTCGCTACGCAGCGGAAAACGCGCGGCGGCGATCATGAGTTTGATTCAGTCTGCACGGCTCAATGGCCATGATCCGTATGCGTATCTGAAGGATATTCACACGCGCCTGCCGACGCAGCGGGCGAGTGAAATCGATCAGTTGCTGCCGCATAGTTGGCAGCCGGTCTAATCACGCAAGGCGTGATGTCCGGACGCATACCTTTAGTTTGCTGAGACACACACGCCAACGTCTGCCTCGAGCCTTCCGACAGCGATTTGTACGCGCTCCAGCTCCTCCGAGGGTATCGTTGTCGCCAAACCATCAGACTGAGTTACGAAGGCAACACTTTTACTTTTGTCGACTCCAGCTGTAGGTGCTTTGGCGGATGCAAGACCCATTTTCAGATAGGACTGGAACTGGACAAAATCTGGAGAGGTGCTGACAGCCCGTTTCCGTAATCGAGCCACTAGCTTGTCCTCCATTCGATACATTCCGGTATTTAAAAGCCTCAAGGAGTAAGTAGTCGCATCTCCTCCTCCAGATGGAGCGCTGACGAACCCCATGGCGGGGCTTTCCAAATTTGAAGCCAGCTCTGTCAGGCATTTAGTCGACGCATAGGCAGACGTGTACGCATCGTTTTGTTTCTCAATACCATAGAAGCTAGAGACCAATGTAGATACGCCAACAGTCAGCGCTCCCGCTCCAGCGATTGGGATAGATTGAGCCACTGCCCCTATCGCACCTATGCCTCCCCCGATCAAGTTGGCTGAACCAGTGTCCCACTCTCTCTCCTCCTGCTTAGCGATTTTGGCTCTGTATCGCAGTGCCGTTTGGTCTGACGCAATCACAAAACCGTTGATGGTCGTAGGACGGTCGGCTGCCACCTCCGAGTCCTTAATATCTGGCGCTAGATGGCTACATCCTGAAACAACGCCTCCAAGAACCAATGAACAGATAATTCTCGTCCTCATCCCCTCTCCCTGCCATCGGTCTCACGTGTCGGAAAGCTGAAAACGATGATAGCCGTATGTCAGGAAACTTCCTGCTTGAATAGTGATAGCTCATCACAAAAGCCAGCTATGCTACGTTTGGACTTGAAACGGATTTTTGGTCTGTCTGTATGGCCACGCTGTCAGTCACCACTCAGACACGGAGCGCTCCAGCCCAGGCGCTTTCCAGTCTCCCATTGGCAAGTTTTCAAACCCTGTACTACCGTCATCTCGTGCTGGATGCTCAGGATCGTGGACGTTCGATCTAACCCAAGGTCATGGAATGAAGACCCCATCGTGAACACGCAAGTGTTCCAACCGCTGTGCATACGACGTGTACGACGAGCCCAATGTGGCTCTGGTTCACAGGGAGGTGCTTATGGTGGCTTCAGGTCTAAAGTCTCGGCAGCAAATGCTGAGCATTCGCCAATGCATTGATACAAAGCACTCTGCTTCTCTCCCCTACCCCTTCTGGCATCCTGGCTCCCGACTTCAGCCCGTTAAGTACCAGTAACTGAGCATGCGCAGCGTGCACTGCCTGAGCATGTGCCTGGTGTTGTTGCCTGCCGGCATGGTTATGGCTGACCCTCTGCCCGGATTGTCGGCGACTTGTACGGAGCAAGCCGTAGATAACTTGCTGGGACTTCCGCCCGTACCAGATGCCTCGTCACCTGATCATCGGGTGGAAAAAATCCAGCTTGGCAAAACGCTGTTCTTTGACAAGCGTCTGAGTGCTGACGGCTCGATCAGTTGTGCCTCTTGCCATAAACCCGAACGAGGCTTCATCGATGGCTTGCCGCGCGCCCAGGGTATCCATCGCCAGCTTGGAACCCGCAACACCCCTACCCTCGTCAATGCGGTTTTTGCCGAAACGCAGTTCTGGGACGGACGTCGCGACAGCCTCGAGTCGCAGGCTACGGATCCCCTCTTTAACCCGATCGAACACGCCGTGAATGATGAGGCGCAGTTACTCCATACCATTCGGCAGGACGGCCAGTATGTTGCGGCTTTCGAGAAGGTGTTTGCGGCCTCCCCTGAGACGTTAACAGCCACGCAAGTTGCACAAGCCATCGCTACCTACGAACGCACCCTGCTGGCGGGTAATTCTACATTTGATCGTTACAGCTATGGACACGACAAAACGGCCCTGCCGGCAGACGCTTTGCGCGGCCTGGAGTTATTTCGTGGTCGTGCCCAATGTGGGCAATGCCACGTCATCGGCGAGACCAGCGCGTTGTTCACCGATCAGCAGTTTCACACCCTAGGAGTGGGATTCAGGTATCTCGCGGATCGCTTGGCCCCAGAGGCGATTCGGTTTGCAAAGCTGACTGCAACCGAACGGCAGGCACTCGTGCAATCGGATCCCGCCTTGGCCGAACTAGGCCGTTTCAGCGTCACTCTGAATCCAGTCGATCTCGGTCGCTTTCGCACCCCCAGCCTGCGCAATGTGGCCGAGACAGCGCCCTATATGCACGACGGGAGCGTCGCAACACTCGAAGAAGCCGTAGACCTGGAAGTGTATTACCGCGGTATCCAAGCCAGTCGTCCTTTGGTTCTGACGCCCACGGAAAAAATCGATTTGGTGGCGTTTCTCAAAACCCTGACAAGCGCTCATTTCCAGCAAAAGGCTGCATGCGAATCAGCCCACACACAACAGAACCGAGGATAGGGATATGTCGCAGCAAGCGTCAGGCTGGTATCGGCTCGTTGTGATGACATGGTGGATGCTGAGCATGGCGTTTGCTGCCCAAGTCTCTGCCGCACCAACGGTGACCTTAACGGCACCGGCAAGTGGCGCATCATTTATCGTACCGGCAACAGTCAGCTTGGCTGCAACCGCCGCGACGAGCGTTGGGAACATTGTCAAAGTAGAGTTCTATCAGGGCAGCACACTGCTGAGCACGGTCACCATCCCGCCATTTGCTTTCAAGTGGGCCAACGTTCCACCTGGCACCTACAGCCTCACGGCCAAAGCCACAGACTCCCAAAACGTCGCCACGACCTCGTCCGCCGCCAACATCACCATAGGCACTGGCTCCATTGGCTACAGCTACGACCAAGCCGGTCACCTCGCTGGCGTCACCAATAGCACGGCATCGGCCGAATACAATTACGATGTGGTAGGTAATATCACGGCCATTAAGGGCTATACCGCGGGCACTCCCAGCATCCTGGCCTTTTCACCAGCGCAAGGTCCGGTCGGCACAACGGTCACCATTGACGGTAGTAACTTCAGCAGCACGGCGAGTCAGAATACCGTGCAGTTCAATGGTGTAACCGCCAGTTCGGTGACCATCGACCCCAGTTATCCCAACCGCCTCACGGTGTTGGTACCGAGTGCCGCCACTACCGGACCGATCAGTGTGACCACGCCAGCGGGCAGTGCCACCTCAACGACCAACTTCACGATCACAGCGAACCAAGCCCCCATCATTACCAACTTTACGCCAACTATCGGGACAGCTGGCACCGCGGTGACCATTTCGGGAAGCAACTTCCAAACGGACAAAACGAAAGAAAAAATAGTGTTGAGTCTCCGCTCCCCTATCATCACGTCCACAACCACGACCAGCATCGCCACAAGTGTTCCCGCCAATACTATGGGCGGTAAGGTCAGCGTCACGACACCCTATGGCACTGCAATCAGCACCCAGGATTTGTTTGTTCCGCCTTCTCCCTTGTTGGCCACTGACATCCAGTACATGGATCGTCTTGCCTTCGCTGCAAGCAAGACGGTGAGCATTACAACCGGGAGTAAAAAGGCGCTGCTTCTGTTCGATGGCACACAGAACCAGCGCATCTATTTGAATATGGCAGGGGGGACTTTTTCAGCTTGCTATGCCCTGGTCATCTACAACCCCAATGGCAGCGTCCTGACCAATTCTACCGAGTGTTCTTCCACCGGCTATGTCGATCCCATTACATTGCCTACGACCGGGACCTATACAATCCTGATCAACCCCGGCAGCAATGCCACCGGCAACGTTACCTTTACCCTGTATGACGTGCCACCAGACCCAGTCGGCCTCATCAGTATTGACGGTCCGGATGCCAGGGTGGCAACACCGTCCATTGGCCAGAACGGCAGCCTCACGTTCAGCGGCACCGCCGGCCAACGCATCTACCTCAGTGCGCCCAACTCCACATTTTCCCAAAGTGAATGGGTGTACATCTACAAGCCGGATTCCAACGGTAATGCCAGCACCACCAGCGGCAACATTTATAGCAACCTTTGGTCGACCGGGTCCTACAGCGACACGCTGACACTCCCGACCACGGGCACCTACACCATCTTCCTCAATCCGAATCGCAGCGACACCGGCAGCATGACCTTTCACCTGATCAGCGTGCCGTCGGATGTTACGGGCACGATCAGCATCGACGGGGCCGATGCCACCCTGACCACGACCGCCATCGGCCAGAACGGCAGCCTCACGTTCAGCGGCACCGCCGGCCAACGTATCTACCTCAGTGCACCCAACTCCACGTATAGCCACAGTGAAATGGTTTACATCTACAAGCCGGATGCCAATGGCAATGCCAGCATCAGTAACGGTTACATCTATATCAACTTATGGTCGACCGGATCCTTCACGGATACCCTGCCGCTACCGACCACGGGCACCTATACCATCTATCTCAACCCGAGCAGCGCTGACACCGGCAGCATGACCTTTCACCTGATCAGCGTGCCGGCAGATGTCACGGGCACGATCAGCATCGATGGGGCCGATGCCACCCTGACCACGACTGCCATCGGCCAGAATGGCAGCCTCACGTTCAGCGGCACCACCGGCCAGCGCATCTACCTCAGTGCGCCCAACTCTACGTATAGCCACAGCGAATTGGTCTACATCTACAAGCCGGATGCCAGTGGCAATGCCAGTACCAGTAACGGTTACATCTATTTCAACTCGTGGTCGACAGGATCCTTCACGGACACCCTGACGCTCCCGACCACGGGCACCTACACCATCTATCTCAACCCGGGCAGTGCTGACACCGGCAGCATGACCTTTCACCTGATCAGCGTGCCGGCAGATGTCACGGGCACGATCAGCATCGATGGGGCCGATGCCACCCTGACCACGACTGCCATCGGCCAGAATGGCAGCCTCACGTTCAGCGGCACCACCGGCCAGCGCATCTACCTCAGTGCGCCCAACTCTACGTATAGCCACAGCGAATTGGTCTACATCTACAAGCCGGATGCCAGTGGCAATGCCAGTACCAGTAACGGTTACATCTATTTCAACTCGTGGTCGACAGGATCCTTCACGGACACCCTGACGCTCCCGACCACGGGCACCTACACCATCTATCTCAACCCGGGCAGTGCTGACACCGGCAGCATGACCTTTCACCTGATCAGCGTGCCGGCAGATGTCACGGGCACGATCAGCATCGATGGGGCCGATGCCACCTTGACCACGACCGCCATCGGCCAGAACGGCAGCCTCACGTTCAGCGGCACCTCCGCTCAGCGTATCTACCTCAGTGCACCCAATTCCACGTATAGCCGCAGCGAATTGGTCTACATCTACAAGCCGGATGCCAATGGCAATGCCAGTACCAGTAACGGTTACATCTATTTCAACTCATGGTCGACAGGATCCTTCACGGACACCCTGACGCTCCCGACCACGGGCACCTACACCATCTATCTCAACCCGGGCAGCGCTGACACCGGCAGTATGACCTTTCACCTGACCAGCGTGCCGGCAGATGTGACTGGCTCTGTCACGATCAATGGCTCCGCCTTGACTGTCACCACAACGGCTGCGGGTCAAAACGCGAGCATCACTTTCAGTGGGACTTCGGGTCAGTCAGCAACGGTTCATCTGACAAACAACAGCATGGGCTATGTGGCGGTTACTTTGAAAAAGCCCGACAACACGTCCCTTACATCGACCACGTCCAGTAGCGCCAGCTTTAACCTGCCGTCCCAGACGCTTCCCACCACCGGCACCTATACGATCTATGTCGATCCCTCAGCTGCCAATGTGGGTTCCATTAACGTCAGCGTGACCAATCCTTGAGGTAATGCGCCATGAAAGGGAATTATTCCGGTTGCGTTGCATCCTCTAACACTGAGGTCTGGTTACAGCGAGTGACGTATTGCTTGTTGCTGCTTATCGCCTGGCTTGCGCTAACCATGCTGAGTTCCCTGGCGATCGCCGCTTCGGCAATTGGCGGCGCTGCTGGTAGCGTGCCCATGCGTCATGCTGGTGAAGCCGCCACGTTGTTGCCTGATGGCCGTTGGTTACTCAGCGGAGGTACAGAAAACGGCGTGACACTCGCGACACTGACCGTGGTTGATCCAGTGACAAACACTGATACGCACTTCGCGAGCAGCCTAAACATGCCACGCCAAGGCCATACGGCCACCTTGTTGCCGGATGGCACGGTGCTTATCGTTGGCGGAATTGGCGCGGACAGCCCCCCCCTCAACCAGGCAGAGCGTCTGAGTATTCAGACACAGCAGTCGCAGCTGGTTACTGATGCTGCGTTTACTGCACGCACTCAGCATACGGCCACCCTATTACTAGATGGTCGTATTCTGTTGGTTGGTGGCTTATCGACGCAACATGTCGCGCTATCCAGTGCAGAGCTGTGGGATTCCCGGACCGGAACGGTAACTCAATTGCCCGCCGGCTTATTGAGTGCTCGTTATGGGCATACTGCGCAAACCTTGCCTGCGGACTCCGTCCTGATCCAGGGAGGCAAAAACCAAAGTGATCAACCGGTGACGCTTGGCGAACTTTATGACCCATCCCGGCAAGTTTTCTCACTGCAGGAGGAGAACCAATCCGGCTTGCTAGCGACGTCACCCTCCCTGCAAAGTCCACCGCAAGTGCAAGCCAGTCTACCTGCGGTTAATGCCAACGCCGTTGATCTCAGCAGCTGGATCAGCTTGCGCTTTTCCAAGCCGATGGCGGTGACGTCACTGAACAGCAACACTGTGACGATGATCGGCCCGACCGGTCAAATTACCGGCAGAGTAACTCCCGTGGAGAACGGGCAAGCAGTGTTCTTTGTCCCGACGCAGGAGCTATTACCGGATACGCATTACAGCGTCTTTGTCAGCGGCGCCACGGACGCGAGTGGCACTCAACTCCCACTTACGGGGTACAACTTCACTACGCAGGCCCTGACCGCCAACACCGTATCAACCGGCACCAATTCCTCTGGCGCCCTCGATGATCAAACCAAGCCTCCGGCTACTCCTCCTAGCCCCGAAATGGCCAACACTGGCCCTGAAGACTGGATCCCGGGCCCAGAGCATTTCACCGGGGACTGGCGCGCCAATCGCCCGCCTTCCCCCTTACAAGCTTTACCACCCTTGCAAGCCCCCTCGGGGGTTACAGCCCTGGCGGGTCAGGTGCTGTTGATGAATGGAAAGGCAGCCGTAGGCGTGAAATTAAAAATGGGCGAAAAAATCGCCACTACGGACGCGACTGGCCGCTTTCTACTGAGTGGTATCAATACCGGAAATCAAACGCTGAGAATCGATGGTTCTGGTGCCAACAAGCCAGGTCGTCAATATGGATTTTTCGATGATCTGGTCGTCATTTTTCAGGATGGCAAAACGCAGTCCCTGCAATACACCATTTGGTTGCCCCGTACCGATACACAACATGCGGTGAGTCTGTCGTCGCCTACGACAAGTGAGGTGACGGTCACTACGCCTCATATTCCTGGTCTGGAGTTGCACATCCCCAAAGGAACGGTCATTCGCGATATCGATGGCAAGGTTGTCACCTCCGTCAGTATCACCCCCATTCCTGTTGATCGGACGCCATTTCCACTGCCCACGCACGGTATCCCTGTGTACTTCACCATCCAGCCAGGCAGTGCGAATCTACAAGCCATCGACCCCAAAAGCTTTCAGGCAGCACAAATCATTTATCCCAATTACAACAGCCGCCCACCTGGCTCGACGATGGACTTCTGGACCTACGATCCCGCCTACAAAGGTTGGTATGTCTATGGTGGGGGATTAGTTTCCGCGAACGGCAAACAGGTCATTCCAGGTGATGGGGTTGGTATTTACGAGTTCACTGGAGCCATGGTCAGCTCGCCGTCCTTGGCGCCCGCCAAAAACCCTACAGCCGGAGGCGGCAATCAAGGGTTGGGGGTTGCTTCGAGCGACAAAGCCGAGCCGGTGGATACGTCTACGGGGTTGTTCACCTACCCACACACCGACCTGACGGTCGCCGATACGCTCCCGCTGACCTTGACTCGCACCTACCTCTCCGAAGACACGCGATCGCGCGCCTTCGGCGTCGGTACCAATCACGTCTATGACATCTTCATGATTGGCGATACCTTTCCCTATACCTATCAGGATCTGATTCTCTCGGATGGCGAGCGTATTCACTTCAACCGGACCTCGACAGGTACGGGTTACTTTGATGCGGTGTATCAACACAATGGCTCCCCATTGGATCGGTATCAGGGGGCGACCATCTCGTGGGTTGGCGGTGCTTCGCCGTGGCTGCTCAAGCTAAAAGATGGCTACCAAATGTGGTTCCCGGATGCACCAGGTAACACCGTGCCGGCAAAAGCAGCCATGACTCAAATCAAGGACCGTGTGGGTAATACGATCACGTTGACGCGAGCCTCTAACGGAAACTTACAACAGGTGACATCGCCCAACGGGCGCTGGATAAGCTTTACCTATGACTCCAGCAATCGCATTACTCAGGCCACTGACAATATAGGTCGCACGGTCAACTACTCATATGACAGTAATGGGAATCTTGAGACAGTAACCGACGCCAATGGTGGTGTGGAAACCTATACCTACGACAGTTCCCACCACATGCTGATCATTACTCGGCCCAATGGAAATGTACTCCTCAGCAACAGTTATGATGCCAACGGCCGGGTCTCCCAGCAAACCCTGGGGTATGGCAGCACCGTGGCGGGTACCTATCAATTCGCCTACACCCTCAGCGGCAGCCAAGTCACCCAGACGGACATTACGGATCCTCGCGGCAACATCGAGCGTTTGGCATTTAATGGGGCAGGCTACGTCACAACAAACACCTATGGTCTCGGTCTGTCCGAGCAGCAGAGTTACAGCCTCCAGCGCGACGCCACGACCAATCAGGTGACCTCCGTCTCCGATGCCCTGGGACGAGTGACCGGCTATACACACGACGGCGTGGGAAATCTCACCAGCGTGACCCGACTGCAAGGGACATCGCAGGCCGTGACGGACAGCTATACCTACGAACCCACCTTCAATCAACTAACCAGTCATACCGATGGTCTGAGCCATACCACCAATTACAGCTATGACAGTTTGGGGCGTCTGACACAGATTACCGATCCCTTGGGCAATGCTGTGAAATTCACATCGGATAGCCAAGGGCGGGTGACGCAGATCACCGATCCCATCGGAGCGAATACCGCTCTCAACTATTCTCTTGGAGACCTCGCCAGCGTTAGCGACCCATTGGGGCGAACCATCAACTACTTCACCGATAACGTGGGACGTGTCATGGCAATGGCTGACACCGTGGGACGCCGCACCCTGATGGAGTACGACGTGCTGGATCGCAAAACCAAGGTTACGGACCCGCTAGGAAACGTGACCGGTTTTACTTACGACACGAACAGTAATCTCCTGAGCGTCACCGACGCCAAGAACGGAGTGCATGCCTACACCTATGATGCTCGCGATCGTCGTATAACTTACACCGACCCATTGAACGCGACGCAAAGCTATGGTCTCGACGGCCTGGATAATGTGACACAGTGGACCGCCCGCAATGGCGTCATCGCCACCTACACCTATGACGCCTTGAATCGGCGCACGCAATCAGCCTTTGGGCAAACCTTGATCGGCAGTGGTCCCTCGTTGACAGCACCGGATGCCACCGTTGGCTACACCTTCGATGGTGGTAACCGTCTGACGCAGATCGTGGATACTCAAGGCGGCACGATCACCCGCAGCTATGACAATATGGATCACCTGCTTAGCGAAACCACCTCCCTAGGCACCGTTTCCTACACCTACGATGCCGCTGATCGTCGCACCAGTATGACGGTGACGGGCCAGCCCGCTGTGAATTACACCTATGACGTCGGCAGTCGCTTGACCAATCTCAGTAATGGCAGCCAGAGCGCGGCGTTCACCTATGACGCGGACAACCGTCGTGCTACCTTGACCCTGCCCAACGGGGTGACCGTCAGTTACGGTTACGATAACGCCGGCCAACTGATCAACCTCAATTACGCCAAGGGCGGCACCAGCCTTGGTAATTTGAGCTACGCCTACGACAACGCCGGTCAGCGAGTGCAGCTTGGCGGCAGCCTGGCCCGCACCACCCTCCCCGGTGCTGTGAGCTCCACCAGCTATAACGCGGCTAACCAGTTGACGGCATGGAGCGGTGCCTCCTTGCTGTATGACGCCAACGGCAACATGACCAGCGACGGCAGCAATACCTACACCTGGGATTCGCGCCAGCGCCTGAGCACGCTCACGGGCACCACGTCCGGCAGTTTCAGTTATGACGCGGCCAACAGACGCAGCCAGAAGACGATTGCCGGACAGACCACCGGCTATGTTTTCGATGGCCTCAACCTGGTGCAAGAGCTGACCGGTGCCGTCCCCCCGACGGTGCAAGCCAACCTCCTCACGGGCGGTCTCGATGAAATGTTTAGCCGCACCGAAGCCAGTGGCAGCACTTACAGCTACTTGGCTGATGCACTGGGTTCAACCCAAGCGCTCACCGACAGCAGCGGAGCATCCACCACCCAATACACCTATGACCCTTATGGCCAGACCAGCAGCAGCGGCTCCACCAGCGCTAACAGCCAGCAGTACACCGGTCGAGAAAATGATGGCACGGGGCTCTATTACTATCGGGCACGGTATTACTCTCCAGGTTTTGGGAGATTTATCTCGGGAGATCCGATTGGATTGGCAGGGGGGACTAATACATATGTCTATACTTTAGGCAATCCAGTCAAATTTCTTGACCCCCTAGGGTTGGAAGTGACGATCAGAATTTCCAATCGAACGTATTCTTCTACAGGCAATACTGTGGAGGGAACAATTAGCGTAACGAGCGACCAATCCTCAAATAGTTTCTCCGGTTACACTATGGAGAATGCTTTTGCGGGTTATAACGGAGACAAGCCGCCGATTCCAGCGGGAACGTATGACGCTTCTGTGAGGACAGACCACACCCCCCATCGGGTTGAGCTGCAAGATATTCCTGGCAATCCGGGTTACCAAAACATACAGATTCACAACGGTAATTACCCACAAGACTTCAAGGGCTGTATCGGCGCTGGAACCTCGCACTCCACCGATTCCCTTGCTAACACAATTAACGCCATGAATAGAATCAACAACATTATCAGTTCTGATGGAAGTGGAAGAATTACAGTAATTGTTAGTCCAATCGAATGACTTGTTTGACGACGAATGAATACACCCTGCGTACGGGGTTATTCTCCAGAAAGGATACTTCCTTAATCTATTGAAAGATGGTGCGCCATGATTATAAAAAAGTCGACACTTGAACTTTTGTTTACGCTATTCATACTTACAAGCTTAGGCATGCCAGCTTCGGGGAGTGATAGTTCACCTAGTTGCCTAGAGGTAGTTAGGATGTTTTTAGCCACTCCAGAAAAGCGTACTTTTATTGCATTATCAGAAGCTAGCGAAACTGAATGCTGGTCGATTATCGAGCAGTCGAACAGCAACCTCAACCAATTGACGCATTGGGTGGAGCAAGGAAATGATTGGAGCGCTCAGTATTTAGTTGAGCATTTTAGAGCGCTAGATGGCGGAAATTTAGAAGATTCACTTGTAGCGTTGGGGCTATTTTCTGACCACCATATGGAACGCTTATTGATGTTCGCGAAGAAAGGACAGCTCTCAAAGCAGGAACTCAGTGACACCTTAACTATGCTTCCACTTTCATTGAGTGATAATCCAGCGGGCCAATTGGATTACCTAAAAGCAAGAAGAAATCGAGTGATGCGTGTAATGAGAAAAAATCTATCTGAGCAAAAGACTCTAGCACTAAGCGCTATCGATAATTTTGAGTCTGAGATCAGGTCAAAAAAACCGCAAATCATTGGAAATCCTCAGTATTAGATTAGTGCTTTCATCACCCCCAAGCTCTACATCAAACTGGGGAAGTACACCGGGGTAACTATTCGTCAGCTGGGCTACCCGACGAAGAACTCTCTGATGAGCTGGCATGAAGAGTACGAGCGATGCCTCGACCTGTCGCGTGGCTACGTGCTCTCGAAGCTGGAGTACTCACTGGCCCAAAGGGAAAAGGCTGTCGGGTACTATCTCGACCATGGGCGCTGCATCGCTTCCACCATCAAGGCGCCGGGCTACCCGGCACGGGATTCGTTGCGTACTTGGATTCACGAATTGCACCCCGAACTGCACACGCGCGTCGTTGGTCGATCTGACGGGCTAGCGCGCCCGCCAGCGATGAAGCAGGCTGCGGTCATCGCGCTGTGCATGCGACAAGAAAGTGCGAACGCTGTGGCTCAAAAGCTGGGCGTGTGCAGGCCGAAGAGAGAATCGGTGAAACGTCGGCCACATCAAACAAGGTATAGCTCGACTCCCCGTATTGCTTTACGGCAAGGCGGCAGTTGTCAGATATACGCCCCCAAGCGACAGTCAGTTGCACTGGCAGCTAATGCACCCAACGTACGACGTCGTGGATTCCAGATGGTCAGACACCAAATCCCCCACCACTCCAAACCTGCATCGAAGTAGTCACTCCACAACTCACGTCCGGAGGCAACGTTGTCTTTATCGAGCAACCCACTATTGCCCTCCACGCCCCCCTTGACCCAATTCAGAGTAACCACGTCGTCCTGGTCTTCGACTCCAAGCAGTTCAAGCCACTCGCGAAAAAGCGCCTCGGCCTCCACCTCACCGCCCTCAAACTGGGTGAGATAGGGAGGCTCGCGGAAATGGCTATATAGAGCTAATGGCCCTCGCTGATAATCTTCGGTCAATGTCAGGTTACGGACTTCTGCTCGACTCAATGGAGTGGCGGTAGCCCTATCCAAAGCCCAAGTCATGCTCGGTTCGGGGTAATCGCCGCAGGGGAGCCTCCGGATCAGCTTACGATGCCAATCAAGCTGGCTGGCCATGATCTGTTCATACAATGCATTCAGCGCTAGTCGATGCATTGCTTCATCGATCAGTGAATTCTCCCCAGGAGACACAACCACAAACTCGAACACACACCCGGCGGCGTCCATCCGTTCACGCAGTGACTCTGTTCTTTCCTGATCGACAACCTTCAATGCTAGTGAGTGATCCATCACCTTTCCAACCCTCTTTCCTGACAAAGTCGAAGTACCGCTTTCATTGAGCGGACATCAAAATGAAGGTGATACGCTAACAAATGCACAGAAGGAAAAATGTAGGAATATTCGGCAAGTAGGAGAAGATCCGGCGAAAATTTTGGGGTCGACCTACAGGCCCCGAGCGTCAACCGGCAAGCAGGAATGTCTTGGTCCGAGCAAGCCACTCCGAATCATCGCGCGAACAGAACATAGCGTCGGATGCCATCACTTGGATGGGATAAGCAGAAAACGCGCTGGCGCTGGTAAACCATCAATCATCCAGATTCTCTGCTAAAAAGCCCACGAGATGGAGAGGACTTCGCGAATCGATAACCTTGTAAATCAGATCGCGCTTGCTTCTCGGCAACTTCTTCACCACGCTCTTGGCCGAAGCTCTAACAGCTTCGTCCGTTCCATGGATTCGAGCCGCAAGCAGCAGCACCAGCGTTGCATCAGAGAGGTTCATATATCAGCCCCAGTAGCTAAGTTTCTGAGTGTACCGATTTCAATTTTGCAAATGCACGATCAACAAGCAACGCAGCACTGGTAGAAAAGCACTCCCAACACCGCGAAGCCATTTAATTAACCAATCCTCTAACCGCTGCGCCATCACCTACCGACGGCTCAAATTATTCAAAGCCCGCGTGCCAAAACCGCCCGCTCCCGCCCCAAGGCACCGCCAAGCTGAGGGCTTCCACCCGCAGAGAGGTTCTTCAGGTATTCCGCAATCATATCCAACTCTCCTGAAAGATTCGGTGCAGGCGCCGCCACAACACCCTTTTCTCCTCGCTCCCAGCGATCAAGCAGGTCAGCCCAATCCTGCATCATTCGCTGACGCTGTTCGACGTACAGTGCATGATTGTAAGTGGCTCGGACTTTGTTGGGTTCGGCATGGGACAGTTGCGCATTGATCCATTTCTCTTCATAGCCAAGCTCGTTGAGCGCGGAAGAGAGCGTTGCGCGAATACCGTGGCCGTAGGCTGGGTTTCATAGCCCATGCGCTTGAGCGCTACGTTGAAGGTGTTCTCGCTGATCCGCTTTGATAGGTCACTGCGATGGGGCAGTAAATAGCGCTGTGCTGGACGCCTGAGCTCGAGCAATTCCCGGACGATCGCGATCACCTGACGTGAAAGCGGAACCACGTAAGGTGGAATCTTGCTGCTGCCTTCCTTACGCAATCGCACCTGCAACTGCTTAACAATCACCGCCGGTATAGTCCAAATCCCCCGATCCAAGTCAAACTGATCAGGCTCAGCTAACCGCAATTCACCTGTTCGCACGCCGGTCAGGTACAGCAAGCGCAAACCCAAAACAGTCGCTTTGCCACCACCATAATGCCGTATTTTTTGCATGAAGACAGGAAGGTCTTCCATGAGCAAATAGGGATTGTTAGTCACCGGCGGCTTGAGAGTGGCGGCAATATCGAGGTCTGCTGAGGGGTTGGTCATCAATCCTTTTCAACCATGGCATAGCGAAACAATTGGTTGAACCAGGTCCGGCATTTTTCCGCTGTAGTGAATGCCTGTCCTCAGCCCCCACGCGTTCAATTTAACTAATGCTAAAGCGCGTCCGAATCGTAGGAATAGGTCAAAGGTGGAAGGTGGGGAGCAAACTTTCTGGCCCCTCCCGCACCCTCATCACTTCTTACCGTCGCCTACGAGGACAAATAGTCGACCTGATGCCGCGCGATGCGTGAATTGCCCAGCTCACCCCTCACCCGCAAATGCTCCGGGTGGGAGGCATAGGCATCCAGCGCTTCCTGCGAATCAAACTCGCTGTAGAGCACCACGTCGCAGGCATAGTCGATTCGACTCAAATCCACGCCGACCTCAATCTTCAAAAGTCCAGGTATCAGCCCGGCCAGCCCTTCAAACTGCTCCTTGAGGAACAAGCAAGCCTGCTTGTGCTGTTCAGGCGTTTCACCTTCCAGGTTCCACATCACAATGTGCTTGATCATCGCTGTCTCCCTGCGGTGCCAATCATGCCTGCCATATCAACCTTTGCTCTTCTGATATACGTCCACGAATACCGCCGCCAGCAACACAGCGCCTTTGATCATCTGCTGGTAGTCGATGCCAATTCCCATGATCGACATGCCGTTGTTCAACACCCCCATGATGAAAGCGCCAATCACCACGCCGACCACCTTGCCAACTCCGCCGGACGCCGAGGCACCACCGATGAACACCGCGGCGATAACATCCAGCTCAAACCCGGTGCCGCCCCGCGGTGTCGCGCTGTTAAGGCGAGCGACGAAAATCAGCCCGGCCACCGCCGCCAGCACGCCCATGTTGACGAAGGCGAAGAACGTCACCCGCGAAGTGTTGATCCCCGACAGCTTGGCGGCCTTGAGATTGCCACCCACCGCGTAGATCCAGCGTCCGATCACGGTGCGGTTCATGATGAAGGTGTACACGCCGATCAACACACTCATGATCACCAGCACCGTAGGGATGCCGCGGTAAGTCGAGAGCAGGTAGCAGAAGTACACGATGAGCGCCGCGATCACGCCATTCTTCAGCGCGAACAGGGTCATGGGGGCGACATTGCCGCCGCTCTTGAGGGTGCGTTTACGACTCCGATACTCGACCACCCAGAACGCTGCTGCGACGGCGATCCCCAGCAGCAACGAGGTAATGCGCAGGTTTTCGTTGGCAAAGACATCCGGGATGAAGCCCGAACTGATCGCGGAAAAGGCTGGCGGAAACGGCCCGATCGACTGTCCTTGGGAAATCGCGATGGTCGCGCCTCGAAAGATCAACATGCCGGCCAGGGTGACGATGAACGACGGCATGCCCCACACCGCCACCCAGTAACCCTGCGCCGCGCCAATCAGTGCACCCGCCGCCAGACAGATCACCGTTACAGTAAAGAAGTCCAATCGATACTGGACCATCAGCACGGCGGCCAGCGCGCCGATCACGCCGACCACCGAACCGACCGAGAGGTCGATGTGGCCGCAGACGATCACCATCAGCATGCCCAGCGCCATGACCACGATGTAGCTGTTCTGCAACAACAGGTTGGTCAGGTTGAGCGGCTGCATCAGCGCCCCACCGGTGGCCACCTGGAAGAACACCATGATGACGATCAACGATGCCAGCAGACCGTATTCGCGCGCGCCGCGCTTGAATGACGTGAGCGCCGTTGGTTTGGATGTGAGAGGTACACTGACTTCGCTCACTGGATCACCTCATTTTTCATGATTGCGTGCATGATTTTTTCCTGCGATGCCTCTGCGATCGGAAACTCGCCGACAAAGCGCCCTTCATTCATCACATAGATTCGGTCACAGGTACCCAACAGCTCAGGCATTTCCGAGGAAATCATCACCACTCCCCTGCCCTCACTGACCACCTGATTGACCACCGCGTAAATCTCGTACTTGGCCCCGACATCGATGCCGCGAGTGGGCTCGTCCAGGATCAAAACCTTGGGATCGGAAAACAGCCACTTACCCAGCACGACCTTCTGCTGGTTCCCCCCCGAGAGCTTGTCCACCGCCTGCAAAACGTCCGGGCTGCGAATGCGCAGACGCGTCTGGAAATCGACCGCCACCGCAGTCTCCGCCAGTTCGTTCATCACCCAGCGTTTGGACACGGCGGCCAGGTTGGCCATGCTGGTATTGCGCGTGATGCTTTCACCCAGTATCAGGCCAGCGCCCTTGCGGTCTTCGGTGGCGTAAGCTAACCCGTGATCGATGGCCTTGCGCACGGTGCCAAGGTCAACTTCACGCCCTTCCAGACGCGCCTTGCCGCGGATGTTCGAGCCATAGGAGCGGCCAAATACACTCATGGCGAATTCGGTACGGCCAGCGCCCATCAGCCCGGCAATGCCCACCACCTCGCCACGACGTACGTGGAAATTGACGTTGCGGATGCGATCGCGTCCGGGGTGCTCCGGGTCGCCGACCGACCAGCCTTCAACCTCGAACAGCGTTTCGCCAATGTCGGGAACGCGCGTCGGATAACGGTCCGAGAGTTCGCGGCCGACCATGGAGCGGATTACCCGGCCTTCATCGATAGGCTCGACACGGCAGTCGATAACGTCGACGGTACTGCCATCGCGAATCACCGTGATCTCGTCGGCCACCCGTCCAATCTCATTGAGCTTGTGCGAGATGATGATCGAGGTGATACCCCTTCCCTTGAGCTCCAGCATCAGCTTAAGCAAGGTGTCGCTATCTTTTTCGTTGAGGCTCGCGGTGGGCTCGTCAAGAATCAGCAAACGTACGTCCTTGGCCAGCGCCTTGGCGATTTCCACCATTTGCTGCTGGCCAATCCCGAGGTTGCCCACCAAGGTCTGCGGCCGGGCATCGAGGCCGACCCGCGCAAGTAACTCGCGGGCCCGCGGGTGCGCTTGATCCCAGTCGATCACGCCATGACGCGCGATTTCGTTACCGAGGAACAGGTTCTCGGTGATTGACAGCATGGGCACCAGGGCCAATTCCTGGTGAATGATGCAGATGCCCAGCGCCTCACTATCGCGCAACCCCTGGAAAGTTCGTGGCGCGCCATCGAAGACAATTTCGCCGGTGAAGCTGCCATGCGGATAGACGCCGCTAAGGATCTTCATCAGGGTCGATTTGCCAGCGCCATTCTCACCGCAGATCGCATGGATTTCGCCATCGCCGACCTTGAGGTTGACCCGGCTCAGCGCCTTCACCGGGCCGAAGCATTTCTGGATATCACGCATATCGAGAATTGTTTTTGTCATTTTTTCTCTCCTGCCAGCACGCACCGATCGCGGGTTGCCTCAGCGCAACTGCTCAGGCGTGTAGAACTTGGTGTCATCGACAAGGACTTTCTGCCAGTTGTTGCCATCGATCAGTTGCGGGGTCAGCAACTGGGTCGGCACGATCATGGAGCCGTTGTCGTAGGACGTGCTGTCGTTGACCACGACTGTCTTGCCCGTCAAGGTCGCGTCCATCATCTGCGCGGCGGCTTCAGCGAGGGCGCGGGTGTCCTTGAAAATGGTCGAGGTCTGGTCGCCGCGAATGATCGACTTGATGCTGGAAATCTCGGCATCCTGGCCGGTCACGATCGGCATCGCTGCCTTACCCGTTCCATAGCCCACACCGCGCAATGAAGACACCACGCCAGTGGCGATCTGATCGTTCATGGCCAGGACCGCGTCCAGGTGGGCGGTGCCGTAGAAGGCACTGAGCAGGTTATCCATACGCGCCTGGGCTTGGGCGCCGTCCCAGTTTGGAGTGGCTACTTTGTCTATGGATTGCTGGCCGCTGCGAATGACCAGCTTGCCGCTGTCTATGTAGGGTTTGAGCTGCGACATCACTCCCGCGTACACCACATGGGCGTTGTTGTCGTCCGTGGAGCCGGCGAAAATTTCCAGGTTGAACGGGCCTTTGCCCTGTTTGAGCTGCAACTTGTCGACGATGGACTGCCCCTGCAGCACCCCGGTGCGGTAGTTGTCGAAGGTGACGTAGTAGTCGAAGTCTTTGGTGTTGCGGATCAGGCGATCATAGGAAATGACCTTGATGCCTTTCTCCTTGGCCTGCTTGAGTACATCGGCCATGGTTGTGCCGTCGATCGGCGCGACAATCAGGCCCTTGATGCCCTTGACCATCATGTTTTCGATTTGCGACAGCTGGGTCGGCGCTTCGTACTGGGCATACTGCAAGTCGGTGTCGTAACCGAGTTTCTTCAACGAGTCGACGATGCTGCTACCGTCTGAAACCCAGCGTGCTTCGGTTTTCGAGGGCATGGCAATGCCAATGGTGCCCTTGGTGCTGGTTTCGTTTTTCGAGCAGGCACTGACGGCCAGGCCCAACAATACTGCAGCGGCAACCTTGATGATCTTGTGCATAGTGTCCTCTTCTTTTTGTTGTTGGCATTTCTCGGGGATGCAACTCCCCTTCCGGCTCTGTTTACAGAGCCGAACGGGGGTATTTCGCCTACGGGACTACATGTCGCTATTGAGCCAGGATGACTTCCTGGCCATTCAACTCAGCGGACTCGAACAGAGCTTCGAGTATCACGTTGATGTTATGCGCCTGGCTGGCCGGCACCGTCGAAGGGCTTCCGGTGCGCAACGACTGGACGAAGGCAGCGGCTTCACGGTCGAAATACACCGGGTTACCGATCTCGGCAATTTCCGGCGAATAGACGGTTTTACGCACCGCCCAGATCTCCGGAAAGCTGTTCTCGTTCCAGTGCGTCCAGCCTTGCTGATGGCCATTCTTGCCATCGTGGTAAAGCTTGTATGACGCCGGCATCGGCGTGGAATGCATCACCCCGTGAGTACCATAGGCGGTAATGTCCCAGCTCTCGGTCCAGGGCATCGGGTCCCAGGACATGAAGTCGATGGTGATCAACTTGTCGTCGTAATTCAGCACCGCCCCTACCGCGTCCTCGCGGGCCGAATCGCTCATCTGTCCGGCGAATTTGGTAATCCGCGCATTGACCGATTTGGGCATGCCGAAGTGCAGCAGCAAACGGTCGATGGTGTGGCAGCCGATCACATAAAAGGCACCGCCACGGTCGCCCGGTTGTTTCATGTGGTTGGTGTCGGCCTCGTCGTGGGAACAGCCAGCGTGCGCGCGAACCTGCAGCACCTTGCCGATTTCACCGCTTTGCAGAACCTGCTGCATTTTTTCCACCGACGGCGCATAGCGCCAGCAGTAGCCGACCTGGAACAACCCGCCGGTACGCTCGACCGCGTCGACGATGCGAGTGGTGTCGATGGTACCGCGGCCCGCCGGTTTCTCGCAGAGAACAGCCTTGCCGGCCTCCAGCGCTTCGATGGCCCAGTCGGCCATCAGGTAGCTTTTGGGATGCACCAGTACGACATGCACGTTCGGGTCGGCGAGGATTTCTTCCTTGCTGCGTGCCTGCAAGTCCATCGCATCGCAGAACGGCTCGAGCAAGGGACTGTCGTCGTAGGCGCCAAGGAACTGCACGCCGGGTATGCGCTTGAAGGCTTTGACGCGGCCCGACGTGTGTGGGTGGGTAATCCCCAGGCAGGCCACACCAATAGTGGCGCCACTCTCAAGCTTGTAAGACATGATGTTCTCCAGGTGTTCTTGTCCGAGATAGCCAATGACCGTTCAAGCTCAGAGTCTGACCGCGCGCCCGGTCTTGACCGATTCGACCGCGGCATCGGCCAGCTGCAAGGCCTTGAGGCCGTCCTGCACGGTAGTCGGCATCGGCGAGCCCTTCACCAACGCTTCGATATAGGCATCGAGTTCGGCTTTGTAGGCTTGCTGATAACGCTCAAGGAAGAAGTTCAGCAGCGGTTCGCGCGCATCGGTGACGTCCTGGTTCCAGCGACGGATTGTTGTCGGACGCAGGTTATCCATCTGCAGCATGCCTTTGGAGCCGAACACTTCGATGCGCTGGTCGTAGCCGTAGACCGCCTGGCGGCAGTTGTTGATATGGCACTGCTTGCCCGATGCGGTTTGCATCTGCACCATCGCGGTGTCGTAGTCGTCGTACTTTTCCATCATCTGCGGATCGATCAAACGGCTGCCGATGGCAGTCAGCTCGACGGGCTCCTCGCCCAGCAACCAGCGACCGATGTCCAGGTCGTGGATGGTCATGTCGCGGAAGATACCGCCCGAATGCTGGATGTAATCTTCAGGCGCCAGACCAGGGTCGCGACTGCTGATGATCACCTGGCGCACTTCGCCGATATCGCCGGCATCGATAGCCGCGCGCATTTCGGCGAACGTGGACTCAAAGCGGCGGTTGAACGCCAGCATGACCCGCCCATTAAGGCGCTCCACTTCCTCCACCGCGGCCAGGCTCTTGGCCATGTCCAGGTCAATCGGCTTCTCGCACAGCACCGCTTTGCCCTGGCGCACGGCACGCAGCATCAGGCTGATGTGGGTGTGGGTCGGGGTGCCGATGACGATCGCCTGGACATCGTCGCGATCGATGGCCGCTTCGCAGTCGAGCATGGCTTCGGTGTCGAAGGCATCGGCCAGGCTCTGAGCGGCATCGGCGAACGGATCCGCCACGACGACCAGCTTGGCGAACTTGCTTGCAGCCACGTTGGCTGCGTGGATCTTGCCGATACGACCGGCGCCGAGAACTGCGATACCTACCATTTTTTATCTCCTGGAAACTCTATTGTTCGTTGTTGTAGACGAGCAAAACTTCAATGGACTTCAACGCATCAATTCGGGAACTTGATCCCTTCGAATTGCGCGATGGTTGTTTCAAAGGCTTTCTTCGCCGCCACTTCCAGCGGCAGCTTGCGCAGCTCAGCGGAAATCAGTTCGACTCCCCAAGGCCCGTTGTAGCCGACATTGACCACTTGCTGAATAAAGTCCGGCACGTCGAGCTGGCCTTCGCCGCAGCATTTACGGTGGTGCGTGGAGTCGTTGAACAGCGTTTCCACGATGGCGTGGTTGGCGTCATCAAGCTCGATCGACTTGATCAGCTCCAGGGGAATCTTGGCGATTTCATCAAAACTCATGCCGCCACGCGCCACGTGCCAGGTGTCAACCAACAGGCCGCCGTTAGGGCGAACGCCCTCAGCCACGGCAATGGCACGGTCGATGGTGCACACGCTGGAAAATGGCAGGAACTCGATCACCACGTTCACGCCAAAGGGTTGAGCCCGATCGCATAACAGGGCGAAGGTTTCGCGCATGCGCGGCACATCCGGAGGCCCGTCTTCGAATAGTCCGCCGGCGACTTTGAGACTGCGCGCGCCCAGTTCGCCGGCAATTTCCAGCAGCTCGTCGCGCATTTTGTCCGACGCCGCGCGGCGCTCTCCGTCCAGGTGCCAGTCGGTCAGGAACTCGACTTCCACGTGTTTGATGCCGTTGTCCTGGAGAATGTCGCGCACCGTTGAAATGCCTAGCTTGTCGACGTTATGCAGCAGGTCGGCATGGACGAATCCCATGCCTCGCCAACCGGCTTTCGAGGCGGCTTGTGCACGATCCTGGACGGAGAACGGGCTGATTTCGCTGGGAGCACCTGGATAGGTATCGCCAGCGAGGGTCCAATAGGCAGCAAGGAGTTCGATATTTTTAGTGGGCATGACGATCACTTATGAGTGGTTTGAGAACGGTCAAAGACAGTTGTCGGTTAATCAGAGCGGGGTCAGAACAAAATCCCAGTTGACCGCCAGGAACGGCACGGGCAAGTCGTAACGTTCGGCGACCGCCGGGTCGCTTTGAGTGGTGAACTCGGCGATCAATTCTTTCTTCACGCCAAACACGGTGTCTTCGTGCAAGTACTGGCAGTCGGGCGTGAAGATGTGCGTGATGACCTGGTCGTAACCGTTGGCGGTGACGATGAAATGCAGATGCGCTGCGCGGTTCGGGTGCCGGCCCAGATCACCCAACAACTTGCCTACGGGACCGTCGGCAGGGATCGGGTAATGGCGCGGCTTGACCGTGCGGAACGCGTAATAGCCATCGGCATCGGTGGTAAACAGCCCGCGCAGGTTGTAGTCCGGTTGCACACCTTTCTGCTGCACGTCGTAGAAGCCATCGTCGTTGGTCTGCCAGATATCCAGGGTCGCGCCGGCGATCGGCCGACCAGCCGTATCCAGCACCCGTCCGCTGACCAGCGTCGGTTCACCCTTGCCGTCCAGGCAGATGTTCGCGCCGTTTTCGTAGTGCGGCGCATTGGCCACGTAGAACGGACCGAGAATGGTATTGGGCGTGGCGCCCTTGGGCCGGCGATGGTTGATCGCGTCGACCAACATGGTCACACCCACCACGTCCGACAGCAGGATGTATTCCTGGCGCCAGTCGGTGCACATCTGTCCGGTCTGAGTCAGGAATTCGATGGCCTTGAACCACTCATCGTGGGTCGGCTCGATTTCCTTGATGGCTGCATGCAAATGCCGGGTCAATACCGCCATGACTTCTGCCAGGCGCGGGTTGGCGTCGGCAGAGATTCGGGCATTGACGATTTCGGCGGAATGTTCCTCTTCGAAAAGGCCGCCAATGGCGATGTCGGTGTCCAGGTGAGCAGTCATGATTCGAGATCCTTGATCGTTATTCTTGAAGGCCGGCAGGCATTCAGGTCGGGCGCCGGTATGCGCAATGGCAGTTCTCAATACGCTTGCACTACGGGAGCACGCCATTTACGCCCGCTGAATCGTTGCTTCATCTGCTGTTCAATCTCTTCCAGGGTCAGGCCCTTGGTCTCTGGCAACCACAAGGTGCAGAAGATGATCGAGCCGATGTTCACCACGGCGAACAGGAAGAAGGTCATGCCGCCCATCGCACTCAGCAGGACCGGAAAGACGAAGGCGACGATGGCATTGAAAATCCAGAATACGCTCACTGAAATGCCATTCATCAAGCCCCGGGCGTGGGTCGGAAACAGCTCCGACATCAACAGCCAATACACCGGGCCGATGCACATCTGCATGAAGAACAGGAACACCAGCACGCCGGACAGCGCCAGGTAACTTTGCACAAGCGAATGCGGCATGAAGTTGAGCACGACACCGAGGAAGATTTGCGCCAGCACCACGACGGTCAGCCCCAGCAGCAGCATCGAGCGCCGCCCCATGCGGTTGATCACCCACATGCCAATCAAGGTGGCAATCACCGAAACCACGCCATTGCCGATGGTTGCGATCAGTGCGGCATTAGTACCCATGCCAGTCTCTTTGAGAATCATCGGCGTGTAGTACATGAACGCATTGACGCCGGTGAACTGGATAACGAAACCCAGGCCGATACCAATGGCAAGCAGCTTGAGCAACCAGGGTTCGTTGAGCTTGCCGAGCACGCCGCTGTGGTGCCGTTCGACGTTGCACTGAGCAATGATTTCCTTCAGCTCACGGTCCGCCTCGCGCTGGGTATCACGGATGCCGGCCAAAGTCGTTTTGGCTTCTGCGATACGACCTTTACTTACCAGCCAACGGGGTGAGGTCGGCACAAAATGCATTCCAACGTACAGCAGCACCGCCGGGATCAGCGCAATGGCGAGCATGTAGCGCCAGATGAACGGACTGTCGAACAAGTGCGCCAGGCCGGCGCTGGTGATGTAGGCCAGGCACTGTCCAGCGACAATCATCAACTCGCTCTGACACACCAGCCGACCGCGGTGTTTGGGGGCCGCCAACTCGGCGATCAATACCGGAACGGTCGATGACGCACCACCGACGGCAATGCCCAGAATGAAACGGGTGATGACCATGGTCCAGATATCCGGCGCTATAGCCGTACCCAGCGCACCCAGTGCAAACAAAATGGCCAGGGCCTTGAGCACACCGAGGCGGCCATAGCGATCAGATAATTGACCCGCGAACAGTGCGCCAAAAGCGCCACCGAATATCAGTGAGGAAGCCACCAGCCCTTCCGTCATGGGCGTCAGGCCCAAGCCACCTTGACTGACATCAAGCGTCATGAACGGCAGCGCCCCGGAGATCACTCCAGTGTCGTAACCAAATCCCAGCGACCCCATGGTGGTGATGGCTGCGATACGCCAAAGAATCTTTGACGAAGCACGGGAGGCATTTTGATTGTTGGACATGAGGTCAACCTTATTGAAATTATTTGTACGCTCAGTGGAATTGAGACTACTGCCATTGAAACGGAAAAAAAATGTCTCTACGGCAAATGTGTTTTCCGCTGAGTGGAAAACTGTAGTCAACCCCGCCACGGTTCGAATCCATTGATCGTGGCAGGGCAGTACCGGGCTAGAACTTCGCCTGGATCTTGAGACCGGCGATCACTGCTGCATCGATTTCACGCACACCACCGGGATACTTCACGTACTGCAGATTGGGCCGTACGGTGAGCCAGTTGGTGACGTGGAACCCGTAATAGATCTCGCTGCTCACTTCGTTGTACTGCAGGGGCAGATAGGCGGGATCTTCGTAATCGGCAATGCCGTTCTGTTCATTCTGCAAGCGGGCACGCCGGCGGTAGTCCGAGTTGGTGTGGACCTGCGCGATGCCCACGCCCAGATCATCTTTTGGCCGGCCATCGAACGGCCCCTTGTAGACGATGCCCGCCTGAATGAAATGATCGACCCGGCTGGTGGCCTTGTCGTGTGCAGTGAAGTTGGCGAACACCGAAAGTCCGCGCTGGCTGTCGCCGTCGCGAGCGGTCAATTGCTGCTGGGCAACAAACCAGTAACCGTGACGGCTGGAGTGCTGTTTGAACTGATCGCCGGTGGCGGGCTGGGGGTTGCCATTGCGATCTTCCAGTACGTCATCGGCGTCGGCCGTACTCTTGTAATAGCCCAGCCGATATTCTCCGGGCAGCGAGTTGACCGTGGGGCTCCAGACCAACTCAACCGGGATCAGCGCGCCTTTGGCTCCACTGCCGCTGAGCTTGAAGCCGTTACCGGTTTCCAGATACGAGGGGTTCTGCTCGAAGACCCCGATCTGCGCATACCACTCGGGAGCGAACTGGTAGCGTGCGCGCAGGGCCCATTGGCTGACCGGCCAGTTGTACCAAATGTCGCCAATCCAGTTCGCTGCCTGGGCGCCACAGAACGGCGTACTCTGGAAGTCGCACGGGAAACTGTTGAAGTCCGAGCCTTCGTCGAATCGGCCAAACTTCAAGTCCAGCGCCCCGTCCAGCCAGCCTTTACTGAGCCACATTTGCGTCAGGCGCCAGGTTTGCCCACGACCATAAACTTCCTGGCTCGAGGAGTAACCTCCCACTCGCGGATCAGCGATGCGATCGTTGGTCAGGTTGCGCCCGTCACGCTCGGTGACGGTGAACTGGAACTGCGAATTTTCCCAACCGAGGATTTTTTGCAGGTCGGCCTTGAAGCCCAATGCATATTGCTCGGTCCAGCGCGCCGTATGATCTTTGTCATAACCGCCGCGCAGATTGGCGGCCATTTCCCCGGTGTAACCCAACTCGATATCAAATCCCTTGTCCAGCCAGTCACTGCGCACGCCAGCCCAATCACCGGTCATCCAGCGTGAATCCTTGGCAAAGGGTTCATTGGCGGCATTTGAGAGATTGGGAACCAGCAGGCAAAAGCTGACCGCAACCGTGCACTTGGCAAAGTTTTTCATGGGTTTAACGCTTCCTTATTATTAGATTTATATTTAAACGCGCAGGCGAACGCAGACGCCTTTATTGTCGTGTTGTCGAGCACTATTAAAACGGAAGGAACAACTTCTCTTTGAACAAGAGAAGCTCAACTGTTCAAGCGGAACGGAGCATAGTTTGCACTCGCCACATTGAATACCATCAAAAAAATAAATGTGTATTCCGTCCAGCGAGAAACTGCGTTAGCGCGTCCAGTAGCGTTCGTACTCGTGCTCGGCAAAGTCCGCGAGCAGAAAATCGATGAATACGCGCAGCTTGGTTGGCATGTAACGACGGCTTTGAAAAGCCATGTTGATGATCAGGCGCGGCAAGTCCCAATCATCCAGCACCGGGATCAGGCGCCCCGCCACCAGGTCGGCATTGATGATGTACTTCGGTTGCACCAGGATGCCGCCATGGGCCAAGGCCGCCGCGCGGACAATCTGGCCGTCGTTGGTTTCCAGAATAGGGTCGACCTTGACCACCCGTTCTTCATCTCCTTTGGTAAAGCGCATGACCCGGGGCTGGTTGGCGTGGCTGTAAATCAACAGATCGTGATTGGCCAGATCGTCGATAGTCTTCGGCGTGCCCTTTCGCTGCAGATATCCCGGTGAAGCGGCGAGCACCCGACGCGTTTCGGCGAGGCGGCGAATGGTGATATTGGAATCCGGCTCGTATTCCTTGGTCCGGATCGCCAGATCGATTTCGCTGTCGATAATGTCGTAATAGCGGTTTTCACCCAGCACTTTGACGGTGATATGCGGGTACTTCTTGCGAAACGCCGGGATCAGCGGCGCGATATGCAGCATGCAGAACGAGATTGAAGAGGTAATCGTCAGGGTGCCGACCGGCTGCACCAGCGATTCGCTGAGCGAAGCCTCGGCTTCCTTCAACTCACCGAGCAGGCTCTTGCAGCTCGCATAAAATTGATGACCGGAGTTGGTCAGAGCCAGGCGTCGCGTGTTGCGGTCGATCAACCTGACGTTGAGCCGTTGCTCCAATGCCACCAGGTGCCTGCTTGCAGCGGCATTGGATAATCCAAGTATTTCTGCCGCCTTGGTCAAAGTCCCGACCTCTGCCGTGGTGACAAACAGTTCCAGCTCGGTCAGCCGATCCATTCAGTGCTCCGTTTTTATTTTTTCATATATGAAATAAAGAATTTCGTAGACGGCCTTTTTCAACGCTGTGCGGAACTATAACGTGCAGCGCTATGACCTGAAAAGAGCGGCCCAAGACGTTTCTCGCCAATCGCCAAGCGTGCTTGGGCTTAAGAAAATCAAGGAGTCAAGATGCGAAATCTGGACGAAGCGACCATTACACAAGCCGTATTGGCGCGTAATAGCAGCACCGCTGATGCGCGCTTGTGCGAGGTAATGACCAGCCTCGTACAACATCTTCATGCCTTCGCTCGCGATATCAAACTCACGGAAGAAGAATGGCGAAGCGGCATCGATTTTCTCGAACAAGTGGGCAAAGCCTGCTCGTCCGACCGCAAGGAGTTTGTGCTGCTGTCACACACGTTGGGTCTGTCGACCCTGGTGCTGGCTCAGAATGACAGGAAGCCGTCGGGTTGCACTGAGGCGACAGCCTTCGACGTGCAACAGATTCACAACTCCACGGTGTATGACCTGGGCGCCGACATCAGTGCCGGGCTCCACGGCGCCAAAGGGTACATGCGTGGCACCATTCGTGACGCCAAAGGCAATCCGGTGCCGTCCGCTACCCTTCAGGTCAGCCAGGCAGGTGGCGACTTGAATAATCCTGTGACGAGCGATACCGAGCGCGCCTTGCTACAAGCCGACCCGCTCGGCCGATACTTTTTTTCCACCGTTGTGCCGCAAAGTCACTGCGTACTCCATGACGGCCCTGTCGGCACGATGCTCACCGCACTCAATCGCCACGCCTGGCGCCCGGCACACCTGGAGTTCGTGATCAGTGCCCCCGGTTACAAACGGTTGGTCACCCACGTTTTCCGCGAAGGTGATCCCTACCTTGATTCCGATGCTGTGTTCGGCGTGCGCTCGTCACTGATCACCCACTGGGCTCAACAACCTCCCGGCGAAACTCCCGACGGGACTGTCAGCAGCGATCCGTTTTATACCCTGGAATTCGATTTCTTCCTGGCGAAGGCGTAGTCGTCAATTCCATTGTCAATGCCAATCCCGAGAGTCCCATGAGCACCGAGCCGTCCATTACTGAATTAATTTCATCGTTGGAAGAACTGCGTTATCAAGCGATGCAAAGTAATGATCTGGAGAACATTCAGCGTTTACTTCATCCCGAACTCAGTTATGTCCACTCCAGTGGCAAAGTGGATAACTGCGACAGTTTTTTGAAGAACTTGCGTGATGGACTTTCTGTCTATCACCGAATTCAACACGTTGTTCATAAGGTTTATCAATCAGGAGACACCGCCATCGTCTTTGGCGAAATGGTTGCCGATATCACTTCCCATGGCGTGGCTAAAACGATCCAAAACCGAACGTTAAATGTCTGGCTGAGGACAGGAATGAATTGGCAATTGTTTGCCTATCAACCGACCCCTATCGCCACCCGTTCATCATCCCTACCTGTTTGCGGAGAATAGACATATGCCCACGTCCCCTTTTATTTATAACGGCCAACCATCGCGCGTCATCTTCGGCCAAGGTTCGCTGCAACAGTTGGAAGCGGAAATCGATCGACTGGGCGCCAAGCGTGCGCTAGTCCTCTGCACGCCAGAACAACGCCCCCAAGCCGAAAATATTGCCCAATTACTCGGCAGCCGTGCAGCGGAGATTTTCGACAAAGCCGTCATGCACGTGCCCATCGAAACGGCTCGTGAAGCCCGCGAACTGGCACGCAAGCTGGGCGCCGATTGCGCGGTGGCCATTGGCGGCGGCTCAACCACTGGTCTCGGCAAGGCCATCGCGATGGACTCCGGGTTGCCTATCCTGGCGATTCCTACCACTTATGCCGGATCTGAGATGACGCCGGTCTTCGGCCTGACCGAAAACGGCCTCAAGCGCACCGGCAAAGATCCGCGCGTACTGCCCAAAACCGTGATCTACGACTCGGAACTGACCGTCAGCCTGCCCGTCGACATGTCCATCACCAGCGGCATGAACGCCATTGCCCACGCCGCCGAAGGCTTGTATGCCCAGGACGGAAACCCGGTGATGTCGCTGATGGCCGAGGAAGGCATTCGGGCGCTCGCCGCCGGCATGAAAACCATCCGTCAAAACCCGGGCGATCTCGACGCCCGCGATGACTGCCTGTATGGCGCCTGGCTCTGCGGTACCGTGCTCGGCAACGTCGGCATGGCGTTGCATCACAAGCTTTGCCACACCCTGGGCGGCAGTTTCAACTTGCCCCATGCTCAGACCCATACCATCGTGTTGCCGCATGCTATTGCCTACAACCAGTCTGCCGCTCCGGCCTTGTCGCGCATTTGCCGAGCGTTGAACGTTGAGGATTGCAGCCCGGCGGCGGCACTGTTCGACCTGTCCAGCTCACTGGGCGCACCGACCCGGCTGAAGGACCTGGGCTTGACCGAGGCCGACCTCGATCGAGCGACGGACATTGCCTTGTCCAACCCCTACTGGAACCCTCGACCGATTGAAGCAAAGGCCATCCGGCAGCTGCTGCAAGATGCGTACGAGGGCGTTCGCCCGGCATAAACAGGATGAGTCAGTAAGGCAGATTGAACGGCGTGACGATCTGCACTTGTGAAGATGCAATCGGCCCGGCCTTCCACAGGCGATGAAATTGCAGGATATGCAGGAACACGTGGCGAGCATCAATCTGCAGATTGTGATCGATGATCGCGGCGATTTTTTCCTCGGCCAGTAGCTGCCGGTTTTCCTCGTCGAGGTCGTGGCCGATAAACACCTCAAGCGGCCGATTCAGTGCGGCGAACGCGTCGACAATCGCCCGGTTGCCCCCGCCCACGCTGTAGACCGCCTTGAGATCGGGGTGCTGTTTCAGCGCCTCGATCACGCGCTCGAAGGTGCGATCGTAAACCCCGTAGCCACCGCTGATATCCATTACTCGCAAATGGGCGGCACGGCTGCGCAGCCACATGCGAAAACCCATCTCCCGCTCTTCTTCACCGCGAAACAGCTCACTGCCGATCACCACGGCGACGTCCTGCGGCTGTGGCGCCAGCCACCGCGACAGCAGGTACGCGGCGGTCTGCCCGGCTGTGCGGTTGTCCATGCCGACATAGCCGATGCGCTCGCTGTGCGGCAGGTCCGTGACCAGCGTGACTACCGGAATACCAGCCGCGGCCAATTGCTTGATCGCCAGGTTTACCGCCGGCTCGTCGGCGGCCTTGAGCACCACGCCCTGGCTGCCGGTACTTGCGCAGCGCAGTAACTGGTCATGCATCGCCTGTGGCTCGATTTCTTCAAACAGGTGAAACCGCGGCGCGATGCGAAACGGCGCCAGGCTGCTCAATTGCGCGGTCATCGCCGCCTGCACCGCCGCACTGAAGCGTTGCGGCGTGTGCATGATCACGTCGACATGGAACGTACGCCCTGCCGCCAGCCCATTCTTTTCCTGAGCCTCCAATTCGTTCAGGGCCTGCTCGATGCGGCGGTGGGTCTGGTAATGCACGCTGCCGCGCTGGTGCAGCACGCGATCGACCGTCGCCTTGCTGACGCCCGCCTGGGTGGCGATCTGCTTGATGGAAAAGTGTTTGGCACGTTCGAGCATCGTTTTAAGCCTGAGGTTTTCTTGAGGTTTTTTTGGGCATTACTGAGGTTTTGCCAATGCTAGTCTCAGTTTCGCCAGGCGTCGAGCCGGCGCAAGGACAACAACGCTCATAACAACAAGAAGCCAGGAGAACCACATGCCTCAAACCGACCTCACTACCTCGTTCCGTGGCCAGTACTTTGTCGTCACCGGTAGCACCCAAGGCCTCGGTGCAGCGGTCGCCCACACTCTGGCGCGCCGGGGCGCCGCCGGCCTAATCATTTGCGGGCGCCGCGCAGACCAGGGCCAGGTCCAGGTGCGCCAGTTGGCGGAACTCGATTGCCAGGCATTTTTCGTCGAGGCCGACCTGGAGCGAGTCGAGGATTGCCGTGCAGTGATCGACGCCGCCCGCACCCGCTTCGGCACCCTCCATGGGCTAGTCAACTGCGCCGGCATGTCGGACCGCGGCACCATCCTCGACACCTCCCCTGAACTGTTCGATCGCCTGTTCGCGGTCAACGTGCGAGCACCGTTCTTCCTCATGCAGGAAGCGCTGAAACTGATGATCAGCCAAGGCGTGGAGGGCGCCATCGTCAACATCCAAAGCATCGTCAGCCACGGTGGGCCGGCGTATCTGACCGCTTACTCGGCGTCCAAGGGTGCCCTGGCGATCCTGACCAAAAACGTGGCCTTCAGCGCCCTGCACAACCGCATCCGGGTCAACGGCCTGAACATCGGCTGGATGGACACGCCCCATGAAGACGAGATCCAGCGCCGCTACCATGGTGCCGAGGATGGCTGGCTGGCGACTGTCGAGCGCGCGCAACCTTTTGGTCGCCTGCTCAAACCCGAGGAAGTGGCGCAGAGCGTTGCGTTCCTGCTGTCGCGCGAATCGGGAATGATGACCGGCACCGTCATCGACCTGGAACAAGGCGTGATCGGCTGCGGCGACGACACCGCCCCACGGCCCGCCAACCCGCTGAGCCTGACGGGAGACGCGCTATGAATCAGCCGCTATCAGCGTTTGTGGGTGCCGATTCAGTGCAGTTGCAGGACTTCGCCAGACTCTGCGAACAACAGGTCAAAGCCGAGGACTATGCCCACTGCAGCGACGTACAAAACAATGTGCCGATCTATCACGCGCAGACCTTGCGCGATGGCCATCGCGCAGAGGTGCAGAGCGAGTTGCACCGACTGTTTCGCGACGGCCCCGGGGTCATGGTTGTACGCCAGGGCTATGCAGACCTGGGCGTGGTCGATCGCCACAGTCAGGTGTTCGAAGCGATCTTCGCCAAGGAAGCCGCCCAGGGCCTCACCGCCGATCACTTCGCCAAGGCCGGCAGCAACGGGCGCATCTGGAATTCGTTGCAAAAGGCAGCGCTGCAATCGCCGTCGTCTTTTGTCGAGTACTACGCCAACCCGCTGTTGGGGCTGATTGCCGAGGCCTGGTTGGGCCCCGGCTTTCAAGTCACGGCACAGGTCAACGTGGTGCACCCGGGCGGCCAGGCGCAACAGCCCCATCGTGACTATCACTTGGGTTTCCAGACAGAGGACGTGGTCGAGCGCTTCCCGTTGCCCCTGCATACGCTGTCGCAGTACTTGACGTTGCAAGGGGCCGTGGCCCACTCCGATATGCCGCTGGAAACCGGACCCACCCTGCTGTTGCCGTTTTCCCAGCAATACGCGCTGGGTTACCTGGCCTGGCGCCGCGCCGAATTCATCGACTACTTCCAGCATCACGCCGTACAGCTGCCGTTGAACAAGGGCGACCTGCTGTTCTTCAACCCGGCGCTGTTTCACGCTGCCGGCACCAATCACACGCCGGATCGCCAGCGCATGGCCAACCTGTTGCAAATCTCCTCGGCATTCGGCAAGCCCATGGAAACCGTGGACCGCGAACGCATGATGTTGGCGCTCTACCCCTGCCTGCTGCAGCGACTGGCGGATCAGGTACTGGACGCGCAAGAGCTGGACGCTGTGATTGCCTGCACCGCCGACGGCTACGCCTTTCCCACCAACCTGGACACCGATCCGCCCCTGCATGGCCTGGCCCCGCAGACCGGGCAACAACTCATGCTGCAAGCGCTGACGGAACGCTGGACCTACGTGACCTTTGCCGAACGCGTAACGCAGATGAGCGCCAAGCGCCAGGCATGAGCCAATTTCAAACGTGTTCAAAAACAACAACAAAACCGGACTGAAACCATGAAAAAACGACTCCTGACCTACCTCTTCGCCGCCCTCTTCACCCCCTTGGCACTCGCCGATATCCGCATCGGCGTCAGCATCGCCCAGGTAGACGATGTGTTCCTGGCGCAGATGCGCGACTACATGGCCGCCCACGCCAAGGATCTGCCGGGGGTGACTCTGCAATTCGAAGACGCCCAAGGCGATGTGGTGCGCCAGCTCAACCAAGTGCAGAACTTCACTGCCCAGGGCATGGACGCGATCATCGTCAACCCGGTGGACACCGCCGCCACGCAAAAGATGACGGCCGACGCGCAAGGTGCCCACGTGCCGCTGGTCTACGTCAACCGCCGCCCCGATCAGGCCGAACTGCCGCCGGGCGTCGGCTACGTGGGCTCGGACGAGATCAAGGCCGGCGAAATGCAAATGCGCTACCTGGCGGAAAAAATGGGTGGCAAAGGCAATCTGGCGATCATGCTCGGTCTGCTCTCCAACAACGCCACCCACAACCGCACTCAAGGGGTGAAGGAAGTGCTCAAAAGCTATCCGGACATCCACGTGGTCGAAGAACAGAGCGCCGAATGGCAGCGCAGCAAGGCCATGGACCTGATGAACAACTGGATTTTGTCGGGCAAAAAAATCGATGCCGTAGCCGCCAACGCTGATGAAATGGCCATTGGCGCGGCCATGGCTATCAGCCAGGCCGGCATGCGCCCGGGCCAGGACATCCTGGTCGGTGGCAGCGACGGCGGGCCCGCTGGCCTGGACGCGATCAAGAAGGATCAACTGCTGGTGACCGTTTACCAGGACAACAAAGGCCAGGCCATCGGGTCGATCGACCTTGCACTGAAGATGATCAGGAAAGAACCCTATACGGCACAGTTGACCATTCCCTATCAGCTGATTACCAAGGCCAACTATCAGGACTTCCTTAACCCTTGAATGGGACGAGGCTGCACCGCCTCCCTTTTGCAGCGGGTCAACTGACGCCGTGCGGGAAAGAGCCCGCTGCCGAGAGAGCGCAAAACGGGTCTCGAAAAACCCGTCCACCGCGGTGTATGAGATCTAAGGCAGGGGATCGAACTTCAAGTCATTGAGGCTCTGTACTTTGTCCTCACGTACCATTTTGTACTCGGTATTTGGGCCGATCCAGCGATCCCAGATCCCGTCGATCTCCCCGGCTTTTTCCATCGTCGCCAACGATTCGTTGACCTTGGCGAGGAACGCCGGCTCATCCCTGCGCATGCCCGCGCCAATCGGTTCGAGCGCCATCGGTTCCTTGGCGAGTGCCAATTCGACACCACTAGCCTTGGCTTGATTGACCAACTTCAAGGCCGTCATGGTGTTGGTTACCAGACCCACGACCTTGTTCTGTTGCAAGGCCATGTAGGCCGAGCCGGTGTCCTGGAATGTCACCGGCGTGGCCCCGGCCATTCTGATCGACTGCTCGGACGTGGAGCCTTTGGTGGAACTGATGCGCTTGTCCTTGAAGAAGCTTTTCGGCTGCTCAGCGTTGGCGGCACGCACCACCAGGGTTTCCTTGGCGATGTAGTACGGATCACTGAACTGGATCTGGTCCGCCCGGGTCTTGGTGTAGGCCAGGTTGGCGAAAAT